>CAJWLW010000194.1 GCA_913042885.1 uncultured Lentisphaeria bacterium | reverse complement strand
GCCGCTGCCGTAGTAGCGCTTGACGTCGATTGCCCGAATGACAATGTCCTGAATCGTACTGTCGTCTGTGTCCGGCATCTACCCCAGTCTCCCGTGAAAACAAGGGAAAAAGGTACACCCGTCACATGACGTTGCAATGTGCCGCGGGCAATTGTAGGTTGGCCGTTCAACCTGCCAAAGGAGAATCCGGATCATGATCATCGACCACATCGACAATGCCGCAATCTACGATGGTGTGGCGCCCCGTCTCACTGCCGCTCTCGCTTATCTGCGGGACACCGATTTTACCGGGATGGAACTCGGCCGCTACGACATCGACGGCGACGCTATCTATGCCATGGTGCAGGCCTACACCACCAAAGATGTCAGCAAGGGGCTGTGGGAAGCGCATCGCCGGTATATCGACGTGCAGTACGTTGTCAGCGGCAACGAGCGTATGGGCTACGCGAACCTCGATGGCCTGACCGTCAGCAAGGCGTATGAAGACAAGGACGACTACCTGCTGCTGGAAGGGGAGGGTGACTTTTTGACCATGCCGGCCGGCACGTTCATTATCCTCGGCCCGCAGGACGCGCATATGCCGCAGATCGCTGCTGGCACCCCCTGCGAAGTCAGCAAAGTAGTCGTCAAAGTCGCCGTGTAGGCTCTTTGTGAATATATCCCCCCTCACCGGGTGCCGGGTCGTGGCGAGGCCTGCCGCAACCGCGAACCAGCCCTGGCGGTCGTGGCAGATGCAGGGGGCGTTCGCCGGATTCACGCTCATTGAACTGCTTGTCGTCATTGCCATAATTGCCATCCTGGCGTCATTCCTGCTTCCCAGTCTGCAGGCAGCCAAGGCCGCCAGTATAGCGGCCGACTGCCGCAATAATCAACGGCAGGTGTACTATGCTTTTGCCATGTTCGCCGAGGACAATGACGACTTTTTCCCGTTTACCTACCACTGGTGGCGGACGCTGGGCAAGGAGGGCTACCTGGGTGAAGGCGAAGTGCATGGCGGCGTGACCACGCCGGGACCATCGGGCTGGGCCTACACCGAGCGGCGCTGGCCAGCCTACCGCTGCGCCGCGGAGACCGGCCATGTCTTCGGCACCGCGGACAACAACTGCAAGCAGCCGAATCCAGTTACCACGGCGTACGACAGCGATCTCGACCACTGCAGTTTCGCCATGAACTGGAGCATCAACCAGTACAACTACTACGTCGGGTACGGCGACACTTCTCTATCCCGTCGTGGCTTCGGCAGCGGCGCCTACTACAATGACGGCGCCGGCGGCGGCGCCGACGCGGCGCCGCTGATCATGGACAAGCACGAGCCCGGCTGGGGCTGGGTCGGCAATTACTACGAGTGGAATGCCGACACGGCCTGGGGAATCACGAACCGCGGCTGGATGTATGCCTTCCGGCATCCTGGCGCGACCGCCAACATCACCTATCTGGACGGTCACACCGATCGCAACAAGCATGTCTTCGATGGCGGCGATCCCAACTACGTGGAGGTCTGGAGCCAGTCCGACCCGCCGCCCGGCGGACCCTGATCCGGCACCGGGACCGTTATAATACAGAGGCACTCGACAGCGTCATTGACTAGCCGGCACTGTCCCATATGGCCAACTCCAGGGTCATGTCCAGACTTCACGGCACCCCATCCCGCGAGACAAAGAGAGAGGATACCAAGCACGTGCCGGTCGCGGACTTTCGGTTGTGCTGGCCTCAAGCGGATTCAGATCGACGGATAATTCCGATCGCCAAATCCCCGATTTCTTCCAGATGACTCAGTACATCCAAGAAAGCCAGCCCGATCTTGATATTCTCTTCTGGGTCCTGTAGTCGCTGAATGGAGCGCTCACGAAGTACCCGACGGACCTCATCAATCTCGTTTTCAATCTCTTCCGCCGCCTGAGGACTTCCTGTACCTGCCAGATAGAGGTCCACATGATTCATGGACTTCTTGACAAGGTCTCCGATCTGACCCAAACCCGCAGAGAGCTCCTCTTCAAAGTATCGTGAGCGATCATGGTTTCGGCTGGCAATACGTACCAGCACCGCACAATGATCCGCCATCCGCTCCAACCGATGAGTATTCTCCAAGAGGTGGGCAATCTCTGTCGACGCCTCTACTGAGGTCGTTTTTCCCGCTAATACCGAGAGATGGCTGTGGATCCCGGCCTCCAGTTCGTCGGTCAGGGCCTCCCGTTCCAGGGTCTCCTCTACGAGGTGCCCCATATAGTTTCCACCACTTCGTAGAATCTTCATCGAATCCGAGAACATGGTCTGCACGACTTCCAGAAGATGTTGCATCTCTTTCTGGGCCTGCACGATCATCAAATTCGGCGTGTTGATCAAATTGATGTTCAAGAAGCGCAGATGTTTCTCGAACCCGGCGGCATCCGACTTGACGATCCGCTGCACCAACCTCGACAACTGGTGGACAAAGGGCAGCATTACCAGCGTATTGGTCACATTGAATAGTGTATGGAACATAGCCAAATGAGTGGTGATCACTCCCCCTGCCACCAGCTTTGCCGTCGCATTATCCTGCAAATCCAGCATGTCTAGCGTTGGATCGCCCGGTACCAACATGTCCACCACTGGAAACAGGTAAATCTTCATGAGCGCCAGCGCCCACAGGACCCCAAAGACGTTGAAGAAGAAATGTGCTGCGCCCGCACGCTTTGCGTTTTTGGAACCACCAATGGCTGCAAGATTAGCTGTGGCCGTAGTCCCGATGTTTTCACCCAACACCATCGCAGCTGCATACTCGTAGGGAATCCATCCCAAAGCGGCCAGGGTCAGGGTCAACGTGGTTGTCGCAGAACTGGACTGAAGTATTATGGTGAGTACCGTACCGATCGCGAGGAAGATCAGGACACTCCCAAATCCGTAGTGCGTGAGGTGAGCGACCCACTCCATCTGGGAAGAGTCTTCAATGCCCGGTACCGACTTCTTGAGCAGATGCAAGCCCAGAAAGAGCACGCCAAATCCCGTCAGTACCTCGCCCCACTGCCGGGTCCGACGATGCTTCATAAAGGTCATGGCCATACCAATCCCCACAGCGGGGAGCGCAAAGGCGGTAATCTTCACCTTGAACCCCAACAGGGCCACCAACCAGGCCGTGACCGTGGTGCCGATATTCGCGCCATAGATGACGCCGATGGACTGAACCAGCGACAACAATTCGGCGTTTACGAAGCTCACCAACATGACGGTTGTCGCAGAGCTGGATTGTACCACAATGGTCACCGTCAGACCCGCAATCACCCCGCTGAACCGATTGGACGTAATCTTGGACAAGATTTCTTTGAGCCGAGCACCTGCAACCTTTTGCAGCGCCTCGGACATTATCTTCATGCCCAGCAGGAACACACCCAGCGCGCCCGCAAGTATCAACAGTTGAACCAAAATATCAAACACCGCCATCACCTCATTTAATGTGAGTGGGACAGTATCATTGCTTTGATTTTTCTTGTAGCCCTACGCCAAAAAATTCTCAGAAATAATGTAATTTGAGAAAAAATCAGCCTGATATCCAACTTCTTATACACATACCAAGGGAACACACCAGCTTGAAATGAATCGCTTCCAACTGGAGCTGGGCCTGCCGATCATTGGCCACATAAATCTCTACGGCCTTCGGTCAGCCGTCGCCCGTCTGCTCAGCGGCGGGTTTCCTGGTGAAGAATGCTCGGCGTAGCCAGCCGAAAACCGCTCGCAGCGGACCGGAGACCACGTAGATATTAATCGCTACGGCCGCGACCAGCCGAGAGTTCCAGTTGAACAGGATAAAGAATATGATCAGAACGAGAATCTTGACTTTATTTTTCTGCTTACTGCCCAGCCACCGGCCGAAATGCATGTACGGCACCGTCGACACCATGAGGACCCCCAGGACGCCGGTGTAGAACGGCAGGATTTTCGACACCATGATGATCGGTTCGGTCTGCGGATCGCTGTACAGCAAAACCAGACTCGCAACCGCCGCCGCTGCGCCCGGTGATGGCAGTCCCTGAAAGTCTTCCGTTTTTTCTTCTCCCGCGGCTTTGACATTGTACAACGCCAGACGCAGCGCCGCGCAGGCGAGGTAGATTGCGCACAACAGCCAAATCCAGAAGTAGGGGACGACGTTCAGCTTGTTGGTGTGTGCCATCACAGAAATCATTACCGCCGGCGCTACGCCGAAGGTCACCATGTCCGACAGCGAATCCATCTGCACACCGTAAGGGGAGTGTGCGTTGAGCAAGCGAGCCGTCCATCCGTCGAGCATGTCGAAAATCATTGCGCCGACAATCAACCATGCGCTCACTGCCAGCAACTGCCGTACTTCGTCGCCGGGTTCGGGTTCGCGCATATGCAGGAACCCCAGGAGCTGCCGGACTTCCTCCCCCTGGGTCGGCGCATAGATCTGCAGACAGCAAAGAATCGCGGTGAAGCCGCACAGCGAATTGCCCAGAGTCAGAGCTGTTGGGATGTACTTGTACCAAGCGCGGATTGCCAGAAGTCCTGTTCTCATGGCGTTACTCCCGTTTGCCAGCCGAAATATACACTTTCCGCATCGATCCTGCCTGCCTCACGCCTCTGCAACGCTCCCCTCGCCAGCGGCCTGTCGGCGTCGAATTCAACACCGCTCGCCTTGCGGCTGAGCGTTTCCGCATGTCGCATGATCTCCAATATTCACCCACCCGCAGAAATATTGACCCGTACCGGTGTGCCTGCCCCTGCCTGCAATTGCTCGGCGGCGTTACCTTGGTTCACGGCGATCTCCAACACCTCGAAACTGTTGATCGCCGCCAACAGCGTCTGCGGCGGTGCCTGTGCATAGCTCGGTTGAATGCCCGCGATCCGCTCGCTCCCGATAGCGATCTGGACATTGGCGCCAAGTGCTTCCAATGCAGCGCTGCAGATGTTCGTGATCAGGTTGCCGAAGTGATCCACCATCAGCACCTGCCCGTCAATTGCCGTCGACGATACCGTCGGCTGCGGCAGATCGGCACAGACAAGACCCGTAACCGTTGGACCTAAAGATGTCAGCGGCGTGCCCCGGCTGAGATACGCCGCCACCGGTGCGAAAATGTCGCGGCCATGAAATGTCGCACTTGCCGGGTTGCGAAAAAAAACGGTCTCTTCCAATGAGACCGCAACGCCCGGGTTGTCCGCGTGTACTGCCGTCAGTACACCGTTGTCCGGCGCCACGAAATATTGACCACGGCAGGCGAGGGCAATATTCCGCCGTTCACTGCCGACGCCGGGATCGACCACGACGACGTGCACCGTGCCCGGTGGGAAACAACGGGATGCAGCATCGACAACCAGGGCTGCGGTCGGGATGTCCTGCGGCGGAATCCCATGCGTGATATCGACCAGCGTCGCAACGCGATTGATGCCGAGGATTACCCCCTTCACCACACCCACGAAAAGATCCTGAACGCCGAAGTCGGTCGTCAGAGTGACGATGCCGTTGGTCGTTGGCTGCATGATACGCGGGGAAAATATATGGTGGGACGGCCGGGGCTTGAACCCGGGACCCCCTGCTTAAAAGGCAGATGCTCTACCGACTGAGCTACCGTCCCGGTAACAACAAAAACATTGGGTTGCAAGGGAGTCCGTAGTATACAGCGCCGTTGTTTTGTCCGCAAGACGTCAATTCAAACGTCTCAACCCCAGACAGTCACCCATCCGAGTGGCGCATGACTTTCCCTATGAAATACTCATGCACAGCCATGCTCTCGTGTAACTCCGGATGGAATGTCGTTGCCAGGTGGTGGCGGCTCTCGACCATCACGGGGTGCCCGCCGTGTTTACCCAGTACGTTGACGTCGTCGTCCACTTGAAGGATCTGCGGTGCCCGGATGAAGATTGCTTCGATGTGGACGACCTCCGTCAAATTCAATTCCAGATCGTCGATGAAACTGTCGTTCTGCGAACCATAGGCATTGCGCCGCACGTCGATCGGCATCAAGCCGAGTGATTCCTGCGAAGGATTGTCGACGTGACGCGCCAGCAGGATGCAGCCTGCGCACACACCCCAGATCGGACGGGTTTCAGCAAAATCACTGACTGCAGACCACAGCCCGGGTGTTGCGGCTTTCAACATCGTCGAGCTCTCGCCGCCCGGCATCACCAGTCCGTCGATGCCGGTGAGGTCCTCGGGGGAAACGACGCGGCAGCAGTCGACGTCAAGCGTTGCGAACTTGCGTCCGTGCGGGACGCAACAACCTTGCAAGCCGAGTATCCCAATCTTCATTTGCGATCCCCGCAATGCAGCGTTCTCACAACTACCAGCCGCGATGCTCGAACTTGTCTTCTTCGCTCAGTTGTCCCGCGCCGATGCTCGGCATCGGGGTGCCGAGGTTGCGCGACACTTCCACAAGCTTCCCGGGATCGCGGAAATGCGTCACCGCCTGCACGATCGCACCCGCAAACCCTTGCGGGTCCGACGACCGGAAGATGCCGGAACCGACGAACACAGCTTCCGCACCGAGCTGCATCAGCATCGCCGCGTCTGCCGGCGTCGCGACGCCGCCCGCAGAAAAGTTGGGCACCGGCAGCTTACCCGTTTTCGCAACTTCCTGGATAACGTGCAACGGGGCCTGAAACCGTTTGGCCTCCGCGAAAAGGTCTCCTTCGTCGAGTTGAGCCAGGAGCTTCATCTCGCGAAGAATCGTCCGCAAATGTCGAACACCCTCGATAATGTTCCCCGTGCCTGCCTCGCCTTTCGTGCGGATCATCGAGGCGCCTTCACCAATCCGGCGCAGCGCCTCGCCCAGGTTGGTGGCGCCGCAGACGAACGGCGACTTGAACTGCCATTTGTCGATGTGATGGGTTTCGTCCGCCGGTGACAACACCTCGCTTTCGTCGATGAAATCGATGTCGAGCTCCTGTAGAATCTGAGCCTCGACGAAATGCCCGATGCGCACCTTTGCCATCACCGGAATCGAAACAGCATCCTTGATCGCCAGGATCATCTCGGGATCACTCATGCGCGCAATACCGCCCTGTTTGCGGATGTCCGAGGGCACGCGCTCCAGCGCCATCACGGCAGACGCTCCGGCGTCCTCGGCGATGCAGGCCTCGTCTTTGGTGGTCACGTCCATGATGACCCCGCCGCACAGCATCTGTGCCAGACCGATGTTGAGCTTGTGTTGCTCATCTGTCATTGCCATATCCCTCTGATAGTAATGGTTGATTGAGACTTAGACACTAGCGTCCGTTTCATGAAAAATCAACCCCGCATTGTCACTGTTCGCGCATAACCCAATGAACCGTCGGCGCCACCGGTTCGGATGAATTCCGGAGATGATCGCGGACGATGTCGCGCGTCATCAGCCCTGTCGACCGGTACTGCACCGCCGCTGTTGCCAGCAGCGTCCGCAGCTTCGGGAAACGGCCGCCGCCGCCGGCCGCTGCATAACTGTGGAAGGCGACCGGTACGCGGGCGTTGGCCAGGGTGTCCCACTGCAGTTCAAGCACTGTCCGCCAATCATCACTGACTTGCGCCTTCACACCCCAGATTCCGTTGAATACATAACTTTCGCGATTCCGCAACTGCTCCGTCAGTACCATCGTGATCTCGTCCGCTGTCAGCATGGCAATGCCGATCTTGTTCTCGTACGGAATGGCGTCATAGAGTAACTGCTCGGTAACTGGTTGGTCCGCCGGCCACGACGTTTTCGACAGACGCCCCTGAAATACGACGCGGGCACCGGTTCGTTCCGCAATTGCACGGCAGTAAAGTTCACTCATGGCACAGCCGGAACCGGGGCGGCCGTAAGACGACACGGCCTCCGGCAATTGCCGGATTGGCGATTCCGCAAGCGCTGTCAAAGGGCTGATCAGATCGGCCACCGCCTGTTGTGCCGCGGGGTCGCGTGGTTCTCCGGCACAAGGGATCAACCGTGATTTGATCATCAGCGGGCGGTGCTGCTCTGTGTCAACCTGTACGTCGATGCGCGCCAGGTACTTAGCGCCGAATCCGGCCTGTGCGTACCAGGCGCGGCCGCTGCGCATCCCCGCCACATCGCGATGCGTGTGACCGCCCAGGATGATGTCGATCTCCGGGAAACGTGCCGCCAGGTCATTGACTTCATTGACGCCGCGCGGATCGTTTGCCAGCAGGCCCTGGTGCAGAGCCAGCACGATCAGATCCGGTTCGAAAGAAGTCAGTTTCGGCATCAGATCTTCCAGTGCCGCTGCTGCCGTAGTCACCTCGAAGCCGCCGGTGTGCGGTTCGCGAAACCAGTTTTTCAGATAGCCGCTGTTCATTCCGATCACCGCTACGCGGGCACCGCCGCAGTTGTACATGCGCCAGGCGCGCAACCGTTTGCCATGCAGCGTCAGATTCCCGTTGAGTACCGGCACCTGAATCTGCTCGATGAGCTCCGCCAGTCGTCGGGTACCGAAATCCAGTTCGTGATTGCCCGGCACCCAGGCGTCGTATTCGAGATGATTCAACATGCGCACACTGATCTCGCCCCTGGTATAAACACCCGCCAGCGTACCCTGGATAGTATCGCCACAGTCGATCAGCAGACAGGCTGCCGCCGTAGCTCGCTCGCGACGGATGACTGTCGCCAGCTTCAGCCAGTCCGGTTGCCTGGAATCGGATATAGAGTCGATCACGTGCGCGTGGATGTCGGTCGTCTGCAGAATCGTCAGCTCGACAGGTGTCGCCGCCAGAGCTTGGACCGCAATCACACCCAAAATGCAGATCGGCCGCCAGCACCAGAGGTCAAGGGCAGTTTTGCAAAATTTCATGGCCATCCTATTGTACAGACTTATGGCGTATCAAGTTAAAATTGGTTGCTTCGGTTGCGGGCAGAAGCTGGATGTGACTGAACTGGAAGCATTTTCGACAATTGCTTGCCCCGAATGCAACACGGATCTGATCATTCCACTGCCGTTCGGCAATTACGTGCTCGAGGAAATTCTCTGCGACGTCGGCATGACCACGATCTACCGTGCCATGGATTTGACCCTGGATCGGGAGATTTGTGTCAAAATTCTCAAGCCCGAAC
>CAJWLW010000193.1 GCA_913042885.1 uncultured Lentisphaeria bacterium | reverse complement strand
GTTGTTGTAGTCGACCCAGGCAGCACGCTCCGAGCCGGGGTTCTCGATGCCGAGTGCCGCTGTTACATCCTCGAAGGTGACCGTGGCAGCGGGCGCGAACGCCGGCAATGCCCCGACAAGAATCGTCAACCATCGACTCATTCTTCAAACTCCGAGAAGTCCATGCCGGGACCGTACTTCATGCCGTTGAGCTCGGGCCTGGCGACCTGTACCATTTTGATTGTCGCTTCAGCGATTTCTTCCGGATCACGAACCTGGCCGGCATCCAGCATTTCGGCGACGGAGGGAATCCACTTCTGTCCGGCTGCGTCGGCTGCCTGGAACTCGGTCATCTCGGTTCGCACCAGGCCCGGGCCGGCAGTGAAGACCAGGACGTTGCTGCCTGCCTGCTGCAGCTCCGCCACCAGCGTTTTCGACAGTTCCATGAAGCCGGCTTTGCTGGACCCATAGCCGCTGCCGCCGGGCGGTTTACCGCCGTTCATGTTAATGATGATACCGCTGTCGTTCGACATCATGTGCGGCAGAACTTCGTGCATTGTGAGGAAGCTGCCGAGCAGGTTGACGGTCACATCCGCCCACCACGCCTCCGGATCGACCTCCCATACCGCGCCGATACACCAGAAGCTGCCGGCGTTGTTGAACAGGATGTCAATCGCGCCGAAGCGTTCGAGCGCAGCATCGACCATGCGCCGGACCTGATCACGATCGGTGATGTCGGTCGGCACTGCCAGGCCGTTTACCCCTTCCGCTTCGATCAGTGCCACCGTTTCATCCAGCAGATTGGCGCGCCGGCCGCAGCAGACGACATTGGCACCATGACGCGCGAACATCACGGACAGGGTCCTGCCGATGCCGGCGCCGGCGCCAGTGACGATGACGGTGCGGTTGTTTATTTCCATGATTCTCCCCTGTCTGTAAGGTGTCGATGGTTGGCAATTTGTTCCGCCTGATCGTATTATAGCACGGTGTATCGTAACGGTCATTTATCTTACTTAACACCTCAAAGGAAAATGCTCATGCGTTGTCTCTTCATTGCAATTCTGTGTCTCGCTTTCTTCCCGATACCCAAGCTGGCTGCAAAAGACGTCACCATTGTCACCAGCGGTTCCACTGAACCCGATACTGTTTACCTCTCGCGCAACGCCGCCGCACTGCAGCAGGTGCCGCTGGACGGCGTCTGCACCTGGATCGCCACACCGACACCGATCAAGCTCGAAAAAGGCGGCACCGACATCTGCCGGCTACCGAGCGGTCGTCTCAATCGGCACGTGACCGGTGAAGACGGCTTCGACGTCGGGCAGAGTGTCGTGTTTCGGAGGCGCATACCGGAAGCCAATATCATGCCGGCAATAGCCGACCTGCAGGCCGCCGAATTCGACCGGTTTGACAGCAACTTTATTTCCACTATAACCGGCAACGCCCGCGGGCCGATGGATTGGTACGATGACGAATGGTGGGCAACGATCTGTTACAACATCGGCATGATCGCAAAAGTTGCCAAGCAGGGCGGCTGCAAGGGCATCCTGATCGATGCGGAAGTGTATTCGTATTCATGGTGGAATTACCAGCTGCTGACGGAAACGCAACCATTCAAACTAAGCTATCGGCGCGGCAACAAGGACATGTACAAGGGCAAGACAATCGCTGACGTCACGGCCAAGGTCCGCCAGCGCGGCCGTGAGTTCGCCGTCGCAATCAATGCGGAGTTCCCGGACGTGGTCCTTATGTTCTTCCATGCCGTCAGCTACGCCGCCTGGCAGACGGAGGATTCGCGTTGGGACAATTACGCGGAAGCGCCGTACGGGTTGATCGCGGCGTTTGTCGACGGCATGCTCGAGGCATCCACGGACGAAACCCGGATTGTCGACTGCGTCAGCCAGGCGAAGTGGTGGTCCACGCGTGCCCAGTTCGAGAGGGCGCGGCGGCTGACCAAGGATGTTGGTGCGACCCTGTCGAAGGTGCCGGACCTGTATCGCAGAAAGGTAGAGGTGGGCTTCACTTTTCGCCTGGGTATTAATCCGAAAGAAGAGCAGCTTGGCAAGCAGAGAAACGCGCCGCTGCCCTGGGAAAGCTGGCTGTACAATCCGGACTCGCCGGAATTGAATTACTTCTCGCCCGAGAAACTCGAAAACGCGCTGAAGCTCGCATTGGAAATCGGTGACGGCTACATACTGTTCTGGAATTATCGGGCGACATGGTGGCTTGACAACGCCGATGCCCGCCCCGTGGATGGCGCACCGATGAGCGATCGCAACCGCTATGTGCCGCGCGTGTACTGGCAGGCGCTGGAAAATGCTCGAGCCTCTGTACAATGAGACTTTGCCGGTTCGCACGGTTCACGCTTATCGAACTGTTGGTGGTCATCACGATCATCGCCATTTTGGCGGCGATGCTGTTGCCGGCGCTCAACCGGGCCAGGGATACGGCCCGCCGCGTTCTGTGCCTGAGCAACCAAAAGCAGATTACCCTGGGGATATTGAGCTACTTCGATGACGGCGATGAATGGTTCATACCCAATATCCCCAACTACTGCGTAGGAAACAACCAGTACGATTCGCATGGCAACGACTGTGATCTCCTTGGCGGTGGCATCGGGACGTCGAGCAGTTGTTACAATGCCATGCTGGTCTGGCTTGGTTACTTGCCCTACCAGCATGCCTGGAATGATGTGCAGTACCGGCCGGCCGACAGCGTCTTCCGGTGTCCGTCGGAAACATCGGATACAGACAATTTTTCGCTCGATGACAACAACGGCTCTGACTGGTACGGCACGCATTACGCCATGAACGAAAGACTGTCGATCTACAACTTATGGCCCGATCCCCCGTATGACGGCAGGCGCTGGCGCCGCTTGCCAGCGGCTGTTTCACCTACGCAGTGTTATCTGCTCGGTGACACGCAGGGGAACGTCCCCAGCCTCTTTGCACGCGCCGATTACACCAGGCATTGGCCCGGCCTCAATGTTATTTACGTCGACGGCCACGGTGAGTTTCATACGGAGATGCTGTCGACGCTGGCCGGCAGTGACAACTGGAATGACTTCCCGCTGCCCGGACATCCGTAGGAAAGTTCCCATGCCGAAGATCCCCACGGTCGTTTGTCTTGTCGCAATCGTGCTGCTGCCTGCCTGCACCTACGCCCGGGACGAGTGTGTGCTGGTGCGGGACGGACAGCCGATGGCCGCCATCTTCGTACCCGCCGAAATGTCCCACGTCGTGATGCAGGCGGCCACGTCGTTCCAGTCCTATGTGCGTAAGATCACCGGGACGGAGCTGCCGATCCTGGCCGAAGAGGGGTTTCGTTTCCATCAAACAGTTGGTCTGGAAAAGATTGTACCGCAGCTCAACTCTGTGTTTATCGGGCCCTGTGAAGCCACCGCTGCGGCCGGCATCGATCCTGCCGAACTGCCGCCCGAGGGGTATCGGATCCTGTCGAACCGGCGCGCCCTGTACATCGTCGGTCGCGACGACGATATGACGACGGAATGGGAATACCGAAAGTCGTCGACGTGGACGGCGGGGCCGACTCGACAGCACGGCACGATGCACGGCGTCTATGCATTTATCGAGGAGGAACTGGGCGTGCGCTGGCTGTTCCCCGGTGCCCTTGGCGAGATCGTACCGAAGCGGAAGAATCTCGGCGTCGGCAAGCTCGACCGCACCGATGCGCCCCGCCTGCAGTACCGGCTCATCAACCCACCGCCCCACGTCCGCAATGACAGTGTCGCGGCGTCACGCCGGCTCGGTATAACCGACCAGCAGCGGCACCAGTTCATCTTCGACCACGACCAGTGGATGCAGCGGATGCGGCTCGGCACGGTCGGCGGCACGGAAATGACCCACGGCCATTACATGTTCTGGCTGCGATACGGCAGGGAACACCCCGAGTATTTCGCGCTGCAGGCCGACGGTACGCGCGCCAACCCGAACAAGTCAGGCAAGGACGCCGTGCGCCTGTGTCTGTCTAATGATGCGTGTGTCGAGGCATTTGCCGGGCTGCTCAGCGAGTTGTTCGCGAAGAACCAGAACCTGAAGATCGTCGGCTATAGCCCGGACGATTACAGCGACAGGGCTGTGCCGGTTTGCGTCTGTGACAACTGTATCGCCATGGGGCCGGCAATTTCCGATCGATACGCGATTTTTTATTCGGAGGTGGCGGCAATTGTCGCGAAAGAATACCCGGATCGGTACGTCGCGAATTTCGCCTACGGCTACTACATGGATGCGCCGACCACCGTCGGGAAGCTGCACCCGAATTTTCTTGTGTTGATCGTCGGGTACAATCGCTGGGCCGGCGCCTGGGCCGGCGGTGATGATGACGAGATCCGTGAGCGCTCGCTCGAACACAGCCTGCGTTGGGCCGGTATTGCGGGCAAGATAGTCTGGCGCCCGAATCTGTTTATCCAGAACGAATTCGCCATGCCCCGGGTCTATGCCCACAAACTTGCCGACGATTATCGCCAGCTCTATGCCACGGGCAAGATGATCGGCGTGCAGCATGATCATTTCTATGCCCACTGGGGCGCCGAAGGCCTGGACTATTACCTCGCCGTCAAGCTCGCCTGGAACCCGACCGCTGACGTCGACGCACTCATCGATGATTACTGCCGGGCCGGGTTCGGGGCGGCGGCCGGGACGATCCGCACGTACTTCGACACCGTCGAAGCCCATACAAACGCGATCGCTGCGCAGCGATATTCACGCCGGGCGCATCTTGCCGAACAGGACAGATTCATACGTCAGAATTCCGGTATGCCGATTTTTCTCGGCGAGCTGCACAAGCAGGAAACACTTGATCAATGGCAGGGATTACTCCGGCAGGCCGTGCTCGAGGCAGCCGGCGACACGGAGGTGTTGCGGCGTATTGAAATGTTGCAGGTTGCGGTGACCGCCCTGTCCCACACGATTGCGATCCATGACCTGGACTGCACGATCATCTTCAAGGTCCGCGATCCCAAACGCCGGGAGATCGTCGATGTGTTGAATGCAGCCTGGACTTTCGCCAGAAGCAACGCGGATACCCAGGGTATTCACATGCCATACGCAATGTCGGTGTGCGGCCTGTTCAGGTTGCGCGAGAAATGGGGTCTCGAATGAAGCAGGGCTTAGTCAAACCGTGATCATGCCGGGAAAACATCCTGTCATTCTGCTGCTTTTTATCCTGGCCGGTATCGGTGCCGGCAAAGAAGTGACGATCATCAGTGCCGGGCCGAACGCCCCGGACACGCTGTACCTGTCCCGCAACGCAGCGGCTCTGCAGCAGGTGCCGCTGGACGGTGTCGCCACCTGGATCGCTTCGCCCGTGCCCATCAGGGACGAGACCGGTGCCCTGGTGACCACACGCCTGGCCAGCGGGCGCCTGTGCCGGTTGCCGACCGGTGAAGACGGCGCCGACATCGGCCAGACGATCGTGCCGTACAGCCTGGGACGGTGGCGGCCAACCCACGAGATCCCGCCCGAGCACATCGCCCCGGCGATCGCCGACCTGGGTGCGGTGGAGTTTGATCGTTTCGACAGCAATTTCATCCATTGCCTGCTGGGCAACGGCGGTCATGCGATGAACTGGTTCGACGACGAGCTGTGGCGGATCATCTGTCACAACATCGGTGCCATCGCCAGGGTTGCAAAGCAGGGCGGCTGCCGTGGTATCCTGATCGATCCGCAGGCCTACTCGTACTCGATGTGGTCGTACCCGATCCTGACGGAAACATCCGGGCGGACATTCACCTACCGGCGGGGCAACAAGGCGTACTATGAGGGCCGGACGTTTGCCCAGGTCGAGGCGATGGTCCGGCAGCGCGGCCGGGAATTCGCCGGCGCTGTCAATGCCGAGTTCGCAGACCCGATCGTGATGTTCTTTCGCGCTGCCGGTCTGGCGGTCTTGCAGCTTGGCGACCCGCGTTGGGATTCGATCGGGCAGACGGACTTCGGGCTGATCTTGCCGTTCCTCGACGGCATGCTGGAAGGCTCGACCGACGAAACGATTATCGTGGACTGCAACAACCAGGGGCTGTGGACGGAGCGCGCCGAGCTCGAGCAGGCGCGCAACCTGGTCATCACGGAAGGCCTGACCCTGTCGCAGGTGCCGGCGCTGTACAAGAAGAAAATCCGCGTTGGTTTCTGCTATCGCCTCGGTTACCACCCGCAGGAGTACGATATCGAGGGCCGCGGCCGATTCGGCACGAGTACTTTGTACGACCCCGCACTGCCGAAGACGAACTTCTTCTCACCCGCCAGGCTCGAGAAAACACTGAAACTGGCGCTTGATATAGGCGATGGCTACGTTCTGTTTTACAACACGCGTGCCTGCTGGTGGCTCGACAGCATCGAGTCGCGCCCCGCTGCCGATGCACCGATGAACAAGTCCAACCGCTGGGTGCCGCAGGAGTACTGGCAGGCACTCGACAACGCCCGCAGGGCTTTCGACTGAAACCTGAACCAAGAGAGCTGAAATGACCTGGGCAGACTTCCATCCCGAAATTGTCGAGGCGATGGCCAATATGGAGCCGTGGCCGTGCGAAATCATCCCGACAGGCTGTGGCCCGTGTGGTCAGCCGTCGCTGGTCATGGGGCCGAACGAAGAGCTGGTCGTGGAAGGATTCCGGAAGACCGAGATAGAGGCGTGTATGGCCGGGCAGCCGCCGCCGCGCGGCGACCTCACCGGCTATGTTTATCACAGCACCAACGGCGGCTTGAACTGGGCCAAGCTCTGCGATGTCCCGTTGCACTTCCGGGTGCCGGACGAATGTGACACGACCTACGGCCCCCAGCTCCAGGGCATGGGCTTCCTGCGCGACGGCACGCTGCTGTCGATCATTTTCAACTACTATGGCAACGGGCCGATGTCGGTAGACAACGAGACGTGTCACAGCCGTGTCTGGATCACCCGCTCGACCGATCGCGGCGAGACCTGGAACGAACCTGTCGAACTGGACCCGGCACCCTATGAACTGATCGGCGGCAACAAGGTCCGGTTCCACCAACTGCGTGACGGTACCGTGCTGATGCCGATGAGTTGCACGCGCTGGTCACGCCCGGGCAAGCCGCTGGATGATGATGAACGTGTGCTGTGCACCCAGATGTTTGCCTCGAGCGACAACGGCAAGACGTGGTCGACAATCGGCAACCTGGGCAAACACAGCGACGAGTCGGACCTGCTCGAGCTGCCGTCGGGTCGGATTCTCGCCAGCACCCGGTTCCAGCGGCTCAAGATGCCGGATGACCCGCCCGAACTCGAGCGCCCCGGCGGCGAGCGGGGCGGCAGCGTCTACAAGCAGACGGCGGTTTTTTACAGCGACGACGGCGGCCGGACCTTCAGCGACCACCGGCTCCTCACTGGTTGGCTGCAGCAGACCGCGTGCCTCGTTCGGCTAAGTGACGGCACCGTCGTCATGCCGTTCGGCCACAAGGACGCGGGGCAGGGGCAGCGGTTTATGGTCAGTTACGACGAGGGCGAGACGTGGGGCAAGACCGTTTTCGAACTCAATAAATGCGGCATGTATGCCAGTTCCGTTGTCCTCGCCGACGATACCATCGTCACGGCGTTTGCCGTGGAATGGCATTCCAACGGCCGGAACGAGCTCGAGGTCCTGCGCTGGCGGGTGCCGCCCCGGGAGGTCGTCGAAAAGAATGGCGTCTTCAAACCTCGACTCGCTGTGATTGGCTGAACCGGGGAGAATAACCGATGTTCGGCCGCTCAGAACTTATTCGCCTGCGCCATCGACGATCCGCCGGAAACGGTCAAAACCCATGCTGAGCGCCACGTTTATACCGACCAGGCGATAAGGATCGCTGTCGTGGCGGACGAACGGTATGTCACCGGCTGCAGAGCTCTGCCAGTGCCGCGCCGTTTTGAACAGGGTTTTGGCGATGGCTTCGATGTCTTCGTCCCAGAATCCGGCCGGGTACGCGAAGTAGGGTGCATCGATCCCCATGACAGTACGCACGCGGTCGAGAGAACCGGCCATTTCATCGCGGACCTCGTCGAGGTCCCGGACGCCCTGTTGCGGCCCGGTCAGGAACAGGTGGCGCTTGGTGTGCGGGGCGATGCACCAGCCGGCGTCGCCTAGCTGTGCCAGATGCTCCCAGGTCATGGCCGGATAGACTTCCATCGCCGGCAACGGTTTCCGGTCCGCCAGGTCGGTGACTGTGAAGACAGTGGCGCGAAAGCCGTGTTCCTGCAGAATCGGAAACGCGTTCTCGAAGATGTTGAGACGGTTGTCGTCGAAGTCGATCGCAACAGTGCGCTCGGGAAGCGTCGCACCGTCATAGAGCCAGCCGGCAAGGTCATGATGTGTGGCTGCGGTAAATCCTTGATCATCAAGGTATTCCATCTGCCGGAGAAACTCGCTCAGGTTGATCCTCCCCTCATCATTCGGCACCGTCGTCTCATGATCCGGATGGACACGATGGTAAGTGAGAATAGGGATGTTGTTCGTCAATGTGAACTCCTTGCCACTCGCTGTAGACCCCGAAACACCGGCCTCAGCACATAATATACGGTGTGTTGTCGCCAACGGTTTGTCAACTGAAAAGAGTTTACACTGGCTCCCAGCGGAAGCGAATCGGGCGTGTCAGATCACGAATTTGGACGAGGAGTGAAAAAAGGCTTGCAATTTGCGTACACATTTACGATACCAATGATATCTCTAGATGAGAAAGGTTACATCAACACGACTTTGCCGAAACACATAGGCTGAATAAACCGGAGTCATACCATGAAAAAGCTACTCAACCTGATCATCGGGCTGTTGCTCGTCTGTACATTCACTGAAGCCCAGATCGCCAAGACAATCACCTACCAGGGTGTGCTCAAGGATGCCAGCGGCGTCAGGGTCACCGACACCGTAAATCTGGATCTCAACATTTACGCGGCCAGTGGTGGCGGCTCACTATATGTCGACAGCCACGCCAGTGTAGACGTTGCCAACGGTCTGTTCACCGTCGTTATCGGCACTGGCAGCGGCGGCGCGATCGGCCTGCCGTTTGACCAACCGTACGATCTTGGTGTCAC
>CAJWLW010000192.1 GCA_913042885.1 uncultured Lentisphaeria bacterium | reverse complement strand
CCGTCCGCTGCCAATTCCGGCGAACCCTGCGCCAGAACTGGATCTGTACACCCTCGATCGGCTCGCCGCTGCGCGCATCCAAAACAAAACCGCCGACACGGTCCGATCCCTGCCGCGTTCGCGTGACGATCGCCAGGTCACTGACCCAGAAGCTGCGATAGTTCACGAAATTTCTCTTCTCCTGAAAATTCGGGGTGCAACTGGAGATGACGAAATAGTGGCCCTTCGCCAGGTCCCCAGGCACCTCGACCTGGTGTTGCCGCAACTGATAATCGTCCGTCGGGGGCAGATCCACAGACCAGGATTTAACAGGCTGCATGCCGACCAGTTCCTTCTGTTGCTGACGTGTAGCCAACTGATCGAGCGACCAGCTCCGTGAAGTCAGCAGCTTGTTCCAGTCGTACGGCACGACGCGAAACCAGATTTTGTCAATATTTTTGTAGCTGACACTGACTTTCGGCCATGGCTCGTTCCACACCTGCTCGACCATCAGGTTGACCTGCTTCGTTTCGATGGTTTGAATCAGGTTGTGGCAGGAATTGCCGCCCGGGGTCTCCGGGTGTGCCCTGGCGCCGCGCGTCGCCAGCCGGTGGGCGCCGGCAAAATCGCTGTCGTTTTGCAGTATCGTCGCCCAGTGATGCAGTGCCCGGGCGGAGATTCGGTGGTCGGCCCACTCATCGACGAAGCGCTCGAGCGCTGCGATGTAGCGCTCTTTTTTGTCGACGCCGTACGCCTGGTTGTAGCCGTAGACCAGGCGACCGAGGTCGGCATCGATGCGGGCATCCGGGTTGGCGTCGTTCTTATGGAAGCGCAGCACGTCCTGGTAGAGCTGCAATGCCTTGACCTTGGTCGAGGTGTCGTCGGTGGTCTCGATCTTCCAGGCGAGGAAGTCGTCGAGCTTGTCGAAGACCGGGGTGTCGGCGCCGAGGTCGAAGGCGTCCTGGGCGCGGTTTCCCGCCTGCTCGCCGGCACTGTAAAAACTCAGGGCCTCAAAGGCCAGGAAATCGTAGAGTGTCGGACGGAAGCTGTCCGGTGCATTGCCGGCGGTGAGTAGTTCCGTATAATCGGCGATCGACATCTTCTGCAGGTTTTCGCCGGCCGCCAGGGCGGTTGAGAAATGCTTGTCGATCTCGGCCAGGATCCTTGCCAGGTCCCAGCTCATGATGTCGTTGCCGGCGGCTTCGCCGGTCTGCGTACGTTGCATGAAGCGCCAGCGGTTCTGCTGGAAAAAGTGCCAGTACCAGTGGGCCAGGATGGTTTCGAGAATCGGCTTGACTTCGTCCGGCACGTCTTTGATTTCGGCTTGGAGGTTGCCGATCTTCTCTTCCGCCTTGCCGCCCTGGATCTCGGTGTGGTAGCGGATCTTCTTGGTTATCGCCTTGACCGCTTCGGCATAGGCTTTGTCGGCCAGGGCACCTTCGACGATCGGTTCGAGCAGCTCCATGGCGGTTTTTGGCAAGCCGTTGGCTTCCGCCTCCGCGACCTTCTTCCAGGCCACCGTGCGGTCGGCGGCAAAGGCGCAGTGGACGAGCACGAACAGGGGTATGAAATAACGAATCATTGACACGGATCCCTCCGTTGGGTGGTTGGGGTATACAGTATAGACGTACGTGGGTGTATTTTCTTATTTATTAAAATTCAGATCGCCGTACTGGAACAACCCGCCTCCCGCGTCGCGGTCACCGGCGAGCCCCTTGTTTTCGGTGAAAACTGCAACATCTTCCGTTCGAGGCAACCCCACAACTATCCGGATTCCAAATGGAAATAACTGACGTCATCTGCCATGTCCTGCTGCTCCCCGATCTCCATGCCGAAGACACCGATGGGTCACAGGACGATATCGTTGTGGAGATCCACACCGACGAGGGTATTATCGGCATCGGCGAAAGCGACACCAATCCGTGGGGCGCCCGCGCCATCATCGAAAGCCCCACTATTCACACTATGGCACTGGGGCTCAAGGACATGCTTATCGGCCAGGACCCGCTGCAGGTCGAGGCGCTTTGGGAACGCATGTACGTCGGTAGTATGCACTATGGCCGGCGCGGCCTCGGGATCAATGCGATCGGGGCGCTGGATATGGCGCTGTGGGATATCAAAGGCAAAGCGCTTGGCGTCCCGTGCTGGCAGCTGCTCGGCGATGAGCAGCAGCCGTTTATCAAGCCCTACGCTTCATTGCAGCCCCGCGGCAAGGATCTCGATTCGTACAGCAAGTCGCTGGCCGAATGGGCTGTGCGCGCCAAGGAATACGGCTTCCCGGCGGCCAAGCTGGAGGTGACGCTGTCCGGACCGTACGCCCATCACGGGCTCGACGAACCGGCAGAGTCTGTGCCCGAAGTTGTTCGCGTCTGCCGCGAAGCCGTCGGTCCGGATTTCGTGCTCATGGTGGACGTGCAATACACCTGGTCCAACGCACGTGATTGCCTGCGTACACTCAAGCGGCTGGAGGAATTCGATCTGTTCTTCATCGAGACCCCGCTGCAGATGGATGATATCGATGGTATAGCGTTCCTGCACGACAATCTCAACATCCGCATCGCTTACGGCGAGTGGCAGACGACGCGGTTCGAGTTCATCGAGCTGATGGACCGCGGCAAGATCGACGTCGCGCAACCGGACGTCGGCCGCGTCGGCGGGCTGACCGAGGCAAAACGCGTCTGTGACCTGGCAGCGGACCGCGACCGGTTGATCGTGCCGCATTGCTGGAAGTCCGGCATCGGCATTGCCGCCTCGGTGCACATGGCGATCACTGCCCCGAACTGTGCCTACGTCGAGTACTTGCCAGCCGAGCTCTGCCATTCGGCGCTGCGCCGCGAGCTTGTAGAGGAAGACCTGTGCATGGAAAACGGCGTTATTCCGCTGCCGACCAAACCGGGGCTGGGTGTCGAGCTTAATCGCGACACCGTCGAGCGGCTGCGATCGCCGGTTTAATAAAGTCAGGGATCAGGAGCGCGACGCAGGAGCGTTCCCTGCATCTTTGGCTTCCCGGTTTGAAAAGATACCCGACTACTCCCAGCGAATAACATGGTCAATTTCACAGGGCCTGTCCCCGCCCTCGCATCGTGGTCCGAGTATGCCCACCAATGACTTTTAATCCCTCCGGCCGACAAATCATTATCCGTCAAGCTGATCGCTTTTGATCGCCTCGATGTCGCCTGCGGGTGCATTGGCGGTGTGCGAAAAATCGAGTCTAGCGCGGGACGGTGCGTCGAACAGATGCGGAAAGGACAGTTGCATCTGCTGTTGGCGTGCCGGATCCTGGCTGCGCGGGTACAGGCCGTGATATACATAGCGCGCCCCGGTAACCGGATAGGTGTCGGGGCCACTCCAGATTCCGACAACATTGCGCCGCGGCGCAGCGCTGCGGTTCTGCCCGCCGCCATGAATAATGCTGACATCGAACGCAACCAGCGATCCCGCCGGACAAGTCACAGTCACCCGTTCGAAATCACCGGGGAGTGCCGCCTCTTTGATCTCGGCATCCTGCGGTAGGACCGCCTCATGCGGGATACGATGGGAACCAGGCAACACCACCGTCGCACCGTTCTCCACCGTCATCGGATCGAGACATACCATGGCGGTAATCAGGTTCGGCGTCGAATGTTCAAGATAAGGCAGGTCACGGTGCCAGCGAAAGGCACTGCTCACGCGCGCAGCCTTGACGATGCATTTGTAATTGTGGAAGTGAAACTCGGTGGACTCGAATAGTGCTTCGAGAACATCCAGAACGGGCGGGAAAACGATGAAATCGGCAAACTGAGGATCGAACAGCGGCAGCTCCATGATATTCCTGACAGCATTGCCGAGCTGGTCGCTGTTCAGCTCGTTGTACTCCGGCTGCTGCCGGACATAGTCGCGTTCCATCTGTACATAATTCCGAAGGTACGGCGACAATGCATCGGGATCGCTGGTAATGTCATCCACAGCGGCCCGCAGGGCCCCGAGTGTTTCCGGATCGACGACATCCTCGACCACGAGATAGCCATTCTGTCCAAAGTCTTTTTTCCACTGTTTGGGATTGGATCGCATGTCGATTCGGCCTGGATCTTCATTCAGTTCGTTTATATACCCGCCCCCAGTTCATTGTAGGAGCGATTAAGCCATGCGTGTCGGCTGTAAACTCTGGATGAACCGCAAATCTGCCGGTGCTGGAAAGACTCTACCGTACAGTCGGACAAATCGCAATCCGACGGCGAAGGCGGCGGTGGGGAGGGGAACCGCCGTCCCCCCCGTGTTCCCGCCGTAACCGGCTGCAACATCCACACCGAAAAGACAGATCGAGAGAGAAGCAATTTCCCATGGATTCGCGCCCGGGCATCTTTGTCTATTTACGATGTAGCTTGTCGGACGCAATGTTCCTTAACGCTTGACTTGCCATCGGCTCAAGCTAAAATCATTATTATTGTCATTGCCTGATAGGTTGGTTCTTTAGTTCTCGAGGTAATATCCAGAACCTGCAGACTCATTGAAACGGAACGGGACGGGGTTGATCGCGAACGGGAAAATCAACGTCACGCAGCCGCAATTTGCAATCGGAAACACGGTATCACCATGCCAGACGATACACAGGATCCGCTCAATGAGCGTGTATTGCGGCGCTCGAAACACCTCGAGCCGCGCGATATGCCCGATGGCGTACAGCTGTTGAAGCAGACGCAGCTCGCCAACTACCTGGCACTCTCAAAGGAGCAGCAGGCGTTGTTTGCCGAGTTTGACGGTGAGCGCAACGTCCAGCAGGTCCTGCACGAACTTCTACAGAAACAGGAGCGGCCGAATCTGCGCAGCTTCTACGACTTCGTGGTGACTGCCGTCGAACGCGGCTTCCTGGTCCCCGCCGGAGACGAAGAAACACAGGATGCCGAATCGGCACCCCTGCGGACGTTGTCACTGCCGTTCGGCTGGGGCTATGCAGCGGCGATCATCCTCAGCGGCATCATGATTGCAGGTGGCATCTTCTTCATTCGCCAGGTCAAGTATGCGATCCCGTTGACTCCCGGGGAATGGCTTCTGGCACTGATCGTGATCAGTGTGGGCATGAGCCTTTCCGGTATGCTTTCCGGCTTCGTATTGAAAGGATTTTCCCGGGTTGTTTATGGGCCGTCGATCAACCTGAAACGGGTGATCCCGTACGTGGCCGTGGATACCCGTGACGGCTTTATGGGGGGCCGAAAATGCGAAATTGCGACTGCACTTCAGGCCAGCGCCACACCGTTTTTGATCATCGCTGCCGGTGCTGTGCTTCACAACGGTGTTGTCGTATTCGCCGCGGTCCTCACGGCGTTCATTCTTCTCTGCCCGGTGGGCGCAACGCCTGGCGCGGATCTCATTCATGCGGTTTTCCGCAAGCAGTATCGCTTGCGGCGCTTGTCGACGCGTTTTCTCGGGCGGCGGCTGATCGTGCAGCTATGGCGCTTTGTCCCGGAGTTCTTTTCCCGGAAGAAAGACAAGGGCGAAGAAAACTACATGTTCGTATTCGTCACCTGCACACTCATCTGGCTGGGCACGGCGCTGCAGTTCGGTGGTGACATCATTCGCAGCAGCGGCAGTGCGTTGGTATGGGACCTGGAGTATGCGCCGGAGTTGTCACGTCGGCTGTTCGCCGGAGTATCCCTGGCGATCACCTTTATTCTCATCGCGGGGCCGCTGCTGTACCAAGTTTGGGTGGTCCTGCAGAATCTTTTTCAACTGTTGCGACCACGGCTGTTTTCGACCGAGCGTCGTATCGCGAAGCGTAACCGGGCGCCAGAGTCGCAAGCGACGGTGGAGGAGGTGTTGTTGTACCTCAAGGATAGCTTGTTATTCGCCCAGCTTTCGGAGGAAGTCCTGAAAGCCGTGGCTGCCGCGATGACCCCGCTGGCGGTCAAACCTGAGACGGAGGTCATCCGCCAAGGCGAATCCGGGCAAGCGCTGTATATGGTCACCACCGGCCGGGCCCGTATTGAGCGCGAAGATGACTTCGGGGAGACTCGTATTGTCGCTGGTATCGGGCCGGGCGATGTCTTCGGAGAGATCGCACTGATCGACGATATTCCCAGGACCAGCACGGTGGTCAGCGACGTACCTTTGACTCTGCTGCAGCTCGAACGCACCGATTTCGAGCGCCTGGTCCTCGATCAACTTGGCGCCGAGACCGTTCGCACAACCATCCAGGTTTGCGGGTTTCTGCGCAAATGCGACATGTTCTCCGGCTGGCATAACCAGGCACTGATGTCCATCGCCCTGAGATTTAAGTTCCTCGACGTCGACAAAGACGAGAAGGTGATTGACGAGGACGGGGAGAATGATCGGTTCTTTCTGATCTACGAAGGTCGATTTCAGGTGAGCCGTGGCGGTAAGCCGATCGTGACCCTCAGCACTGGTGACTACTTCGGGGAGATCAGCCTGCTGCGCAATACGCCGGCGATCTCGACGGTCGCGGCAGTAGAACCGTCACGGTGCCTGATCCTGACGCGCGACGAGTTTCTCGAGTTTGTCAGCCACGACTTTCTCACCGGTTATGCAATCGAAGGAGAATTGGAGCAACGCATGTCAGAGGCCGGCGTCTAACCTGGATTATTCAGGTTAACGGCGCGCCGCGGCAAAAACCAGGACGACGGGGCGGAGTCAGCGAACGCTGCCCGCCAAAGTAAACACTATGGTTCAATTATGCTGATCAAACTGATAATGCTGTCCGCACTCGGCTATCTGGGGGTTGCGAACAGTTCCGTGATAGAGAACGCGCGATACACCTTCGACAAGATCAGGGGAGAGAAAATCACGGCGATTGAGATGCAGACAATTCGCAGAATCATCGTTTATTACCACACCGAGCATGAGAGGCTGCCGGAGTCGGCAGCCTTTACAAAGTTTCTCGAGGAGAACACACGCGAATTAGCCGGCAAAGACATCAGAAAGAACGGTGTTGACATATGGGGTACGCCGTACGTCCTCAAGGTCGAGGAAAAGGGCTTTATCATTTCCTCCGCCGGCGCGGATCGGCAATGGAACACCGACGACGATATTCGCTTGACCCAGGCAATAGAGGGAGTGAGAGGAGGTGGTGAAAAAAGTCTGGAGAAAAAAGAGCGTCGCAAAGCCGTTGGACGCTCCAACAAGCGTCGTCCCGTGCGAAAGATCTTAGGCAAGGAGTGGGAGCGCGGCGCCTTCGGGTTTGATTGATGACCGATTCGCTCTTACCCAAATCGTATTGGCGAAGACCAGGCGACTTGCCCGTTTTTCTGCAGAACCTTCAGATAATAATAATCAATTTCTCCAGGATCGGCGATCAATCCAATTCGCCGAGATTCTCGACGAGGTTTTTGGAATAGCCCTGCTCTCAACCTTTGCGCCATCTCCTGAGCCTTCAGTTGCTGTTGAAGCTTCAACCTTCAGCGTCGTGTCGTATCCGCCATCGATTTCGAGGATGACACCATTGATGGGGATTGGATCAGCACGAGATGTAAACGACTGAACGGCCATGGCCTAACGATATCGCGGGCGGCCTGGTCAGGGTTGCTCCGACGGCCCGGAAGGCGTCGTCGTTTTGCCGGTGCGGAAGGCCCAGACGTAGCTGGTGACGGCGTGGACGCTTTGCGGATCGAGGGTGCGTTTCCAGGCAATCATCTGGGTGCGATTGACACCGTCGGAAACGATGTCAAATGCTTCGCGGTAAGCAGCGGCCTTTTTCCAGTCCGTGTGGTTGAGGGACGGTCCGATGTCGCCGTCACCTTCAGCACCGTGGCAACGGAGGCAGTACTGCCTGTAGACACGCTGGCCGAGCGCCACTGTGTTGATGTTCGTAGAGGCCGCCTTGAACTGGTCCGGCGTCACATCGCGCCACTGGTCTACCTTACTCGATGCGTTACTCATGGTCTGAAAAAATATCAGGCCGACCACGGCGATTGGCACCAGAGCCAGCACGATCAGCACGACACGCTGAGCCGGGGACGACGTCGATGACGGTGAAAGAGAAGGATTTTTTTCCGGTTCTGCCATTTGTCCGTGTGGTGTATCAGTGGAAGCAGTAAAGCACGTAAGGTATCGCACGCGGGAAATCTTGACAGTGCTTGTGGAACACTCGTCCTACCGGACGGAATCAACACCCTGCTTATTGGCTGTGAATCACGAGCCCGGAGGCTCGTGTTACTGCGCATTCCTCGGCAGCGGCAGGATGCGGACGAAGGCTTCAACCATGATAGCGTTGCCGGTGACGTTGCCGTCGAAGATCGCGGTGTTGTAGCCGGCGGCGTGCTGCGGGATGGTGGGAGACTGCAGTCGCATCTCGCCGGTATCCGTGCGCATCTGCAACGCCTCTGCAACAACGTCGTCGAGGCTTATCTCCAGGTCGCGGTCGACATCGATGAAGCCGGCATCCGGTGTCACGATGAGGCGCACGGTCTCGATGCCGGGCGGTCCACTGGCGACAAATTCGAATGCCATATCTCTGGGCGGAATGACAGTCGGCACGTTGGCCTCGAGCCGGTTGAGGCCGGGCGCGTAGCGGTTGGGGCAGATCTGCAGAACGTTGCCGACGGCATCGACATAGCGCAGAATGAAACTGCAGTCCTGTGACGCCAGCAACGTGAAGGAAATGCGCTCGCCGTAGAACGGCTGGCGGCCATGGGCGTGAACGTAGGCAGCGTCGCGCAAGCCGACGCCGGAGTCGCTGTAATAGTAAACGCCGCCCAGTCCGTGGTTGGGTGTGATGCTGACGCGGAAGCCGTTTTCCGGCACAACGGTTTCAGCTGTGGTCGGTAGTTCATAGGCATCGGCGACCAGCTTTGCGAAGGTCGCATTGAGTACGGACGATAGGTTGACGCTGTTGAGGTCGGCCTGGCCCATATCAGAGAGGTAGTCACCGGCATCGATGTCGGAAATCGCTTCCAGGGCGGCGTTGCGTCCGTCGATCCACTCAAAGGCCTGGGCGTAATGCGCGAAATTGAGGAGCTGATACTGATCGGCGAGCAGCCGGGTACGGACCATTTCGCGCCAGCGCTCGAAGTAGCGGTCAAGGGTCGGGAGTTGTTCATCCTGCAGCTTGTCGACCATGTCCGCCAGGAACTCTGT
>CAJWLW010000191.1 GCA_913042885.1 uncultured Lentisphaeria bacterium | reverse complement strand
TGGTAAAGCAGGGTGGTTCCGGCCCGTGGCAAGCCGACGATAAAGAGCGGACCGCTGTCAGGGCCGCCACGCCCGAACACCAGGCCTTCAAAAACGGCGCCGACGGCAGAGAACCACCGAAGCACGGGATGCACGCAACTGCTCATAGGCGTTGCTGGGGGCTGCCGGACCGTTCAGAGGCGAGTAGGAAAACGGGCGCTTCTGGCATTAATGAGTCGATGGTACTTGCCGTTTCAGTTTGCGTGTCAGAATCACAAAGCCCGGCATACCGATGATGACAGCGGTAAGCACTTTGACGACACGAACGGCGGCAAGCACGACGACTGTCTCCGTGACGGTGATCGATAGACTGCTGGCGAAATATACGCCGAGCAGTTCTTGAATGCCAACCGCGCCCGGGGTCAGGCTGACCAGTCCGCCGAGCTGTTGCGAGGCGGTGATGAGCACGGCACCCGGCGTGTCCATGCGGACGTCAAATGAAAGAAATGCGCTATAGATTCCAACGACTGCAAACAATGTACAGCCACCCAGGTTGATCGCTGCGCTAATCAGCAGCGATCGTGATCGACAAATCCGCCGCCAGCCGTCCAGGCACTGGTGCAGAAAACCGCTATGCGGGATGGCCGCGGCCTTGCCTGGAAAGAGCACAGCGAGCAAGCCCAGCACCAGTATCGCTGTCAGTGTCACTGTCAGTGTCCGGCTCGCGGGTGCGCCGCGTGCCGCAATTATAGCCAGAGCAACCAGCCCGATTGCGCTGGACACGACCATGAAAAACAGATTGAGCGCGGCCAGTGAGCCGACGAACAGCGGGTACGACAAATTATGACAGTGACGCAAATAAACAGCGCGAAAGCCCGCACCAGACCGAAACGGCAGCAGCAGGTTCATCATCATGCCGGCAGACCACAAGCCGAACGACTCCCGGAAGCCCAGCTTCACGCCGAGATACTTCAGGACTTGCAGTGCGAAGACGCTGCGCAGCACCGTGTTGAAAGCGAAGGCGCCGCCGGTGATCAGCAGCCACTGGAATTGAATGTGCCGCAGCGCCAGGACCTCTTCGCGATGGCCGATGACGTACCACACCGCGGCTGCCAGCAAGACAGCGAGCAGCACAACAGAGAGCACGGCGCGCCAACCGGACTTGCTGCCGGTGGCGGGGGGCTTTGTAGAGGACTCACAGAACGCCACGAATTGCTTCAGGCTTGTATTTCCAGGCCGTCGTAGCCCCAGATGATTTCAATCTCCTGGGAGTCGTACGTTAGGCCTTTGTATTGGATGGCGCGTTCGTACAACTCGGTCAGGTGTTCGTCGCTGCTCGACGGGTCGTGGTGGAAGAAGCAGATACGTTTGACGCCGGCGATCCTTGCCATGTCGAGGCCGACCGAGAAGCTACTGTGGCCCCATTGGTACTTTTCGGTGACAATTTCCTCGAGGGTGTACTGGGCATCGAAAATAAGCAGATCGGCGTTATCGAAGTGTTCCGTATACGAAGCGAATCGCTCGGGCGCCATGTCGACGTGGTCGCAATCGCTGGAATAGACGACCTTGTGGTCGCCGGACTTGATGATGAAGCCGTAGGAATCGCCCGGATGAACGTGTGGAAATGGCGTGATTTCACAGGACCCGATGTTGATGGGTTGGCCGATCTTGAGCTTGTGGAACGACATCTCGGCGCTCATCTGATCGATCGATACCGGAAAGTTTCTCCACTGCTGTTGATTCCGCAGATTCGCTTCGTACTCGCTGTGCAGGCAGTGGAAATGGATTTGGTTGCCCGGGACAAATGCAGGTACGAAAAACGGCAAGCCCTGAATATGGTCCCAGTGCAGATGGCTGAGGAAAATGTGGATGACTTGCGGCCCTTTGAAATTGGCCATCATGTCATTGCCTTTTGAGCGAATACCGCTGCCGGCGTCGATGATGAGAATCTCGTCGTCGTCGTTGTCGATCGCTGTGCAGCAGGTGTCGCCGCCGAAGGTGCTGCGCAGGTTGAAGGGTAACTCGCCGTAGAAGGCTTCGACATCATCCGGTGCGCCGGCATCGCGGTATCGGGAAAGAGCATCGACAACTTTATCGCGGATCTGGGCCGGGCTTATCGGTGTTGGAACCGATCCCCGCGTTCCCCAAAGTTGTACTTTCATAAACGCTCTGCGTACTGTTGTTACCGGTTGCCCACAATTTCTGCTGACTTTGCCGGCGCCAGGTTCAACCCTTGTAGGAGGCCAGGTAGCGCGCTGCCACAGCTTGCGTCTTGCTCACCAGAATTTTTTCGACCCGCTTGCTGTCACGTCCGAATTTTGCCACTGCCTGCAGCAAGGGCATGTGCGAGGTCGGTGCGAAGGCCGGCACGGCGATGCAGAAGAGCAGTTGGCAGCGCGTGTCCGATTCCGGGTCGAACGGTATACCCTTGCCACTGACGAGACCGACGCTTATCCCGAGCCGCCGGACCGCCTGCGAACGTGCGTGGGGGATCGCAATGCCGTTGTCTGTCATCGTTGTATATTCTGTCTCGCGGCGCTCCAGGTCCTCGAGGAACAGTTCCTTGTCGACAACAATATCTCCAGCGATCAGCGGCTCGATCAACTGTTCCAAGGCTGTCGAACGGTCCTCCGCTTCGAGGCCGAGGATGACGCGGTCGGGCGTGATGAATGATTTCAAATTGACAGGTTTCACAGTAGCCATGGTAACTCTGGTGGTGTCAATGGACGCAGGTTCTTTACGAAACGTCGAGGTTGAGAAAACGGTTGCAGTGCGGGCAAACCGGATCGACGGACCCATTGATCATGCGGTTGAGGTCTCCCTGCGGAATACACAGATTGCAACCCAGACACATGTCGCCTTTGACGACGACGATGCCGGGGCCGAACTGCGTCAGCCGATCATAGCGCGCCAGCACCTCCGCCGAGATCTGCCGGCGCTTCTTACAGATCCTCGTATCGAGATCCTCGCCGGCATCGCTGTCCGCATGGACAATGGCGGATTCCTTCGAGATAAATTCCAGTTCCTGTAATTCCAGTAACTGTTGCACCTGCTCTTTCATATTTCGGTGGATGCCTCTGCAATAGATGAAACTGTCGAACGCTCATTGGTAAGATTAAGATAAGGCGTATCCAACAAAATCGTACAAGCCCATGCCGGATAATTTGATCGCGTCAATGGTGGATGTCAAGGGCCGGATCTGCCGCCCGCGTAAAATTTGTTCGCCCAACCTGCTTAGTCTGTTGGGGTTGCGTGACTCCCTCGGAAGGTAGTATCACGGGACGGCTTGTTCGATCTCATAGCGTGCGGTCGGTACCTCGGCATCGTAATAACCGCCCAGCGGCGGAACCGCCGGGTCCGTGGCCCAGACCGGATCGATCCAGGCCTGTCGAATGGTCGCACGCCATATGTGCGCCCGACCAGGTACCTGATCGATGGTGACATCGAGAAAGCCATAGTGCCGGCCGATTGCGGTCTTGCCATAGTGAAACACCTGGGCGGCATTGGCGATTCTTGCCGAACGAATGCCGTCGCCCGCCGAGCCTGGCGTGAAGTATCGAAGCTTGTGTGCTGCGCCCTTGGCAGTTACGCCCTGTGTCTCGGCCATTTCCATCATCTCCTCGTGGCCGCAGAAGACGGCGTCGACGCCATACTGGTGAAAAAGCGGATCCAGTTTTCGCATCGGATAGCCTGACTGCCAGTCTTGTCCATTGCCGCGGCCCGGCGGCAAGCTGTGTACGCCGGACCCAAAAGGCATGTGATGGAAAAAGACGAAGATGAACGGTGACCGCTCTTGCGCGGCTGCCAATGTCGTTGCCAACCACCGGTACTGTCGGGATTCGGGCATCCAGTCGGGTGCGCGGCCGCCGCCCGGTTCGTTTTCACCGGTCAGTGCAAAATTGGTATCGAGTCCTGAACCGTTCGGACTCTGGTTACAGCTGTCGAGGCCGATCAAGGTTGCCGGGCCCCACGTGAACTGGTAGTAGCGTTCGTCCGTCGGCAGCTCGAAATGGCTGTGGAATTTGTGCATTGCATGCCGCTCGCTGCCCGGCTGTTCGTAGCCGCCGCCATTTGGGCCGGCATAGTAGTCGTGGTTGCCGGGCACCGCGAAGATCGGTGTATGCGCTGCCAGCAGATTGCCTCGGTCATTGACCTTGCGAAAAAACTCGTCCCAGTCTTCCAGCTCGCCGCCGCATTCCGTGACGTCGCCGGCCAGTAGGATGAAATCAGCCTTGATTTCCGCGGCCGCTGCGACGCACGCTCGGATGCCGTCGTTCTGGTCCATTGGATACCCCTCTGGTACGCCGCAACCGAGACGGCCATGGGACGCCGGTTCAGTTTCTGTATCGGCCCATACCAGAAAGCGAATCGGTGTCAGCGTTGTGGCTGGAGCGGTCCGGAACGTTGCATCGAATATGGCAGTGCCTTGCTCGACGCGATAGTGATATTGCGATCCCGGTTGCAGCGGCTGGAGCCGCACCGCGTGGCGAAAACGCTGTTCGCTGCCGTTGGTCTCCGGTTTTGTCAGGACAATCGGTTGTGGCTGTGACTGTTGGGTCGTGTCAATGTCGTTGTTCCCGAAAGAAATGGTGCCGGGGGTATCCGTTCGTGTCCACCAGACGAGGGTGACTGCGTCGGAGGTCGTGTTCTGCAGGTATGGATGGCCGAATTCCGTATCAAGGAACTGCGCCCATGCCAGGGTGCACGTGGTCACGAACAAGAGAAGGAGAATAAATCGTCTCATGCGAGAATATGCCGCACCAGTTTGATCCGGCAAATGTTATTTGCAGCGTGCCACTCACCGAGCGGCACGGTATTGCCGTGCAGACCCCGCTGAATTGTAATCCTGCCGCTGCAACGGTTTATTACCGTCTTTGGCGCTTTTCGACACTCGCTCCCGCCGGGCTTAACGTCATAACGGTTGATTACCATTTTGGACGATCTCCAGCGTACAATTGCCGCGCCCTGCCGTTTTTCGGGAATCGCTCTACATACCGGCGGCCGGGCCCATCTGACGATTCAGCCGGCGGCCGCGGATACGGGTGTTTCCATTATTCGCGTCGACTTGTCGGACCAGCCGTCGGTGAAGGCTTTGGCATCGAATGTTATCGATGTGCGTCGCGCCACGACGATCGCCAACGGCGACGCGGTGGTATACACCGTCGAGCACGTCCTGGCGGCTATGTATGCCTGCGACATCGACAACGCCGTTATCGAAATGGACGGTCCCGAGCCGCCGATCATTGACGGCAGCAGTGCGCTGTTTTACGCCGAGATCAACGCCGCGGGCACCGTGACGCAGGAAGCGCAGCGCCAATACTGCTGTATCGAAGAGGCGATCTACGTCGAGCAGGGCGAGACACGCGTCGTGATTCTGCCGGATGAAGAGTATCGGATTTCGTGCACCATCTGTTTCGGCGCCACTGTCATGGACACCCAGTATCTCAGCCTGCCGGTCACCAGTGAGAGCTTTGCCACAGAGCTGGCTGGTGCCCGGACCTTCTGCCCGTATGAGCAGATCGAAGAGCTCATGGTGGCGGGTCTGGTGCGTGGCGGCAGCCTCGACAATGCCATTGTCATCAAGGACGGCGCGATCATCGCCAAGGACGGGTTGCGCTATCCGGATGAATTTGTTCGTCACAAGATGCTCGATATAGTTGGCGACCTCAGTCTCGTCGGTCGCCGCTTGCGGGGTCAGATCATTGCGATCAAGCCGGGGCACCCCTCCAATGTCGCGCTGGCCCAGCGTATTTGCGAAGTCATGGGCTATGACGATAAATAGAAGTCGAAAAGTCCGGTGAACAGGATATTCTTTATCCGTTCCGATCGTGTCGAAGAATTCAGTGCAACGTAACAAGGACAAGCATGAGCGTATTGGGAACTGATTCCATCATGGCGCAGCTCGGCGTCGAACCGCCGTATCTGTTGCTCGACCGTATTGAACTCGATGGCGACCGGGCCCGTGGCGTTAAGCTGCTGTCGATCAGCGAGGCTTTTTTCACGGGACATTTCCCGGAGCAACCGATCATGCCCGGCGTGTTGCAGGTTGAAGCGATGACGCAACTGGCGACAGTAGCGTGGCGGCAGGACAGCGCTGTCAGCGATTATGTCATAATGCAGTCGGTCCGCAAAGTAAAATTCCGGCGTCCCGTTGTGCCCGGTGACCTGCTGCATCTGGAGGTAACCCTCAGCGATGCCACCAGCACAGGGTTGACGGTTGTGGCGAGTGCCAGGGTTGGCGAAGAGGTTACATGCGAAGCGCAGTTCACCCTGGCTACCGTAGCCGATCCGGCTGTCGATCTGGCACCGCGCCAGCTCATTGCTGCACGCGCTGCCGAAGTGCCGGTGCTGCAGGAGGGTGCTTTGGACACCGAGGAGATCCAGTCGTTCATCCCGCATCGGTATCCGTTTCTGTTGATTGACCGGGTCGAGGGCTGGCATCAGCCGGAGGAAGACGGTATGCCCGAGATGGTGGCGGTGAAGAACCTGACAGCGACGGAACCGAACCTGGTGAGACATCCGTCCGGGCGTTGCTGGTTGTCCAACTGCTTCCAGTTGGAGGTCGCGGCACAGGCCGGCTGTGCCTATGCTTTATCGCGCCCGGAGAACCGCGGGAAGCTCGCCTACTTCATGTCGATCGAGGATTGCACTTTCAACCGGCCGCTGATCCCAGGTGATCGGATGTATGTTGTCATGTCGCTGCGTACGATTCGACAGCGATTCGGCCAGGCGCTCGGCAAGGTGTATGTCGGCGAGGATCTGGTCAGTGTGACCAATGTCAAGTTTGCATTGACGGAGTAGCGATCATGGCGATTCATTCAACTGCGATTGTTGATCCGAAAGCGACCGTCGGCGACAGTTGCGATATTGGTCCATACTGTTCTATCGGGCCGGACGTCAGCCTGGGGGCCGGCTGTAATCTGCATTCGCACGTGGTGATTGATGGTCATACCTCGCTGGGCGACGAATGCGAGGTGTTTCCGTTCGCCTGCCTCGGCAAAAAGACCCAGGACCTCAAGTACAAGGGCGAAGAGACGTACGTCCGGATCGGCAGCCGCACGGTCATCCGAGAGTACGTCACGATCAATGCTGCAACCGGTGGCGGCGACGCTACGGCGATCGGCGACGATTGCCTGATCCAGTCGTATTGTCATATCGCCCACGACTGCACGCTGGGCAACAAGGTGATCATGAGCAGCGCGGCCATGCTTTCGGGCCACATCGAGGTCGGCGACGCCGCCGTCATTGGCGGCCATAGCGGTGTCGTGCAGTTCGTCAAGATCGGCACGATGAGCATGGTCGGTGGTTTCTCCAAACTGGGGCAGGATGTCTGTGCCTTCTGCATTGCCGATGGTGTGCCGGCGGAGACCCGAGTGACCAACAAGATCGGCATGCAACGCAATGGCAAGAGCCCGGAGCAGATTCAGGCGGTGATCAGTGCCTTCCGCGTCATCTTCCAGTCGGATCTCTCCATCGAGGATGCCGTTGCCGCCCTGCGTGACTCGGCTGTGGAGTTCGCAGAAATCCAGACAATGCTCGACTTCATCGCCGCCAGCGAACGGGGCCTGGCGCGGCCGAAGAAGAAATAGGCAGGCTGACGATGCAATCGATCGGCATATTCTGCGGCTCCAGTGCCGGCTTCGAAGGCGCCTATGTTCCGGCCGCGGAAGCTTTGGGAACTTTGGTTGCGGAACGCGGCCTCACGGTCATCTATGGCGGCGCCAGTATCGGACTGATGGGGCGTGTCGCCGACGCGGCGCTGCGGGCCGGCGGCCAGGTGATCGGCGTGATTCCCAATTCCCTGCAGATTTCGGAGATCATGCACCACGACCTGACCGATCTCGAAATCGTCGACACGATGTTCCGGCGCAAGGAGCGCATGATCGAGCTGGCGGACGCCTTCATCAGTCTGCCAGGCGGTATCGGCACACTTGACGAACTGTTCGAGGTCTGGGCGCTGCGGGCGTTGCAGGCTCACACAAAGCCGATTGGCCTGCTCAATCTCGACGGCTATTTCGACCCGCTGCTGGAGTTTATCGACCGCATGGTCACGCAGGGTTTCCTGCGCACCGCCTGGCGTAGCCTACTGCACGTCGAACCGACGAGTGAGGCGCTGTTGCGGAAAATGGGGTTGTAGGCAGGGATTCATGCTTTCGCATGTCTACCGGTCAGTGGCGACACGACAAACGCTGAAACGCCTCGACCCTGCGAGTATCGATCACGAGAATCCATTGCGGCAAGAGCGTTTGCCCGGCAAGCTTTGCGCTGCGGTGACGCGTCAATCCAGGATGCTGCCGGTTGCGGTGTCGAGGTCGCTTCGGGCCTGCAGTAACTCGGCCCGCACGACCGCCAGATTGAGTTCGGCGACGTTGAGGTCGCGCTGTGCTTCGTTCAAGCGGGTCAGCGGCTCGGTGCCGGCGCGCCAGGCCGGTTCGATGTCGTCACGGATCTGCCGCGCCAAAGCGACACTCTCCCGGTTGAGCTTTAGGCGCTGCCGCGCTGCTGCGATGATCGGCAGCTGGCGTCGAATCTCACCGACGATCTCCTGCCAACGGTCCTGCAGTTGCCGGACTGCAACTTCGTAGTCGGCTGCAGCGGTATCAACTGCAGCCTGCTTGGCACCGCCTGTGTACAAGTCCCAGGTGGCGACAACGCCGAGGCTGCCGGAACGTTCATCGTCTTCGAACTCGACGTTGTCCCGGCTGGCGGCGCCGAGCTCGGCGGACAGCAATACGGTGGGTGATTTTGCGGCCTGCGCCGCGGCTTCACGGGCCTTGAGCGCTGCCATCGTTGCCCGGAGTTCCTCGAGATCGGCGCGCTGCTGTCGGGCGATGTCGAGCAGTTCATCGAGTCCGGGCTCAGATTTTTCCGGCAGCTCGTCATCGGCTATGTCGAAGTCGAGGCGGCCCGAAAGGTCGGCATCCGGCAGGCCGAGGAGCTCGGCGAGGATCGTGAGGGACAGGGTGTAGTCACGTTCGGCATTGATGAACTGTACATCGGCATTGTTGCGGCGCAGTTCGAAGTTGTTGGCGTCGGTACGCGACGCCTGTTCGGCCTCGACCTGCTGCCGCATGTCGTCGAGCA
>CAJWLW010000190.1 GCA_913042885.1 uncultured Lentisphaeria bacterium | reverse complement strand
GATCCATGGTACCGAGTGCCACAGATCGGCAAGCTTTGCCGGCGCCAGCACGGTCGTGCAACCACCCGGCGGCACCAGATTGTGCAACCGGTAGACGCCGGGCAAAGTCATTACGGCATCGCCAAGCCAGTTGGCCGAGCGGATCAGCATCCCCTGACGCCAGTCGACCGGGCTGAGATTGATCGGGCACGGACAGCTGTAGCCACCGACCACCGGACGATAAACATTTGTCTCGACGGCGTTCAAGAGGCTGGCTTGCGGCGACCCGTTTGTTTGCCGAACCAGAATATGCCGATCACAACGAACAGCAGCAGGAACGGGAAGCGAACGAAGATTTTCGGGTAGAACAACGCCGCCAGAAAGACGGCAACCCAGAGAAACGTCAGCAGCACGTGCTGCCGGCCGGCCTGGCGTGGTTCGGTGGTGATTGGCGGTTCGTCAGTCATATAAGTATTGTAGCGTGCATAGGTATGTCACCTCGAAACTGCAGCGAATATATCGCCGATGGCAGACAAAAAACAGAAACAGCCGTTACAGGACAGTGCGGATTTCGCGGAGAACCCGTTCGACGCGTTGTCGGGTGTCGGCCTGCCGTCTGGGCCGGCGGACCCGGAACCGCCGGAGCATCAGGCTCCAGCGGCATCTGATTTCATTGTGCATCGCGAGCGCCAGGGGCGGGGCGGCAAGGAAGTGACCTTGTTGACCTGCGAGAGTGGCACCGAGGATCTTCAACTCCTGGCGCGCGCTTTGCGACGGCATCTCGGCACCGGCGGCACCGTGCGCAATGAGATTATCGAACTGCAGGGCGACCAGCGTCAACCGGCAGCGACCTATCTGCGCGCCGCCGGCCACCGCGTCCGCGGCGACATCCGATGAAATACTCCAAATAGCGGCCAAGACTTCAAGTACTCCACGAAATCTTGATATTATCCACCTGAACCCCGGGCAACCGTGGTGTTCAGCACGTCTGGCTCCGATTTTTACTGTAAAAAATGCCTGACCCTAATTATTCGATCTTGGGAGTCATGCAGTGAATAACTGCTGTGGTGGCTGCGTCGAACCAAGGAACAGATCGAATTTTTGACGCTTCTGTCGTATCTCGAATCTCCGAGAATCCCATGAACAATTTCTGCAAACTTCTTGCTGTCCTGATACTGGGATGCCTGTATGTCACGCCGGTGACAGGCCAAACGTGTTATTCCTACGGCACACGCGTGTACGACTCCGGCAACAGCAGCGGTACGTCGGTCATATGGTCACAAGGCAACGACGCCGGCCGCTACCAGGAACGCCGCGTCTATGAAACTCCAGCCCGGCGACGCCGGCCGACCACAACGAGCCGTGTGTATTACATCAGCGTTCCCGAAGCACGCCCGCAACAGCCACGCTACACAAGTTCACCGACGATCGTACTGCCCGAATCCACCGGCATTGAGGCAATCGAAGAATCGGATTATGAGCTGCCGGATTTCGATTTTCCAGTTGATCCACCCGACATCGAGACTGCACAGCCCCCTGCTTCAACAACGCCGGCTCACGTTTCGGCGGGACGGACAGCGTGGCGTATTCTGTCGGAGGGACGGAAACAATTGGCCTTCACCGCTTTTGGCGAGCTGTGCAGTGAATATCCCGGCCACGCCCAGTACAAGCTGGGCTACAGTCTCGCAGCGGCAGGAGCCGGTAACGATCGCACGGCGATCTGGGCCATGCGGCGAACCTTCGCGCTCTCGGCAAACAGTATCGGTCCGATCCCGATCAACGCGAATCTGGCCAAGATGCTCGATCGGGTCGCAGCTTATTACGCCGATTTAGCGGCAACGCCAATGACCAATCGCGACGCCAACTTCATGCTGGCGGCAGTCAACTACCTGCGCCACGATATCAATGGTGCACTGCAGGCAGTCGAAGCAGCGCGGGAATACGGCGATCTGAACCGCAGCACGATCAATCTGCGCCACATCCTCCTGGCGGACGCCGACGTGCAGTAGCACCGCTCCTTCAGCGCCTTACGGACTTCAGGCGAATTCAGCAACGCGGTGGTACGGAATCCATTCGTAATTCAGACCGTGCGACTCAGCCTTCTCGATCAGCGGCCCGACAACGCGGCACGGTTCGTAGCGCGGCGAGATGTGGGCCAGGATCAGACGCTTCACGCGGGCTTCATGGGCCAGGTCGAAAGCCTCCTGAAGTGTGCAGTGCGTCGGACCTTCGCGGTCATCGGCCTTGAGAAAGGTCGCGTCGTGGATCAGGATGTCGGCGTCCTCGAATTCGCGCGGATCGATCGGCATCGTATCGCCGGAATAGCAAAACCGTTTAGCATCGTAATAGTCGAATTTCTCGTCCTCCGGCATGGCAGCGATCTCGGGGCCGGGTTTGCCCACATGCACTTCTTTCAGACGTTTCCGGCTTTCGATGATCCGATAACCCAGCGGCTGGTCACACGGATGCACCACTTCGATCGCCTCGCACACCCGCCCTTTGCGCAGTTCAATCCGGTCACCGGCTTCGATCGGTATCCATTCCAGCGGATATTTGACATAGCTTCCCATCATGCGGTCGACGGTCTCGCGGATCAGCGCTATCGACCGGTCACGGCGCGGGTAATAAATTTTCAGGGGCTTGGCATTGTCGCCTTTGGTCGACTGGCGCAGGCTGATCAGCAGCGGCAACCCGGTGATGTGATCAATGTGGCCGTGGGACAGAAAAATCTTTTCGATCGCAAAGATGCCGGCACGCAGGTACAGCGCCGCGCCTTCACCGCAGTCGAACATCACGCGGTCGGGCGCGTAGAAATACCAGTTCGAATAGAGGCCCTTCGAATATGCTTTGATGATCATGGACAGGCAGTGGGTGGTGGCTGATACCAGGAGAATTAGCAAACGGAAGATAACCTCTGCGACAGTGCTTTCCAGATAAAACGCCGGTTACCCGGTCCCCGAAATCCGTTGACCACGCGATTGCATGCAGCGTACATTCAACCGGTGCCACATTCATGCCGCCGGCCCATCCCGTGGGTCAGTGCCGGCCGCAGCATGGACGCGAGGACGCGATAATGGCAATTGCTGCCAGTCGGTCGATCAATGTAAACGTTTATCGAACTGCCCAATGTGAAGAGGGGCAACGCATCGAATCTTGATGAGATGATGATCCATCATTCGGACCTTGGAAAGCTCCGAGAAAGTTTCAAGTTGTATGGCAAGACACGATCTTTTTGAATTTCGACAACCGGATCAACCATGAGACTTGGCGCGACTATCGCGGATTACCTGGACACCTCGGATACCGCAGCACACGTTGCAGAATCTTTGAATCCATGCCCCGCCAGCTCGCCCTGGAACAGGCGCCCGGCTCCCGTGTCAATGGGCTTGCTCCGACGGCGGCGAACAACGCGCGCAACCTCGAATATGACCCTGGATTTTCACAGAAATGGGATGCTGTGACACCTGCCGCCGCTGCGCCGAGGGAGAGGGCTATGTCGGCCCATGCGTCTTTCTCGCCAGTCCCGCGGGCGGATTTATCTCCGGCCAGATTACCTATGCCGACGGCGGCTGGCCCCTGCAGGGCCAGGCCCCCGAGATGGGTGACTTCGATTTCAGTGCGGATCGAAACTGAGGATAAAGACGGCCCATGCGCAATCAAATCTCGATGATCGATTTCAACTGCGATTGGTACTTGCGGGACTGCAACCTGACGCCCCGCTCGACGCCCGGAACAATGAGCAGGGAGGACGTCATCGCCTTCCTCGGCACGCTCGACGTCGATGCGATAGAGGTGATGTACGACTATTGGAAGGATGTGCCCGGGCTGGTCAAGCCGGACTACGCCCTCGATGATCAACGCGACTGGATGATCGACGGACTGGCCGCTTGCGCCGAGTTGGCCAAGTCCCGCGACCTGACCCTGCTCGCCGAGAACATCGACATGCCATCAGCCCGCGGGCTGATGGGCAAAGGAACAGACTGCCGCGCCATCTGCGATGCCGTCGGTTCGCCCGCGTTTCGCCTCATCTATGATACCGGCTGCACGGAAATCATGGACGAGGATCCCATTGATACCTTGCGCGAGATGGCACCCTGCATCGCCCACGTCCACGTGAAAAACTTCCGTCGTCTGCAGCCCGATGAATCGGCGCACCGTTCCTTGATATCAGAACGCGCCATCCACTGCGCCGGCTGTGATCTGGACGCGGGCGAAGTGGACTTGGGCAGGATATTGAACGAGTTGGTACTTTTAGATTACGACGGAATGATTGCGATCGAGTACCAGGGCGAAGCCGATCCGCACGGCGCCCTGCCCCACAATGTACACGTTTTACGAAACTTGCTGGAGTCGATGTAATGCAGGGGACCTGTCCCGAAAGAATGGCGCCGACACGAAGACGCGAATGCTTGCGTGAGTTCGAATTCGGTCAGCGGTTCAGCCATCGATAAGGGTCTTGTAGGCGTCGCAAACGACGTCGAGTTGCCGGTCGAGCGAATAACTTTCCGCGATGAAGGCTTGCGCCCGGGCAGCCAGCTTGCCGCGGGCATGCCTATCGTAGGCCAGTGCATGGATGCGGGACGCCAGCTCACGGGCGTTGCCGGTCGAGAAGTAAACGACCGGGGCGTCGCTGCCGCAACGGTTGCCAGGAACGTTGCTGGCGACTACCGGCACGCCGGCAGCCAGCGACTCGAGTAAGCTGTAGGACAGGCCTTCATAGGCCGACGGGAGCACAGTGAAATCAAGACCCGGCAAAAGACGCTCGGCCTGTGGCCGATAGCCGAGAAAACGGACGGTTTCTGTGAGACCGAGTTCATGGCAGCGCTGCTGCAGTGCCGATTCCAGTTCGCCGTCGCCGAAACAAAGCACCTGGAGAGACTGCCGCTCATCGGGTGCCAGGATATTGAGGGCTTCGAGCAGGTGCGCATGTCCTTTCTGAGGCGCCAGGCGGGCCAGCACGCCGATAGCGATCACGTCGTCATCGAGCTGCAGCTCGCGGCGCACCGTTTCACGGTCCAGCAGCCGGGTTGCGAAGTCCGCAGGAATGCCGTTGGGCGCAACCCGCAGTCGCGACGCCGGAACGATGCGGTGGGTCAGGGCCTGATCCTCTTCCGCCTCGGAAATACAAAGCAGCAGATCGGTCACAGCGGCGCGCTTGCGTTCGAGCATGATCGCCATAGTGCGTATGAACGGCCCGAGCCCCTCGAAAACAAAGGCGTGCGGCGTGTAGACGGTGCGAATGTCGGCACTGACCGCCTTGGCAGCGGTGCGTCCGAGGTAGCCGGCCTTAAAACAGTGGGCATGCACGATCTGCGGTTGCTGCAGCCGGATGATGCGCTGCAACTCTTTGTGGGCGGCGTGGTCACCGGCGGTCGGAAGTCGGGCGAGCGGCACTTCGAAGACTTCGCAGCCGAGGCTGCGGAACACCTCCAGGTCGTCACCGAAATCAGGTTCGGCGCGGTTGGGTGACACGATCACGTCGACTTCGAGCCCGCGACTGCGGAGTCCGCAAACGAGCTGGCGCACGTGTTTGCGTGCACCGCCGCCGGTAGCTTCGAGAAGCTGTAGAACTTTCATCGACGTTCCCGGTGCCAAGTGATTTATTGATAACCGTTGATCGCGAATTACTTTAATGAATATAAATCGTTTGGGCCAGACACAAAACACGTCCCGCTTGCGAGGTCATGAGGCGACCGCTTCTGACAAACCTCCTTCTGCACCCCCAATAAACTCTCGTACCAGGGCTCTCCTGGGATCTACACCGGTCAGGAGTTCCACTCTTATGCCAGACAATATCCTGAAAACTATTTCGGATGTCGGGTTGATCCCCGTCATCCGAGTGAACTCGGCTGATGACGCACACTCTGTTGTCGACGCTATCAAAGCCGGCGGCATCAATGTACTCGAAATTACCATGACGACGCCGGGTGCCATCGAGATCATGCGCGATGTCGCAGCTTCGTCCGACGACATCCTGCTGGGCGCCGGCACCGTGCTCGACGCCGAAACCGCGCGGCTGGCGATTCTTGCCGGGGCCAAATTCATCGTGACGCCAACGCTCAATCTCGACGTCATCCGTATGGTCAAGCGCTATGGCCTGGTGGTCTGCCCAGGCGCGCTGACACCGACCGAGGTGCTGACTGCATGGGAGGCCGGTGCAGATGTCGTCAAGGTCTTTCCATGCGACTGCGTGGGCGGACCAACGTACATCAAGTCACTCAAAGGCCCATTGCCGCAAATTAAGATGATACCGACGGGTGGTGTCAATGTCGATACTGCCGCAGGTTTTCTCAAAGCCGGCGCTGAAGCGCTCGGGGTCGGTTCGTCGCTGGTCGAAAAGAAGGCAGTCGAGAGTGGCGACTGGGGTCGGATCACGGATCTGGCAAAACAATTCCGAAAGATCGTGGTCGATACACGGGCAACGCCTGAATAGAATGATTGAATGAGTAAGAACAAGAAGAAAAAGAACGCGCTACAGAAAGACTTGCCGATCTCCCGCGCCAACGTGATCGCGGTGCTCGACGCACCGGACTATCAACCGCTGAATCTGGCCGGCATGCTGGAGGCGCTATCGCTGCCTGCGGAGTCCGCAGATGCACTGGCCAACCTGATCGGCGGCATGATCGATGACGGCATCGTCGTCAAGCTCAAGCACAAGGGCTTTGCACGCACGACTGATGCCGACTTGCTGATCGGCTCAATATCCTTTACCAAAACCGGCCACGCGTTTGTGGCGGAGGCCAACAGCACGCGCGAAGTGTTTGTGCCGTCCGGCCGTACGCACACGGCGCTGCCCGGCGACAAAGTCCTGGTCCGCATCGACCGGCGCGGGCGACGTCAGCAACCCGATAAACTGGCGGAAGGCGACGTGATCCGGGTGCTGGAGCGTAACTGCCGGTCGATTGTCGGCACGCTGCGCAAGGCGACCAAATGGTTTTATGTCGAGCCGATGCAGGCGAGTTTCAAGCACGATGTGATGGTCCCGGGCAAGGGCGGCGCCCGACTGGGCGACCGCGTACTGGTCAGCCTCAACGACTGGGAAGATCCACGGCAGAGCCCGGGCGGCGAAATTATCGATGTGATCGGGCCGGCAGACGACCCGTCGCTGGACACGCTGTCTGTGATCAAGGCGTTCAATCTGCCGGAAGCCTTCCCGCCGCAGGTTGTGGAGCAGGCGCAGTCGGCGCGGATCCCGAAAAAAGAGATCGAGCGCCGCCGGGATCTGCGGAAAAAATTCATTTTCACTATCGACCCGAAGGACGCCAAGGATTTCGACGACGCCATCTCACTCGAGAAGGCCCGCGACGGCAACTGGCGCCTGGGCGTGCACATCGCCGACGTCAGCTACTTTGTCAGCCGCGATTCCGAGCTGGATCGAGAAGCCACGAAGCGCGGCACGAGTGTGTACCTGCCAGACACTGTGATTCCGATGCTGCCCGAGCAGTTGTCGAACGGCCTGTGCAGCCTGCGTCCCGACGAGGATCGCCTGGCGTTCTCGGTGTTCATGACGATTAACCGGGAAGGCGAGATCCTGCGCACGACGTTTGCCGAGACGGTCATCCGCTCGCAGTTGCGGTTGAGTTACGAGCAGGCGCTGTCGGCGCTGGACGGTGATCAGAAAGCGATCTCCGCTGTACCCGGCCTCGCCAAACGCGTCGAGCTGCTGCAACAGGCCAACACTGTCGCAGGCGCGTTGCGACGTCGACGCTTCAGTACCGGGGCGCTGGAGATGCATATACCCGAAGTGAAGTTCAAGATCGGCTCCGACGGCCGGATCAAGGATATCATCCTCTTGACGACGGACAAAGCCCATCAATTGATCGAGGAATTCATGCTGGCAGCGAATGAAGCGGTGTGCCGCGAACTGACGAAGCGCGGGCGGCTGCTGATCCATCGGATTCATGAGGAGCCGGACCCGGAAAAGCTGGCGAATTTGGAGGAGACGCTCCAAATGGCCGGTTTCGAGGCCGGCGACCTGACGCTTCGCCGCAACCTGCAGCACGTGCTGCGTGAAATCGACCGAACCAATCAGGGCCATGCCTGGAACGGCGCCGTGCTGCGGGCATTCAAGCGGGCCCAGTATTCGGCGCAATGCGTCGGGCACTATGGGCTGGGCAAATCGCATTACTGTCACTTTACGTCGCCGATTCGGCGCTACCCGGATCTGATCGTGCACCGCGTGCTGAAAGCCCTGGCAAACCGCGGCAAACCGCCGTACAGCCGCGAGCAACTCACGGAAACCGCCCTGGCCTCGTCACGTTGCGAAGACAAAGCAGTGGAAGCAGAGCGAGAGATTGTCGATATGAAGAAAATCCGTTTCTTCGCCGAGCAGTTGGAGGGCGGGGATCTGGAGGAATACGACGCCGTGGTCATCGACGTGCGCAATTTCGGCGTCTTCATCTTCATTCCTGCGGTGCAGGCGCAGGGCATGATCCATGTCTCTGAACTACGCGACGATTTTTTCGATTTCAACCCGGTGCGCATGGAACTCAAGGGCCGGCGCAGCGGTGAAAGTTACAGTATCGGCACACCGGTAAAGGTGGTGATTGCCAAAGTCGACGTGGAACGCCGGTTGATGGACTTTTTCCCGGTCAGACCGGCGGCAGAGCAAGCGAAGAAACCAACCCGGACGTCTGGCCGACCCCCGATTCGACCCGGAAAGAAGGAAAGGGGTCGGAGCAAATCCCGGCAGCGCGGTGGACGGCGACATTGAATCAACCATATAACGGTCTTGCGATGAATGCGAATTGTGTTAAGATATGCGCCTTGCGGTTTTTCGCTGAATGTTGAGTTTCGGCGGGTAGGGTAACGGCAGCAGATTGTGGCAGTACCCGAAAACGAGGACAGAAGCTGAATATGAATCCTACATCCAAACGACCCGAGTATCTCGGCCTGGCAGGTTCGGCGCTGGCACTGGCGCTACTGTTGATCGCCGGCGGCGTGAGTCTTTTCTGGGCCCACAGCCGCATAATCGAGACGGCGTGCCTGCCGCTGCAAGTGGCATTTGTATTCGGTCTGGTGGCGTGGTGGTACGCCCGCATGCGCCGCTACGAGGCAACGGAACAGGAGGATCAGGAGCGACTACGGCGCGATTACGACCGCAACGACCTGTTCGATGACCAGGACGAAGCACTGAA
>CAJWLW010000189.1 GCA_913042885.1 uncultured Lentisphaeria bacterium | reverse complement strand
AGTTGAATTCGACGAGAAAATAGACTGTTATTCCAGCACTTGTCGCCGGCAATATATAGGAGAGTCTCGCGGCGTAGACACGTTTAACCGTGGCGGCCATACATAGCCGGGTGGCTCGCAACACGTACGCGCTCGAGCCATCGGGCCGGTGTGACATCAACGCGAGCGATGTCATGATCAGTTTCTTCAGACGCCTCAACGAGGCGCTGTGCTCGTTGTCCGCAACGGCACGAAATCTGCGGCATTCCAACGGGCCCGCCCCTTGAAATACGATTGCAAGCTAACCATATTACCCATCTACACACAATTTGATAATCGAGTTGTGCTCAAATCTCGGAGATCCACATGACAGACCGAAATTTCTTGCTGGCGATCGTGTTTGTATTGACTCTGGTCGTAGCTACCAACGCCCAGGACGACGGCAACAGTCCAGCAATCTGCAAGGGCTACGGCAAGTCCATCTGGGGCGAGAGCCCAGATGATACCGCTGTCAACGTAACTGACCTGAAGCTGCAACGATCGACCGGCAACTTTGAGTTGTATGAGTCGGAGACTGGCCCGGCCATGCAGACGACCTATCAGTACTACAACAAGCGTCTCTATTACATCATCGCAAAGTACAAGCTCCCGGAAGCTCCCGAAAAAGGTGTGGATGAGGCCGGTGTCGCAATTCTTAAGGACATGGTCAAGAAAAAATACCACGACGACCCGGACAACGCCAAAGCCCTACAGAAAGCGATGATTGTGCTTCACGTCGTGCCCGGGCAGAACGGCAAGGTCAATGTGATTTATGATAATCGCAGTGTCCGTGAGGAAGCGGAGAAAGCGCTGGAAGAAGGGCGTCGGAAGCGCGTCGAAAAAGCCCGCAAAGCAAGTAGCCAACGTTTTAAGGCAATTGAGGATTCCGGTATCAGCGAACAACTCTGAAGTCAACGCACGTCAGATTCATCGAAACGCCCTGTCGCAACCGCAGCGGGGCGTTTTTGCTGTAATAATGACACGCTGCTGGTTAAGAGCTGGATATGTGCGATTTGAGGCCGCATTCGTTCGAATTTGAAAAAATCGACGGTACATTTCGTTTCTTCAAATCACGGAACCCCAATTCCCATGCCATTTTCATTTGTCGCCACATGTCTTCTGCTGATCCTCAGCACCACCCTCAACGCCACCCCGCCGCCGGCTGACCCTGTCGGCTACTGGGCGTTCGATGCAGCAGATATAGATGGCTCGGCAGTGGCGGAGAAGAGCGGCAGTGGCGCAACCTGCCACATTCTCGAGGCGACGCTCGGCACCGGACGTGTCGGGGAGGCCCTCGCTCTCGACGGCGACGCCGACGGTATCACGATCAACGGTCTCGACGTCGCCAGCAAACAAATTGCGGTGTCGATGTGGATCCGGCGCGATTCGTCAGTTGGCGCTCGCCGATTGCTCAATTTCTGCACCAGCCAATTGACCGGCAACCGGAACGTCGATACCTACTTCTCGAAAACCACACAGGTCGGTTTTTCCGGCACCGAACTGTTCGTACACTCCGGCAAGGAGGGCAGAGCAGATTACAATCAGCCGTTGGTTGATCCCGGCATCATCAACGGCCGCTGGACTCACCTCGTCATCACGTGGGACACCGCGGCGAAGAGCAGCAACGTGCAGGTCTACGTCGATGGCAAGCTGCGAGTCAGGGCGGACCTGGACAAGGCACGCGATGTCGAGATCAAGGTCCGTGCAATCTTTGTCGGCCACATCAACGACCCGGATTCGCTGAAACAGGTTTTTCACGGTGCCATCGACGAGCTGGCCGTATACGATCGCGTGCTGACCGCGGAGGAGATCGCCGCCTATCACCTGGCCGTCAACGAAACCCACGGTGCCGAAGCCGTCATTCCCTTCGGCCAGGTGATCGAGATCAAATCCAAAGCGCCCGAGGGGCCGCCCTATGTGCCCGAGCCCTTGTTCTCCGGCCAACGCAAACTCATCCGCTGCGCCAGCGAACTGTGCAGCCGACTCCTGCATTCACCATCAATCGCCGCGACAGACCTGCCGGCCAAGGTGAAAATATGGCAGGATACCGGGCTCGATGGCATGATCTTTTCGATGGCCACACACAACCCGCCAGTCCCGGCGCGAGGCACCAATATGACCGGCCAATGGTGGGGTCTGGAAAAACGCCATTACGAAGAGTTCGAGCCGGAGATCAAGGCCTTCCAGTCTGTCGAAGACTGGGGACGTCTCACCGACAACTTCCTGTGGTCATCCTATGCAGTCTGGTGGGACGGCCCGCGAACTCGCTGCCAGAACTGGTTCAACGACGGGGACTGGGAGATCCTCCTGCACAACATTGGGTTGCACGCACGCATTGCAAAAGAATGCGGTTTCGTCGGCGTGCTGCTCGACTGCGAGCAATACAGGGGGCACCATGCGAATGGCACCTGGCATATTCCGTTTTCATATCCGGTTTACCGCGAAGGCAGCTACAAGCTCGACGGTGAAGAGGCCCCGCGCCCGTTCAACGAGGTGCGGGCGCAGGTGCGGCAGCGCGGTTTTCAATACGCCCGCACAGTCTGCGCCGCGTTCCCCGGCGCCCGCATCCTGATACTCCCAGGATTGTACGAGTGGACAGCGCGCTTGGGCAACGGACCGCTCGAACAAAATCACAACGGCCTGTTCCCCGCGTTCCTCGACGGCATGCTGCTCGGTCTCGACAAGAACGCCATGATGATCGGCGGCAGCGAACTGACCTACTCGAAGACCGACTACCGGCCGATCGCCAATGTCCGCAAAATGTACGATGACGCAATCGAGGGACTTTGCGGCGTGCGCGCGCTCAAGCGCAAGCTCAGTTTCGCCGGCGGCATCTGGGCTGACATCGGCAATTGGAGCGACACCGACGCCACGGTCAATTCCCGCGACTACAACAATCACCGGCGCGCCCTGCAGCACGCCTTCATGGTGTCCGGCGAGTACGCCTGGCTCTATGGTGAAAAGTCGTTTTTCCTGACAACCGAACCGACCGATGTGATGAAGGGCTATTTCCAGGCCAACATCGACGCCCACACCTTCGACGGCCCACCGCCCCACCAAGAACCGAAAGAATAGTCTCCACCTTTCTGAACCAAAAGGGAATCCCCCCCATGCCCCTCGACCTTTTTCAACTGATGCGCGAACTCGCCGACTTCGACACGGCCCTGCTCGCCAACACCATCAACTACATCGACCACACCCCGACTCACGACTATTACATGAGCGGCGACATTCAGTCGCTCACCCCGACCATCAGTCCAACGGTCGGCGTTGCCGTGACCTGTGAACTCGACAGCAGTTCCCCGGACAATCCTGTCGCGCTGGAATTGTACTGGCAACAACTCGAGCAGATCGAGGCGATGGATCTGCCGGCCGTCTGGATCATAAAAACCGTCGGCGAACGGCCAGATCACGAATGCGTCATCGGCGACGGCATGGCAAAGGTCCTCACCCGCGCCGGCTGCATCGGCGTCGTCAGCGATGGCCGGGTGCGCGACGTTGCCGGCGTCACCAGCGCCGGTCTCGCCGTGTACGCCCGCGGCAAATGCGTCCACCACACCGCGCTGCGTTTTACCAAAATCAATGAACCGGTCAACATCGGCGGCATCACAGTCAATCCTGGCGACGTCATCCACGCCAATGACGAAGGGGTCATCGTCGTACCGCCCACCTGCCTGGAGATTCTGCCGGAGCAGCTTATTTCCATGCGCGCCTTCGAGCACGACCTGCACCGGCAATGGCGCCGCACCGATTTGTCAATCGCCGACAAACGTCGCATCGGCATCGAGTTGTTCGAGAAATACGGCTTCACGAAATTCAAGAACGTCGAACTTTAGAGTTCGTCTCATGGAACTCGACAACGACAAGTACATCGACATCAGCGGCGGCCTGCCGCCGACAGACGAGGAAGAAACGCGCAACACGCCCCTGCGCGCCGGCTACGATTACAGTCAGTATGCCGCCGCCATCACCGGCTTCACCGGCGTCAACCTCCAGCGCATCACCGTCTCCAACTACTCGCCCGCGGTCCGTATCCGCGTCGGGCCCCGCGGCAATTTCAAGGGTGCGGTCGCACAACTTTCCGATCACACCCTGATCCTCGCTGTCTGTCGCCGCGTCACCGCCGCCGGGCTCTTCGGCATCCACGTCTACACCAGCAGCGATCGCGGTGATACCTGGACAGAAGTCAACGAGACGGAACTCTTCGGGAAGGAGATGAGCCTCACCGCCTTGACCGACGATTCACTGCTGATGACTGTCGAGTCCAAGGCCTTCGTCGAAGATGTCACGCAGATGGTCTACTACCGCTCCAGCGACCGCGGCCGCACCTGGCGAACGGATACGATCAACAACCCGACAGTGCCCCGACGGCTTGTCGTCGAGGATGACGGCAGCCTGCTGATGGTGCGCGCCCTGCGTTCGCAATATCTCGATTACCTCTACGGCGACGTCGGCGTGCCTTTCGCACCCTCACCTCACCTCGAAATCGCCCGCTCGAGCGATGGCGGCGACACCTGGTCCTTCTCCGAAGGCAAAGTGGACTGGGACAACTGCCGGTTTGGAGAGACCTGCGCCGTCCGCTGCGCCGACGGTACGCTGCTCTGCGCCCTGCGTTCCAATCCACCCGGCACCCACGGCGAGGGCGGGCAGGTCACGTACCTGAGCCGCTCTACCGACCAGGGTGCCACCTGGAGCACCCCCTGGATCATGGGCAACACCGCCGAGGTCCAAGTGCATCTGCTGCTGCTCGGCGACGGGCGGTTGCTGGCTACCTACACCAACTATCACCTGCCCTTTGGAATCTGGGCAATCGTCAGCAGCGACAACGGCAACACCTGGAGCTTCGACCGGCCCATCCAACTTGCCATGTCGGCGGACTGCTACACTGGCTGGGGTTCGACCGTCGAACTCGACAACGGCGAACTGGTCACCTGCTGTTGCGTCTGTGCCTATGTCAACGAGCCAAGGGAACCGGGCGGCGCCGAACGCAACGTCCACGAAATCGTCCGCTGGCGCCTGCCATACTGATTTGCATCGCCTGTATTAACACCCCGAACAAACCGGGATCAGATCATGCCCACAATCCAACATGACGGCTGGACGTTCGAATTCGACCGCACCCAGCTGCGGCTCCTGAAAGACATGCAGATCGAAGCCACGCTGCCCCTGGCCCCGCTGCTCAACAGCCAGCCAACCAGCCTGGGCAAGTGGCGGGATGCCGGCGCCGATCACTACCAGGCGACGGTCAAAGGCCTCGGCACCGCACACATCGCAGTGCGTGAATGCCAGGTCGCCTTCTGGATCGAAACGAAGAAAAAGCAGTTCAACTGCCTCACCTACTTTCCTGAAACCACCTGGCAGGGCGACCGCTGGCAAAGCTACGTGTCCGACGAATGGGACCGGCTCTGGGAAAAGGACCGCGACCAGGAAATCGGCGTCTCCACCGCGTACATGCACATGATCAGCGTCTTCGGCGCCGACCCCGGCGGCATGCCGGACCCGCGAGAACGCCCGCCCACTTATGTCTGGAACGTCCCGCCACGCGCCTTCAGCCTGCAGACCGAGAGCGGCTTTGTCGGCTTCTCGCTTCCCGGCGGCCTGCCGCTGGGCATCATGCGCCTGAGCGTGCGGGACCAACGGTTTTCCTGCAATTTCGACATTATCCGCCCGTCCTGCACCGGGGGACGGCTGCCGGTCGTTTATATCGTGCCCGGGCTCGAAGGCGCGCACGACATCCTCGACGAGCACCGGCTCATTTCCGATCGTCTCGGGCTGACCCGCAAAAAATCGTCGAACCACCCGGCTTTCTGGAGTGCCCCTGTTTACAAGGCCAGTCTCGAGTACCTGCGACAATGGCGCGAGCTCGACGCAGGCAAGCCCACGTACGACATCAGCCAGGAAGACCGCGACAAACGCATGGCAGTGATCAATCCCGACAACCTGCGACGTTGGACCTATACCGTCAAGAAATCGCTGCGCGTCAAGGAAATGAGCGTCATGTTCGAGCAGGGCATCTTCCGGATCTACGGCGACTACACACCCGTACGCACGCTGGGCGGCACGGAAGGATTCCGCAAGATCGTGGATGAGTTTCATAGCAACGGTGTGCATGTGTGCTTCTACATCCACCCGTTCATGGTGAACAAGAAGATCCCCTACTTCCAGAAACATCCCGAAGCGCTGTGCAAGCCCATCACCCCATCGACAGAGACCTATTACAACACCGAACACCTCTACGATGCCGACCCGAAACTCGGGCTCATCGACTGGACTCATCCCAAGGGCCGCAACTACCTGCTCAAGCAGGTCGAGTACATCGTCTCGAACAAGCCGGGTTGTCTCGACGTCGACTGGCTCCGCTCGAATCACTGGCGCGGACCCGACCCGCGCCACTACAAGTTCCACGACCCCGACTGGGGCATCGGCGACATGATGAGCCTGAAGGCGCAGGCACTCATCTACAAAAAGGCGAAATCTGTAAAGAAGCATTGCCTGGTAAGCAAAGCCTCGCTCGGCGACTGCTATATGCAGCCCTATGCCGACGCCAACCTCCTCTGCGAGGATCATGTCTACGACACCCGGCACTGGTACGAGCGCAGCGACATCGCCACGCGACTGCAGCGTGACATGCTGTTCCTCACCGACCCGTATCACCTGTCGATCACCAAGCAGATGGAGTACTACACCGCGATGCTGGTGTTCTGCGTCCCCGAGGTGCCGGATGTCGAGCACGCCTTTCACCCCTATACCTGTTACCTGCCGATGCGGCCGCGGGATTTCCTGCGACGCCGCGCCGGCATCCGCGTCCAGGAGAACGCCCCGCTCAACATCACCGACATTGTCCACGTGCGGCGCCCGCAGAATTTCGAGGACGCCCCGGAGATCTGGCGCCAGCGCAGCGAAGGCCCACTGGCCGGCTGGTACGCCGCCCTGGCAATTTCGAAACAGGCCGCTGTCACCTACAGCGAGAAGGAAGCGCGCGTGACCGCATCCGAAACACGCCGCGTCCGTTTTCCGTTGCCCCCCGGCGCCGCCGTGAAAGGCGTCGAGATGGTACCACACAAAGGCAAAATCCAACCGCACACAGCCGAGTTCCTCGATCGTGACGGTGAAACCTGGGTCGACATGAAGATTGAAGACTCCGGCGGCGAGGCCTTCCCCGACTGGACCCCAATGACGCCGGCGCCGGCGCTCGGCGACACCGACAGCGGCGACGGCTGCCCGGCATACTATCGCGTCCGATACCGGTTGCCGTAAGCTGCAAGCCCCCTGCCTGGACACCCGCACGAATCGAGACCGCAGAACCTGCCGGTGTAACGAGATCTTTGAGCGCGCCACCAAGACGACCCCGACCTGTCTCTCCAGCTAATTGGGGTGAGGTATTCTTTTATCCCTCTCTATTGCCGCAAAGCTCCCCGATCACTCCGTGATCGAGCGCGCCGCGATAGAGACGAACGTCGCTCATCAGTCCTGCGAAATACGTGTCCGCCCCGAAACCGATCGTCAATGGACAAGTATTGCCGAGATTGAAGTCGCCCGGGTGAAACGGTGTCGAAGACGCTTGCAGGACGCCGTCGACATACAATTTCAGGCTGCCACCACCTTTGACTGCAGCCAGGTGATGCCAACCGCCGGGGAAGCGCCGGTCCCAGGTAACCATCTTGCCCGCTTCAAAGGCAAATACACGGCCGCCCGGCAAGGTCCCAGCGTACAAACGGCCGTCATGGACGGCCATTGACCAGAGGCGCCGCAGCTTCACCGGCGTCTCGTCGAGATTCGCGATCACATCGAACTGCCGGTCATCGCCTGCTTCCTCCATCCGCCAGGCATGCGCCATCGGCAGGCTGCCGATATAGAGCTTGCCGTTGTACATCGTCATGGCCATGATTTCCATCTCGTAACCAACCCGTCCGAGGCCTTTCCAGTTGTTGTCCCCCGCGTAGCGAAAAACTTCACCGCCAGGCCAGGTGCCGACGTAGAGCTCGCCGCGCACAGTGGCTGCACCATAGTTCTGCGTCGATCCCTCCGGCGTGCCGCAGTCTGTCCATTCGTTGCCGCCATCGAAGCGATAGATCGGGCCGCCGTTGCCCAGGGCATAGAGCGCGCCACGATAGACAGTCAACGACAGAACCCGGGAATCGGGACCGACGCAGGTCCACTCCGTGCCGCCGTCGTAGCGCCAGACGCCCTTGATGTGGTGACTGACGACGTAGAGCGAACCGTTCCAGACCTGTAGCGATGTCGCATCGTCCGCCTTGCCCATGTTGTACTTGCCCGTGTCCATGTCGTCGGGCAGGCCAACGGCTTCACCGGGATGCCCGCAACAGATCCACTCACCCTCCGCCGTTAGGCGGAACACCTGGCCACCCGGCGTGTTGTTCAGGATTTCGCCGAGACAGGACCCCACCAAAGCATAACGACCGGTGGCACAATAAAAATCACCGTTGAACTCGACAAGACCGCGAACAACGTTGCAGCCGACGGGATTGCCGAGGTCGACCCAGTCTTGCCCGCCGGCATAGCGCCACAGGTGCCCGCACTCGTCGGCGCCGATCTCGAGGGTACCGGCGTAGAGCTCTTCATTGACTACGGACAACGTGTCGATCTTCACGGCATTACCCGGGCGTCCGCAGTCGGCCCACGTGTGATCGGCGCGTGCGTCGTCGATGCCGAAACTCAACTGCCGCGCATTCGCCAGCGCTGCCGATGTCATCCCATCGTTCGTTGCGATGTAGAGATGCATACCTCGGCGGAGCTCGGGGTCGTACTTGCTCAGGATGCTGCCAGCGACATCGTGCCGGTCGGCATCACTGTTAACCCACGCCGTGATCGAAAAATCGTCCTGCCCGAGGTCGAGTGCCGGATGATCCGCAATCTCGATACAGGACGAGCGACCGTTGAAGGCGGCAGCCGTGTCCGTTTTTCCGTCCGGACCGGCATGGCCGAATACGATATCGGTCGGGGTCGATTGCAGGTCGGCAGCGGCGCGGTTGCCGGCATCGCCGGCCAAAGGCCAATGCCCGATCAGATCACCCATCGCACAACTCCGGCAGCTTGATCCTGCTGATACGGCACTTGTCAGTCATACTCTCGAACCCACTTCGACTGAAATTGTTGACACTCCGCCAGTGTACATCCGCACACAGCGACGGTCAACCAACGGGCACATCCAGCACGGCAATCCTGCGTCCCCGTCTCCGCCTCGTGCTAACTCAAATGATGCACCGGTCCCATTCCATAGACCGTCGTATCCAT
>CAJWLW010000188.1 GCA_913042885.1 uncultured Lentisphaeria bacterium | reverse complement strand
GTGGCTTGGATTTATGCTATCCTGATCATCATCGTGCTGGCGTACACCACATATGTCTACAAGTTCATCACCGACGTTGTCGAGGAGCAGACGACCGAGGAGCAGGTAGTCGAATATGCTCGCAGTTGGTGCGCAACTGAGTTGCCGAAGCACCGAGAGACCGCAGTGCAAAAACTGCGAGAGGAGTCGGACGTGTGGTCGAAGAACCTGGTCGCCGCCGTAATCAACATGATACCAGCGCTCGAACAGCGTCTCAAAGATCACACCGACATGGCGATCGCATCCATGATGGTCGAACTCAACAAGGAAGTGATGCCGGCCTTTAAGAAACAGCTCGAAGCCAATGCAATGATAGTCCAGCAAAGCTGGGGTGATCTCAGCAACGAGGCATTCACGAAAACTATCTCCGAGATGTACTTCGAGACGATGACCAAAGAATTTAACGTCTATTGGGATCAGCACTTCGTCAAGGACCTCGAGGCGTTCCAGACGAAACTTCACAACATCACAGCTGAGGGCAAGCCCGTGACCAAAAAGCAGGATGCGCAACGTCGCGTGCTGGTCAGCTGGACCGCCCTGAGCAAAGGTGGCGATTCGGGCAAGTCCGAAGTGTTCGCAGCGTTGCTCGAGCGAGTCGAGAACGAAATGTCCCAGTTCTTGCCGGCAAAGCCGAAACAGGACTGACCCCCCCCCTCACTCACCGTAGTCGGGCTTGTACCTGACAAGCCCGGCTATGAAGAGTTCGGCTGCAAGATTGTTCGCTTCCGATGTGCCGTTTGATCCACGCCACCTGCCGTTCTATTATGGCTGGATTATCCTGCCGATTGCGATACTCGCCATAGTCGCGAGCATGCCCGGACAGACGGTCGGGTTCACTCCATTCACTGAACCGCTGCTGGCAACCAGCGGCCTGTCACGCACTGCCCTCACCCAGTGCTATTGCATCGGCACGATACTGGCCGGCATTCTGCTGCCACATGGCGGGCGCCTGGTTGATCGATTCGGCTGCCGCCGCTTCATGTGCATCGCCATCGTCGGTGGCGGCCTCACCATGGTCTACCTGTCACTGGTGCCGACCGCTGCCGGTCGCCTGGCGAAGATTGTACCCGTCGCCGCCGCGTGGATGCTGGCGCTGACCATCGGCATTTTCTTCCTGCGGTTTTTCGGACAGGGCATGCTGGCGGTCGTCAGCAACACGCTGATCGGCCGCTGGTTCGAGAACCGGCGGGGCCGCGCCGTCGCGGCGCTGAGCATTTGCAACGGGATCATGTTCAACTCGACACCGATCGTCATCTACGGCATCGTCCAACATCTGGGCTGGCGCGGCGCGTGGCTATGGCTCGGGTTGGCGAGTTGTACCCTTTTACCGGTTGTCGCCTGGCTGTTCTGCCGGGACAGCCCCGAGACCTGCGGTATCGCTGTCGACGGCCAAGTCGATGACACCGGCGCCAACGGCGAACCTCCCGGCATCACCGTCGCGGCAGCGGTACGCACATTGGAATTCTGGACAGTCGTGATGATCTCCGCAATATTCGGTTTGATAATCACCGGGTTCACGTTCCATCTCGTTGCGATCGGTGCGGAGGCGGGGTTCAGCGAGCAAAAAGCACTGATCATCTTTATCCCGGCGGCGTGCATCTCGATTCCTGCGGGATTCGCTATTTCATGGGTCAGTGACCGTCTGGGAATCAAACGGGTTATGCTGTTCATGTGCATGGCACAATTGCTGTGCTACGCGGCATTGGGCTTCCTGCATCTGCGTGCCGGCTACGTCCTGAGCATCCTGGGGCTGGGCCTTTCCGGTGCGTGCATGGGACCGGTCTTTTCGCTGTCGATGCCCGTTTTCTTCGGGCGCCGCCATCTCGGTGCGATCCAGGGCAAGTACCAGTCTTTCATGGTCTTCGCCAGTGCCGGAGGCCCACTGTATTTCGCCCTCGTCGAACATGTCACCGGGACATTCCGCGATGCGATGTTGTACGCCCTCATCGTACCGGCCATAGGACTCGTATTGACAATGAAGTTGCAAGACAGGAGATATTGACGCACCGAGAGATTGAACATCGACGTCCCTCCATTATCATATGAGTCGTAGCAAAGCGCCTGTACCTGGGCAATGCAGACTAACCAAACACCGGAACCTTCCCAATGCCCAAACTCACAGTAGGCCTCGTCGGCGCCGGCCTGGTCTCCGGCGATCACGCCACCAGCCTGTCATTGATACGTGACGTCGGCCAACTAACTATTTATGACATCGCCCCCGATCGTGCCCGTGCCGTAGCCGCGAAACACGGTGCCGGGACTGCGCCGTCGCTCGATGTTCTGATCGACACCTGCGACCTCATCTGGATCGCTACGCCGCCGGCTTTTCACAAGCCGGTCGTCGCCGCCGCCTGCAAGAGAGGCAAAGCGATATTCTGCGAAAAACCGCTGGCCCACACCGCTACCGACGCCCGGGCAATCGCCCGACTGGTGAAGGCCGCCGGCGTTCCGTTCTTCATGGGCCACAGCGGCCGCTGGGGCAAACCCTTCCAGGACATGATCCGGCTGGTTGCCAAAGGCACGCTGGGCGAGCCCACACTGGTCTGGTCTACCCGCCTGGGCTACCTCGAACGCTCGTCGCCCGCTGCCGCACCATGGCGCTTCACCGATACCGACAGCGGTGGCGTCGTTGTCGAACTGGGCGTGCACGAGATTGATTTCATTCAATGGGCCGGGGGCGACTGGCAGTCGGCCACCGCTCTGGGGACGTCAAAAACCTTGGCACCGGGTAAGTATCAGGACAGCGTCGTGGCTGTCGGTCAGCTCGCCAACGGCGCCGCCGCGCAGCTCAACCTCTCCTGGGCCGATTCGCGCTACATCTGGCAACGCGGTGTTACCGGGACGGAAGGCTCGCTTTGCTGGTGTGACAGCGCCTACGCCGACATCATGCACTACCGTCCGGGCAAGGAGCCGCGGATTGTCAAGAGCGGTGGTTGGCAGCATCCGAAGACAGGCGAGAACAGGAGTATCCGCGATCAGGACCGCAGTGTCGTGCGCTCGCTGATCAACGGCAAGAGCTTTCCAATAACCATCGACGACGGTCTTGCCGCGATCGAAGCCGCTACGGCGATCTATCGGAGCACGGCATCCGGCAGGACAATCAAGCCCCGGCAACGCAGGTAAAACCGCAATGGCAACGAAAAAGAAAAGCAATCGATCAGCTCCACTCGGCATCGGCGTCATCGGCTGCGGCTTGATGGGCGACATCCACGCGGACTGTTACACGCGCAACCGCAACAGCCGCGTAGTGGCAACGCACAATCGAACCCATGCCAAGGCAGTGGCACTGGCAGAAAAATACGGCGGTACCGCCTGCGCCGACATCAATGAGCTGCTGGCAAACCCGGCAGTCGATGCGGTCGCCATCTGCAGTCCGCAGGTCGTGCACCACAAACAGATCGTTGCCGCGGCACGCGCCGGCAAGCATATCTTCTGCGAGAAGCCCGTGGCGCTGACGGCTGCCGAGCTGGACGACGCCGAAGCCGTTGTCGCGAAGCACAAGGTGACGTTCATGACCGGGCACCAGATGCGTTTGCATCCAGTCATCACCGCCGTGCAGAAAGCGATGCCAAGACTCGGTCCGATCTATCACGTCGACTTCGAATGGTGTTTTCGGATCGACGCTCATGAGGGCCGGTGCTGGGAAAGCTACCGGCAGGGCGGCTTCTTCATGGAACTCGGTTGCCACGCGGCAGACCTGGCCGGCTGCCTGCTCGGGAAAGTCGTGCACGTCAGCGGTCATACGCTGCGACTCAACCCGAAGCGCATTACCGAAGACTATACGAATGTGCTGCTGCAGTTCGAAAGCGGCGCCGTCGCGCAAATTCTGGTGAGCGCCAACCATCGTACCAAACGCCAGGGCCTGCTGCTCGGTCGAGTCCTCGGCGCTCGCGGCCGCATCGATTTCACGGTGTACCCGTACAAACGCACCCTCAACGAGGCGACGCTGACCATCGATTACGGCAAGAAGCTTTTCGTGGCGGACACGAAAACGACGAAACTCCGGATTCCCGACCTGCCGTCACGGTCGGAGGTGTATCCAGGATTCTTCGATGTCTACGATCGGCAGGCAGCGGCGTTCATCAAGTCGGTGCAAACCGGCACACCGCCGCCGTGCACACTGGCGGACGGGCGGCAAGCCATCGAAGTGGTACTGGCCACCTACCACACGCAAAACCAGGCGACGCACACGCAGAATTTTGTTAAACGCCCGAAACGTTATCTCTCGAATACCGACAGCCATCCGCTGCTCAGTGACTGAGCGTCGACCTGCTGCAGGAGCTAGTTCACATGACACCGCTGAACATCCTCGATATCGCCCAGACCTTCGTCGACGACTATGTCGTCGCAGGCACCCAGGGGATCGAACGCCGGTTCCATGGCGCTACAAAACTCGACGGTCCGGTCATTGCAAAGACGCTCGAGTGCGAATCGGAGGCCTTCTACGTGAGCGGCGTTATCCGGATCGGCCCGGACGGGCCGTTCCGGATGTGGTACGGTTGTCACAAACCCGGCGGCGGGCAGCCGGTGCATACGGCGGTGTCCGATGACGCCGTGACCTGGGAGAAGCTCCCGACACAACCGGACGGCAGCAACTGCATCTCCTTCGACGACGGGACAATCGTTTCGGATACGAGCTGCGCCTTTTTCTACGATCCGGATGACCAACCGGCGCGCCGCTACAAGATGATCCACTACAAGCCAAGTTACTACCTGTCTTACTCCCCCGACGGTATTGTGTGGACACCGCACAGCGATCAGCCGGTGTGGGCCAACGGCTCGGGCGACGGGCTGGAAGAATGTTTTTTCTTTCTCAAGGACGAGCGTCTCGGCAAGTATCGTGGCTACATGCGCGTCTGGCAGGAGCGCCATACGATCCGTCGGCTGGGATTGGGTGAAAGCGATGACCTGACCGAGTGGACAGGGCCGGAGGTCATTTGGTCGGCCCCGCCCGAGTACGGGATCGGCGCGCAGATCTACGGCATGCTGGTGCACCCCGAGGACGGCGTTTATTGGGGCATCCCCTGGATGTTTTACACCAGCGAGCCGCTGAATCGACGGGACCAGCAGACGATCAAGCTGAAACTGGCGTTCAGCCGCGACGGTATCGACTGGCAATCGGTCTTCGCCGATGAGGAGGTTGTGCCCCTGGGTGAGCCCGGCGCCTTCGACGGCGAGATGATGCACACATACTGTCCGGTCGTGTCGGTTGGCGACAAACGCCTGCTGTACTATGACGGACACCCCGACAAGCACGATGCGCAGAAGAGCCAGGGCCCGGGCGGCATCGGTCTGGCGATCTTTCGCAAGAACGGTTTCGTGTCTCTGCACGCAGACGACGAAGGGGTCGTGCTGACGAAGCGGTTTCTATTCAAGGGCGACGCCCTGCAGATCAATGCGAAGACCGCCGACGGCGGCAGTGTCGAAGCCGAGCTGCTTGCCGACAACGGCGCCAACCTCGACGGCTATCGCTACGAGGACATGGATGTTTTCTCCGGTGACGCAACGGATGCGCCGCTGTCGTGGAACGGCAGCAGCGACCTGGGCACGATCACCGGGCAATACATCATGCTGCGACTGCGACTGCGGCAGGCGGATGTTTTTTCGTTTTGCGCCACCGGCGACCAGGAACTGTTCGAAAGCGACAGCCGGCCGCAGCCGATCAACTGTGGCATGTGCAGCACGGCACCGGTCATCGACGGCAAGCTGGACGACAACTGCTGGCAGGACTTCGATCACTCGGGTGTCGCCGAGGACTTCGTAACCTTCGAGCGCCTGGAACCGGCGCCCGTCTCGACTCGCGCCATGTTCACGCGCGATGAGACGCACCTGTATATCAGTGTGGATTGTGAAGAACCCCTTATCGACAAACTGGCGACAAACCGCGAGGAGAACGAGCCGGAATTCCACTTCGACCAGGACGACACCGTCGAATTCCGGCTCAACGCACCGCAGCACGGAACGTTCTTCAATCAGGTGTGCGTCAATGCCGCAGGCAAGCGTTCGCAGGCCTGGTTCAGCGTCGAAGAAGGCGGCAGCCGGATGGTGCCGGGCGCCGAGTGGAAGGCTGCCGTCTCACAGGTCGGCGGACATTGGTACGTGGAAATCGCCGTGCCGTGGACGGCGCTCAAGGTCGAGCCGCCGGCGACCGGCGACAAATGGATGGTGAATGTCATTCGTCACCGCAACACCGATGGCTACCAGATCTCCTGCTGGTCCTGCCTGTTCGGCGGCGCCCACCGCAATGACCTGAGCGGGACCTTGGTTTTCGCTTGACTCCGGTCCGGTCCACAGGTGCACCAGCAGTATACCGAAGTTCTTGCAGAGCTGGACGCAAACGCCCCGCCGCCCAATTTCAAAACACGGCCGCGGCACACGTTTAATACTGAGATGCCAGTAGATTTCGACGAGGAGGCGTTTGTCCGCAGCCGGGAAGGCTGGGCAATACCCTGTCACACGACTAATCGAAGAACGACTTGAAGTCGAGATCTTCGGTGTCTTCGTCGATAGCGTCGTCGAATCTGATGTCGTTGTCGCTGTCGGAATCGTCGTCTTCGGGTTTGTCGCCGGCATCGCCGCCGAAGCCCCAGTCGGTGCCGAGCCGCTTCTTGCCCTGGCCAAGCGGCCGGGAAACGTGCCCGCCTCCGCCGTCGCTCGGCAGGTACCGGTAGTAGACCTGCAGCTGCAGCAGGCACAGTGTCGTGGCAAAAACGCGGCCGTCGGCGCCGTTGAAGTGGCCGCCCTCGACCGTCCAGTAGCCGTCCGGATGCTGGTGGTTGATCAGTTCAGGCTGAAAAACCTTGTTCCATTTTTTCCAGCGATAGCCGCCGGCGTTGAATACCGCCTGGGTATCATAATACCAACCGTACAGGCTACCGGGGGAATTGTTGAACTTGTAGCCCGGCAGCCGCTCGATCAAAATCTTGCCGACAGCGGTCTCGGAAAATGCGTTGCGGCGACTTTCGAGCAGTTGCAGAATGAGGGCCCCGACGCCGCTCATGTTTGAAGGCTCAGCGTTCTGGGCTGGTTTGGAGCTGTAGCCGAAATGACCCAGGTTGTAGGTAACGTTGCGTACGAAATTAGCGGATTTCTTCATGGCCTGCTTGATGCCGGAGACCTCGCTGCCGGCGTTGTAGCCGGCTTTCAGCGCCTGACACTGCCAACCGACCACCGAAAGATCCCAGCGCTCGCCCTTGGCATAGGCGTAGTCAAAGCCGCCGCTGTCCTGTTGCCCGGCGATAATATGCTTGAGACCGCGGTCCATCGCTTCGCGGACAAAGCCAACATCCATCGAGCCGTTCCTGGTCATGCCGTAGGCTTCAGCGATCGCATAGGTGGCCATACCGTTCTTATACGCACTCGGACGACCGCCAACGACCGGAACCTTGGGGGCAAGCCAACGCATGGCACGTTCGACAGTGTCGCCGAATTCTTCGGCGATCGGCGTTTCGCCGTGCGCCAAAAAACACAACAGTGCCATACCCGTATACGCTTCATCATGCCATGAGCCGTCGGGCGACTGCACCTTCTGCAACCATCGCAAGGCCCGCATGACCGCGTCCTCGCCGGCCGGATCGCCACCGAACTTCTTGCGCAGCGCATCGCGTCCCCCAGCCGAGCGGCCGCCGAACGGCCCCTGGCCAACAGCCGCGGCGCCACCGATCCCGCCTATCGCCCCTGCGACTTCACCGCCGCCGTCGGCACTGTTGCCGCCACCGAGACCCTGTACCCAGTCGAGATTCGGCTTGGCCTGCTCGACAACGGCCACCTCGGGCGCCGGCTCACCGATGATTTCGGCATTCAGTAGATCCGCCATATTGAATTCTTCCGGTACCGGCGGCTCCTCGAACACTTGATCGACCATCTGCTCGAAAGCTTCGCTCACATCCTCAGCGTCGTCCGGCACGTCGAGCTCGGCTTCCGGCGGCGCTTCGTCCTGCTCGGGCTCGACTTCGTCCTCTTCCGCGACCAGATCCGGCTCCAGCTCGACGTGCGGCAGCGGTTCCATCGAGACTTCGATTTCGACCGACGGCGACTTATACGGCTTGCCGACCATCAGCAGCGCCAGCGTACCGATAAGGCCGATGTGAATCAAGACCGACAGGAACGGGCCAGTCAACAACTCGCGCAGGCTGTGATGGCGATATTGTCTTTCGGCCGCCTTGACCTGGCGGCCGTATTCAGTCAGTTCGTGTTTCTGTTCTTCCACGGATTCAGATTAGCCGGATCGGTTGGTAGGAAACTCGTCTCAGCAGAATCGATTCCGCAAATTTGCCGCCGCCTGTGACAACCGCGACAATTTCTCGAACGCTTCGTCAATCGACGGCGGCTCGCCATAGTCCGGCGCGAAACCACAATCCGGGTTCAGGGCGATGCGTGACGGATCGATGATCGCCGCCCCAGCAGCCCCGATCGCCTCGATCTCCTCGACCTCCTGGAACTGTGCCCCCCGCACGTCGACCACTCCCATGCCGACCCCAAGACCATCCGGCAGGTGTTCCAGGTCGTCGGGTATGCCCGTGCCTTTGTAGGCGAACTCCAGATTGACCCGGTCGATCTTTGCATCCTTCAGGAACGGCAGGATCGGCTTGTAGTCGCCAGTCACATCGCTTTGACGCTTGCAGACGCTGTGACAGCAATGCAGGTGCACTTCCACAGGCAACGCCGCCGCGATCTCATTGATCGCATTGATCGCCTGCGGCGCCTGCCGATCAATGTCCCAGTCCCGCTTCAAACGTGAGTCGTGACTGTCGGAGCTCTCGGTCAGCGAACGGTCGCAGAGATAGGTCAGGGCCGGGTCGTCGAGCTGTATGACATCGATGCCGGTCTGCGCCAGAGCTTCCGCCTCGAGTGTCAGCAGCTCGGTGAGATGCTCCATATAATGCTCCATCGTCGGGTACACATCCGTACTGAAATCCTCGTGCCACTTGCGGATCGCTATCAGGAACGGCGAAGGCAGTGCGTACTTCGTATGGCGGTCGGTGTGCTTGACCAGGAACTCGGCGTCGTCAACGAACAACGGCTCGCCGCCCTGCATTCTACTATTGCAGACGAGTGTGCGCTTGGTCTCACCGTGGGACTGAAATTCACGGAGCGGCTCATGCCCGCCAACGCGCAACAGAAACTCGTCAAGATAATGAACGCGCCGCCACTCGCCGTCGCTGATCACATCGATACCGGCCTGCTCCTGCACGCGGATGGCGAAAATCACCATCTCGTCCATAATCCGACTGTATTCGTCCGCAGCGATCGAGTCGCGACGATCGACCAGGCTGCGTACCAGTTGCGGGCGTGGCAGCGAACCAATGACTTGCGTATAGAATGGCGGCAACGCTTTC
>CAJWLW010000187.1 GCA_913042885.1 uncultured Lentisphaeria bacterium | reverse complement strand
CGGCACGTGCCGCCGCCGCCGCTCGTCAGGCCGCAGCCAGCAGCGCGGATGCCGCGGCACGCATACAGAAGATGAGCCGCAAATCACTCGAAGCCGCTATCGCTGCCGAGAAGGTAAGCATCGACGCAGCGCAAACCGCGACGCGTCTGTCGGAAGAGATGGCAGAAATGCGGACGGAGTTGACGAGGGACGAGCACGAATTGCTGGCCGCCGTCAAAGCAGTACGGGACGAATCGGAGATTGCTGCTGCCGCCACCAACTCGGTCCAAAAGCAATTGACCGAATTGAGGCAGGCGGTAGGGAGCGCCGAGGAGGAAATCCGCGGACTTAGGGCCCAGCTGGCAGTGGCACGTGCCGATTTCGCCATCGTCACAGTACCGCCACAAAACGCAGCAACACCGGTAGGCAACGAGGTCAAGCCACTGGATATCATTCTGGACGGTTCGAATTTCGTGATCAATTTCGTGCAGGGCCCGTACCCTTACGATAATCTGACGATAACGGAATCAAACTACTCAGGTACCGTGGCGGTGCCAAAGAACCGGCACGCCCGGGTCAAGGGATCGGCGGACAACAGCTTCTTTACTATCGCGTCACAGTTGCAAGGCCGGATCGTCAACGACCTCAAGGGCACAAACAACAGTTGGGTAGAGCGTTGATAATAGCTGTAGCTCCCGTGCAGCCCCCGCACAAAACGCTGAACACCCCGATACCCGCCGCTGAACTGCTCGTCGGCAACCAGATCCTGGTAAATGTGTGCGCTGTCACAGCCCATCCTCCAGCCACGAACTGATCGACTCCCGGTACGGCTCACATTTGCTTTGGACAGGCTTGCCGAGCCGGTGGACACCCCGGCATATTTTGCCACGACGTCCTCGTTATTTGAGATATAATTTATGGTATTACAGTGAGTTACAAATATTTATTGCAGTTCCCCGTGTGCGAATTATGGATGTGCTGAGAAAGCCAAGACAACACGCGTTCTGTCAATTTTTCGAGCGCTTCGCAACAGGTCCGGCTGCATTCTTTGCGTCGTACCCGGGTTCTTTACAAGCTTTCCGCGTCTAACGGTTGAAATTTTCCGGAAAAAGTCTTATAACATACTTGTGTTTGCGGCTTTCGTGTTCGCGATTCTTGTGTTCGCGGTTTTCGTGTTCGTGATTTTCGTGTCCCGGCCAACCGACTGTCATTGCGGAAGTGAAACGCACGACATCGATAATTGGTGAGAGTAAATGAGAATTCTTGTAGTCGATGATGATGATGCTGACCATTTGCATCTGCAAAACCTGTTGACGGACGGCGACCACGAAATCATTCGTGTCGACGATCCGGGTCGGGCTTTGCAGGCAGTATGCGAGCACGACATACGGCTGGTCATCGCCAACTGGAGCGACTCCAGCATGGGCGCCTTGACCCTCTGCCGCGATATCCGCCAGTTGCAAAGAGCCGGATATACCTACTACATCGTGGCAACTGCCCGGAAACACACCGATCACAATTACGAACTGGCCTCGATGTCAGGCATCGACGATTTCCTCTTCAAGCCGGTCAATGCGTTTGAACTGCGCATGCGCCTCGACGTCGCCGAACGCATCCTCGGCTACATGTCACGCATCGGCATGCTCAATCGGCTCGTTACCATCTGCACCTACTGCAAACGCCTGCGAGACGAGGAGGAATGGATGCAGATCGAAACTGTCATCCGCCACAAACTCGGCACCGATTTCAGTCACGGCATCTGTCCGGAATGCCGTTCCCGGGTACGCGCTGAGCAGACAATGCATGAAGCGGAACAGACCGTCGGGCTGACGCCGCTCCCGCGTACACGCTGAGCATGCCTCCGACTCCGGATACTCCGGAGCCCTTTCGCGATCACGGCGCCAAATCTCACGCCAGTGCCTGACAAAGTGCCAGCAGGAAATCGCGGTTGTCGGCGTTGAGGTATTGCATGGTGCCGCCCATGCGGCTGAACGTCTTGTTGTATCGCAGATAGTAATCCGGATTGTCCTCCGGCGGTTCCCCCTGCCGCCAATCCCAACGCGATGGCGCAATATCCACTACCACAATATGATGAGTGTCGAGATGACGCCCCTCCTGCAGAGCCAGGTTCTGAGCCATCGACATCGATTTTTCGAAAACCATAGGTGACATGACGGCTGAACCGACGGAGAGATAAACGCCGGCGCCGATATGGCTGACTGACGCCGCGAAAGTCAGAAAATCCCGTAGTGCAGTCCGCCCCAGAGCACCGCCATGGTTCATCGGGTGATTGTAGATGATGTCGTGCCCGATCATCGGGTGGCCCGTAAACGGAATACCGAGCCGGTATGCCGCTGACTGCACGCTGAAACGCTTCCACGGATGCGGCACCTCCAGCCAACCCGGAGACAGACCGAAACGGCGGACTGTCGACAAAAGATCGGCAGCGGCAGCGGCAGCCTCTGGCTCGTCATCGACAGCCTCGCGCACCACAGCTGCCAGCGAAACGGCATCGGGGATTTCCAAGCCCTCGTCCTCGATCATTTTACCAACTGCCTCACCGTAGCCCTGGTCCAGGTAAGCCCCCACAACGAGGGCCAGGTTGATGTAGTAACCAGTCTCCTGCCAGTTACCGAACTCGCCACGCTCAACATTGATCCGGACGTCTTCACTACTTTGCCCCAGCCAAGCGAACTCCCAGTCGTGGATGATGCCGGCACCGTTGGTCGCCAGGTGAGAAATCCAGCCGTCCTCCATCAATCCAATCAGAACCGGCGCCAGACAGTTCTTGATGGTGTGGGCACCGAAACTCATTATGACCGGGTCCCCGGCCGTCCGGGCCTTGCGAATGCGCTCAGCCGTGACTCCGACAGCGGTGGCAGTCTCGTCATCGAGCCCCGTCGGCCTGGTGTCGGGCATGATGCGGTCCGCCTCGATTCGCTGCTTGTTGGCACGCTCTGCCAAAGGCTTCATACGTATCTGTGAACGATCGAGTCTGGGGTGTCTCACTTGGGTCCGTAGGGCTTATCGGTCATATGTCCGGAGACTTTCTCTCGCAGGGATTTTCGCCAACGCCGGCTGGTATGGAATATGCGCGTACCTTGCAATTCTACCACTCAGAACTAATTTTTCGGCCGCCCAAAACAAAAGCTCAGGGAACCGCTGTACCCATCTGCAGCATTGATCACGGAGGATTAAAATGTATCGTTTTGAGCTGGCCGTTATTGTCACTGTCGCTGCTTTGTGGCCGTTTCAGCTCACGGCTGAAGATGACCCTGTACTCGCTACCGTCAATGGCGTCGAAATTCTTGAAAGTGCTGTTCTGAGCGGTTTTCATCAGAAATTGAACACCAATCAGCGAACCAAACTCATCCGGGAAATCCTGCCTCGTGTTGTTACCAACGAGGTCATTGCCCAAGCGGCTGCGGCTGCCGGCATCCCAGACGATCCCAATTTCCAGGCACAGATCGCTGCCACACGGACCCAGTTTGCCCGCTCCCTCGTCGTCACCACGGCCACCGCATACCTGCGCAATCACATACCGGCCCGCAGTCAGGAAAACGCCAATCTGGTCAAAGCCGAAGCGGCGGCGTACTACGCCGCTCACGCCAAGGAGTTCGCCGGGATGGAGGAACGTTCCGCCCTCATTTCGATCCGCCGCCGCATCGCCATGAAACAACGCTCGGACCAGTTTGCCAAGCTCATCGATGAGGCGATCGCCGAATTCAACTTCAACGTCGCCGGCACGGCCGTATCGGCTGACATTATTAAAGCCAGCTTCGTCAACCGCGCGCGCAGCGCCGGTGAAAGAGAAGATCTGTGGGAATTGATCCACCAGCGTGCCGGTGCCGAGGAACCAGACCGCGGTGCAAGTGGCAGGGAGGTGCAAGCGTATTTTGACGCGCTCTTCGCCGTAAAAATCGAGATCGGCAAGCAAGAATTGACCGTCAAAGACCTCTATCCGGTCACCGTTTCCGATTCGCCGCAGGTTGTTCCCAACGCTCGCCTCTCAATGCTCAGCCTGCTGCAGAATTATTTCGTCGCCGTAAAAGCCGATAGCGACGGCTTCGAAGCACCGGCGCGGACCAGATTCGACCCGGAACGTAACCTGCTGATCCAAACCTACGTTAAGAAAAATACCGAGGAGAACCTGCATAAGATCAAGATCGCCGCGTCCGCTATCGACGAATATCTCGCGGCGAACTCGGACCGGTTCGCTGCGAAACTCGAGCGCAAAAACGGCAAGCGCGCCGTCCGCGCCGAAATTACGACGATCCTGCGAGCCCACAAAACTCGCGAACTGCGGGATGAATTCTTCAAGGGACTGATGTCTTCCGCGGAAGTCAAGTACTTCGACGATCGTTTCACGCCCAACGTGCCGGAACAGCAGAACTAGTACTGTGTGGCGTGCCCGTTGCCGCGTGATAGGACCAGTATTTCGATAACCATCGCGATGCCGATGACTGCCGCCGCCGCCAACAACAGGCCCTGGGCGCCCAGCAACTCCGCCGCATAGCCCGCCAGCAGTGACCCGGCCACTGCCCCGGCACCAACCAGCATCTCATTGCACGCCACGTATCGCGCCGCCGTCGCCGGATCCATGATCGCGTAGACCACTGCCTGGTAGAAACATACCCCGCCGAAGATGCTGGCAACACAGAGCCCGAGGCAAAGCAGCATGGCGTTGCTGCCACTCATCGCCGCCAGTACAAAACCGAGAATACCCAGAATATTGGCCACTGCCAACACCACAGGGTTGTACAGCCAGCGTGTATACGCCATGCAAACAAGCGCCGAGATCGCCATTGTCAGGCGGCTGAGGAACAGTACCGCACCCATCGTCATCGTGCCGATATCCAGCTCCTCCAGTCCGACTTTCGGCAGAATGCCCATGCAGCCGAATATCACAATCACCGCCGTCACGATGCCGATGCGCCCGATCAGCACATAGCGCGGATCGTGAGCCAGATCATCGTCCGCCTCCTCGTCGACCACCATGGCCTGCAGGCGGTCCCGGTAAAGCAGCAGCAGCGCGACGACGACCAGCGGCATGATTATCATCGGCACAATGAACCAGGGGTTGTCTGGCCCCGACACAACTCCCTGCACCAGAAGCCCGATCGCCATGCCCGTCGACCAGGCAAACGCATACCAGGCCGCACTGCGCCGCGGATGCATGCCGGTCACCGACCCCATCTTCAACTGGAAGCTGATAAAAAAACTGCTCGACGATATCGCCAGTCCTGTCATCGCAATCGCCAGCGGCCATGCCATATCGTCAATCAAAAAAAACAGCGCGAACACCGCCGGTGCACCGGCACTTAGCAGCAGCAGTACCGACATCCGGCCGCGGCCCCAGCGGCCGACGACAAACGCTGTGAGGATGTAGCTCCCGTTGAAAACCGTGAACAACCAGCCCGTGGCAGTGTCCGTCAGCCCCAGGTAGCTGGCCCGCACCGGCATGCCAAAAAGGAAGCAGGCAATCGTCATATCCACCAGCAGCGGAAACAGAAATACCAAATAGCGCATGGAATTGGCGGGCAGCGTCAAAATCAAGTACCTTGTTCAGGAAGCAAATTGGAGCGGAGGGCGTAGAAGCATGACAACAAAGCAGTCACTAATACAGTCCGGACTGACGCCGGACAAGGCACAGTACTGGGCCGAGCACCTGGACGGTCTGCCGTCCGTACCCGCGGTACGCTGGCAGCAGGCCAGTGCTGCGCTGTTGCAGGCCGGTGAACCGTTCGCAGTGCATCGGGCCGTGTACCAAGAAATATTCAGCCACGACGATGCCGATGCCAGCCCGCCCGCCGCCTGGTCACCGGCACCTGGCGACATTGCCGCCGCCAACATCACGCAACTGCAGCGGCAAGTCGGGCTCGACAGCAGCGAAGCGCTGCACCGCTGGTCTGTCACCTACCGCAACGAGTTCTGGGCCCGAGCCATCGAGCTCGTGGGCGTCCGCTTCCGCCGACCATATGACACCATCGTCGATGCTGATTCCGGCATTGAGACGCCACGCTGGCTGCCTGGTGCAAAGATGAACATCACCGACAGTTGCTTTGCTCATGCTCCAGATGCACCGGCAATTCTTTTCCAGGGCGAGGACGGTCCCCTGCAGACCTGGACCGTGGCCGAACTCGAAGCCCTGACCAATCGCGTCGCCAATGGCCTCACCGCAATGGGACTCGCTGCCAACGATGCTATTGCCGTCGATATGCCGATGACCGCTGAATCCGTCGCCATCTACCTCGGCATCATCAAGATGGGCGGCGTTGTCGTTTCCATCGCCGACAGTTTTGCTGCCGGCGAAATCGCCATTCGTGTGCGCATAGGCGAAGCCAAGGCGATATTTACCCAGGACGTAATCACCCGCGCCGGCAAATTCCTGCCGTTGTATCAGCGTGTCGTCGAGTCCGATGCACCGCCGGCAATCGTCATCGCCACAGGTGCAGCGCTTACTGTCGATCTGCGCGAGGGCGATTGCAGCTGGGGCGATTTTCTCTCCGACAACGATTGTTTCGATGCAGTCGCTTCGACGCCCGAGGCGAACGTCAATATTCTCTTTTCCTCCGGTACGACCGGCGCCCCGAAAGCCATCCCCTTCACGCAGACCTCCCCCATCAAGTGTGCTGTCGACGGCTACTTTCACCACGACGTACACCCCGGTGATGTTGTGGCCTGGCCCACCAACCTCGGATGGATGATGGGCCCATGGCTGATCTTCGCCAGCCTGATGAATCGTGCCGCCATGGCGCTGTACAACGGCATCCCCTCGGGTATCGGCTTCGGCCGCTTCGTTCAGGACGCCGGTGTCACCATGCTCGGCGTCATTCCCAGTCTGGTCCGTACCTGGCACGAAACGGCCTGCATGGAAGACTGCGACTGGTCGAAGATTCGGGCCTTCAGTTCCACCGGCGAATGTTCGAATGCCGAAGACATGCTGTACCTCATGTGGCTGGCCGGCTACAAGCCAGTCATCGAGTATTGCGGCGGCACCGAGATCGGCGGCGGCTACATCACAGGCAACGTCGTCCGCCCGGGGTCGCCGGCTACGATGAACACCCTGGCGCTGGGTATCGATGCGGTCATCCTCGACGATGCCGGACTGCCCTGCACCAACGGCGAGCTTTTCCTTGTACCACCGTCCATCGGCTTATCAAACACCTTGCTGAACGGCGACCACCACGACGTGTACTTTGCCGGCACCCCAACGGCCTCCGACGGCGGCATGCTGCGGCGCCACGGCGATCAGATCGAGCAGTTGCCGAACGGCTATTTTCGAGCCCACGGCCGGGTCGACGATACCATGAATCTAGGCGGCATCAAAACCAGTTCGGCGGAAGTCGAACGAGTCGTTGCCGAGGTCGATCACATTGTCGAGACCGCAGCTATCGCCGTTATGCCGGCCGGCGGAGGGCCATCACAGCTTGTCCTGTATACCGTCGCCGATGCCGAGGTCGATGTTGCTGTTTTGCAGACCACAATGCAGTCCGCCATCCGGCAGCACTTGAATCCGCTGTTCAAGATCAGCGACGTCGTTCTCATCGACAAACTGCCGCGCACCGCCTCGAATAAAGTCATGCGCCGCGTCCTGCGACAGCAATACATGGACCGGGCAGGAGCTTGAGACTGCCAGTGCTCCATTCGCAGCCCCGGGCCTCCGTCCGGCGACATATGATCGTTTCGGTTCCAGATGTTCAAGGACATTTCCGCAACACGGAACACCTGCTCCGGTCCCACAGGCCGTAAATCAACATGCCGGCAACCGCACCGCCCAGATGAGAGCCGAGCAAAGGTACGCCGATGTTTCCAAAGTGCAGACCGCCCAGGAACGGCACCCCCGTAATGACTTCGTACACACACTTGCCGATCAGAATCGCCAGACACACACAGCCCGTCATTCGATTGATTCGATCCTCGTCGGAGATCATCTCGAGCATCGAAAGTGCCAGGACGCCGTGAGCCGCCCCGGAAAGTCCGCAGAATCCGTAGGCCACCGTAACAGAACCGAAAAGATACGCACCGCCAAGACCGCCGAGACTGCAGATAACGATCGCCATCAGGCGCTTGCCCAGATGCGGTTGGCGCAAAGTCATGTAGCACAGAAAAAAGGCACCGCCATCCAGCGCCAATTGATAAAAACTCACGTGAACGAAGGGATGCGTGAACACCCGCCATAACTCGCCGGCAATGACTCGATCGCCTTGAAAAATCAGGGCTTCCGCAGTCGGGGCCCCGAGCAGGTGCAGGTTGGCAACGATGAGCAGACCGGCAAATGCCACAAGCTCCGGGTGCCAGCGCATCATGCCCCGGGAACGCTCGGTGCCAGCACTGCTTGCTGTCATGGATGCGGCAATCATCGCGATGGCTCGCCCGCAGCATCCTCGGACCGGCGTCGTTTCAGCCATGCCAGCAGCAGCACTGCCGGAGTGAACAGTAGACCGACCGGGCCGGAGCCGCCGCCGAAACTGATGTTGCGGCTCTGCCGGCGTTGTTGAGACGGCTCGGTGGGAACGCGCACTGGGCGAGTCCCTGCCGGTGCTGTGGTCTGCCGCACCGGCGTGATATTGACCGGCTGCGTGTCGACAGCGTTCGGGCCGAGTCCAGCCATGGCGCGGTCACGAATCCCGTCGAACTTCGCCAGCACTCGTTCTTCCGCCGCCCGTTCCCGGTTGAGCCGCAAGACATTGCTCCGGGCGATCTTCCAGCGCCGGTACTCCTGATCGTTCTCGAGCACCAGGAATGACGTGTACTCAGTAGCGATGCCGTAGCCTTCGCCGAGCCGGACGATCTCGGGAATAATCTGGGCCCGCGTGCCATTGCGATCCGCCTGCTTCAGCAGCATGTTCACCTTGTGCCAGGCCCACATGCGCTCGAGCTCAGGGTTGTCGTTGTCGACCGCCGGAAACTCAAACGGTGCATCGGCAATGACTGTGTGTCCTTCCACGTCTGCACTGACTTTTACATTGACCTCGCCGCTGCCGCGGTAGCGGCCGTACACCCGGATCGGCGAGCCGTGGTACAGGTCCGGCAACTGTTGCGGCACGACGTCGTAAACTGAGATGTCCGCAAAATCGATCTTGACGTTGGCTCCGACCGGCCGGGTCAAAGCCCGCCGGAAGCCACGCGCCTGTCGATTGAAGTCGTCCCGGTTCGACACAAATGCCGCCAGCCCGCCGGTGTCCGTGGCAAGCTGTTCGAGCAAGGGCCGGTTTACTTCGTTGCCGACGCCGACGCAGAAGACCCGCGTGTTCTCCGGGCGCCGGGCGATCGTCTGCAGCAGATCCCGGCGCTCTCGTGTCTTCGTCATGCCGTCGCTGATGACCACGACGTTGAGCTGCCGCCCCGGCTCGCGATAGCGGTAGGCCATGCGAATCGCCGGATCGAGAAGGGTCGAGCCGCGCGGCTTCTGTTC
>CAJWLW010000186.1 GCA_913042885.1 uncultured Lentisphaeria bacterium | reverse complement strand
CGCTCGACGATTTTCTTACAGATCGCCAGGCCGATACCCGTTCCGGGATACTCAGTGCGCGTGTGGAGTCGCTGGAAGATGACGAAAATGCGATCGGTAAACTTCGGGTCGATGCCGATGCCGTTGTCTCGAACTTTGATCCGCCATTCAGTGCCGATGTCTTCGGCGGTGACGTTCACGACGGGCGGCTCGGCACCGTGGAATTTGATCGCGTTGCCGATGAGATTCTGAAACAACTGCGTGAGCTGGGTGGCGTCGCCCATGACGACCGGCAGTTCATCAAAAATTACCTTGCCGCTGTGTTCGGCGATAGCGGCCTCCAGGTTGTCGACGGCCTGGGCGACGACATCCCTGCAGTCGGTGACTTCGAATTTCCGGCCAAGGCGTCCGACGCGCGACAAGACGAGTAGATCTTTGATGAGCTGCTGCATGCGGCCGGCGCCGTCGTTGATGTAGTGGAGATATCGATTGGCCTTGGAGTCGAACTGATCTTTGTATTTCTCCTCGAGGCGGTCGGTAAATCCGATGATCTTACGCAGAGGTTCCTGCAGGTCGTGCGAGGCGACATAGGCGAATTGCTCGAGCTCGGTGTTCGAGCGGGTCAACTCCTCCGCCTGAAGTTCGAGGTTGCGCCTGGCGATCTGCATTTCGATGGCGGTGGATGCGAGCTGCGCCAACTGTATGAGAACAATCTCATCTTCCTCGGTGAATTCACCTTGGTACTTGTCGGAAACCTGGATGAGCCCGAGGTTGCTTCCGTCGTGAGCGATGAGTGGTGCGGCCAGCCAGCCGCGCATTTTGGGCAGGTCCGCGGTCGCATCACAACCGTGCCAGCGTGGATGCCTGTCGAGTTCTGCGGCCGACAGTCGCGCCGGCTCGTTTTGCTCACAGGTATAGGCGTAGAGGCCCTGGGCATGCGGGATCATGTCGTAGGCAGTGCCGGCGTCATATTTCTCGGAGAGATTGAGCGACCGGATCGCATGGCCCCAGTCGTCGCCCTCTCGGCAGCAGACAAACGCCAAGTGGCTGCCGATAATCGACCGGGTATGCATGGAGGTGATACAGACGGCATCCTCGAGCGACTCGGCGCTGTTGACGGATTTGGCGGTTTCGGTCATGCTGATCAACTGCAGTCCGCGCATCTGCAGGTCGCGGTGTGCCTCCTGCAGCTGGTGCTCGGCCGATCGACGGACGTTGATTTCCAGCGTCAGCTTGTCGTTGCTGGCGGTCAGGGCTTCGGTCTGATCAATGGACGTCTGGGCAAAATGGATGGTCATTGTCAGCAGGACGCTGACAACGATGCCTGCCAGCAATATCCATGCTGTGACCAGGGACTGTTCGGCGAGCAGGGTTGACTGTGCCGGCGCCACGTGGATCCGGAAGGCGGTACCGAGTAGCGTCAATTGAACGTTACGGCCCCATTTTTCGTCGAGGTGCGGCAAGGTCCGACCACGGCTGTAAAGCAGCCTGTTCTTTGCGTCGAAGACAGTGTATTCGAATCCTTCATCGGCTTGATCGAGGATTTTGGCAAAGGGGCTCATGTCGAGCAGGCCGACAACGAAACCGTTGGGTGTATCGTCGGAGGAGGTCGGCGCGATGACCATGACACCGCTCTCCAGGCCGGGCAGTTGCAGGCCTACGGACAGCGTCACATCTTTGTGGCGTTGTGCCGCGCCGAGTGCCAAGCGGATAACGGGATGTGCGGCGAGGTCGTCAGGCAGGCGGACGTTGTCGGTGTTGAACGCGACCGTCCAGCGTGTGTTCATATCTTCATCGACACGGCCGCCGGCGACGTATGCGTGCAGGTCCTTGAGCTGGCCGCGCAAGTTTGCTTCCCATTCGTTGCGATCGATGCCGTTCTTGTCCTGCCACTGCCAGGCGTTGCGCCGCATTGGCAGCACCAGCGACCGCAGTTCCAGCGAGAGTTCGTCACCAAGTTGCTGGGCCGTAGTCGTGATCAGGCGGTCGATCTGTTGTTTCTCCTGTTTCGCCAGGGACTGCCAGAGACAAAGTGTCACGGTGAGACTGCAGATGCCGGCGAGTGCTGAGAACCAGCGAGGCACCTCCCAGGCACGTGAAACGGTAACGCTCCAGGCATAGGCCAGCGTGCCGATCCCGGCACCGATAAAACCGATGGCGGTGTGGATCCCCATGCGGTTGGCGTCGCCGTAGCCGTAGGCTGACCCGAGGTTGGAGACATAGCCGAAAAAACCGACACCGGAAATGGCTATCTGCAAGGCCCCGAACAGGCCGATGGTGCTGATCTTTCGCTGCGAGGTCCGCGGCGGGCAGATAAGCAAAAGCGCCAAACCGGCAAGGATGCAGCACAGCGCGGTGTTCGGCCCCATGCGGCCAGGGGGGCCGGTGCGATCGAGTACGTAGTGGGTAAAGAAAAATTCGTCGATGCCAAAATCGCCGCCCCCGGCGTATTGTGCCATCGTCAGGCCGCCAAGTGCCGTACAAAGGAGACCGGCGCCCAGCGAGACGAACCGCAACTCCCACATGACGGCATTGAGAATACCCGCACCGGCGAAAATCAGGGCCAGCGCCGTGTTAAACTGCATCGGAGCGGAACCGGGCTGCACTTGGATCAGGAAATGATTGCCCACGTACCAGCCGACAATGACCAGGACGCCGATCAGGGTGACGGTGGCACCGGCGCATACGGCGAGCGTCCGTGACCAATGATTTACTACGGCTCGATTCATTAAGGGGGCGGCAGGGAACGGTAGGGGCAGGTGAAGTGGGTCCGATTTCTGCGCAATGTTACTGGAATTTTACTGAATTGCAACGAATGGTAGCGACTCTACCTGTATAGCGCGCAGGCTGTCGCTGTAGCTGCGCCGTTTACCGGTACGCTCAACCATTTACGCAGACCATGAGAGACGAGATGGCAGCACGAACGATTCGAATTCTCATTGTTGACGACGACCCGGCCGATGCCGAGATCATCCAGGAACTGCTGGAGGAATGCGCTACTGTTGTTGAAATTCATGTTGTGCACGATGGCATCGATGCACTGGACTACCTGCACAGTTGCACTCACGTGTCAGGCTCCGGCCTGCCTGACCTGATCCTGCTCGACCTAAACATGCCCCGCAAAGACGGTCGTGAAGTCCTGCAGGAAATTCGAGCCACTGAGCAGTTGCGGCATCTGCCGGTGATCATATTGACAACGTCGCAGGAGGAGGATGAAATCGAGCAGGCCTATCGGCTGGGTGCCAATTGTTATGTCTCGAAGCCCGCGGCAATGGCCGATTTCGAACGCCTGGTCAACGCCATTGAACTGTTCTGGATGCAAACCGCGAGCCTGCCGCAATCAAGATGAGCCACGGCGGGCCACACACCAGTGTGACTTAGTAAGATGACTGACTACAAGACAATGCCGATTCTGGTCGTCGACGATGACGAGGCAGACGTTTTCCTCGTCAAGGACGAGCTGGAAGCAGCCGGCTTTAAGAATGTCCATGACACGCAGCGAGGCAGCGAAGCTTTGGCGCTGCTCGGTCTCAGCGATACGGCGTCGCCGTCCCAGGTCGACCTCGATGCCTTGGACCCAAGCTTCGCCTTGGTCGTACTCGACGTCATGCTGCCGGACATCGATGGGTTCGAGATTTGCCGCCAGATCAAGCAACGCATCTCGCCGTTTTTTCCGGTCATCATGCTCACTGGCCTTGATGCTGTGGAAGATCATATCACCGGGATCGAAGCGGGGGCCGACGATTTCATATCGAAGCCTTTCCAGCCCGAACAGCTCTTGGCGAAGATCACGTTGCTGCTCAGTCGGTCACAGCAAGCAGTCGCTGCGGGGGATTCGGAGGCGATGACGCATCTGGCGCGGCCTTATGCGGGGCAGCGCGTGGGCGAGTACACAATTACCAAGTTGCTTGGCTGGAGCGGCACCTCGCTCATCTACCGGGCCGAACACGACAACGGCGACGGCTTCGTCATCAAACTGCTGGCCGAACACACGGCGGCCGACGAGGAGGTACACAAACGGTTCGATCGCGAAATGCGCATCATGAGCGAGCTCAATCACCCGAACCTCATTCAGATCTATGACCACGGGACCTATCGAGATTGTCCGTTTTATGTCATGGAATATCTGGCGGGCAAGGACCTGCGCTGGCTGATCCACGAAGGTCAGGTGCCGGGCGCGACCATCCTGGCTGTTGCCAAAGGTCTGGCGGAAGTGCTCAAGTACGTACACGACAACGCGGTTGTGCACCGCGACATCAAGCTCGACAATGTTTATCTCGGTCCCAATAACGTTGTGAAGCTGGGTGATTTCGGCATTGCCCTGACATCCGGCGATACACGGCTGACTCGAAGCAACACGACACTGGGTACGCCGTTTTACATCGCCCCGGAACAGTTTATCGGCACGGAAATCACGCCGTCTGTCGACATTTACTCGTACGGCGCTACGATGTATCACCTGCTTGTTGGCGAACCGCCCTTCACCGGCGACAACGCCATGGCGGTACTGCACCGGCATCTGCATGACATCGCTCAACGCCCGTCCGAGCGTCGCCGCGGGGTGCCGGAGGTGTGGGACGAACTGTTGGTCGACCAATGTCTGGCCAAGGAACCCCACGACCGCCCCGCGCACATGGGTATCGTTCTGGACCGCCTCGCGGCCATTGCCGCGGACCCTGCTCACCACATCATCGATCAGGCATAGGTGCGGGTTGTTAGAGCAACCGCCCCCGCGGCACGTCGGGTGGAGGTCTGATTGGTTCCGGATTGACCGGAATGACGCGGAACAGCCGCATTGGCGAGGGTAGATAAACTTCCTGCAACTGCACAGTCAAGCCCAGTGTCTCCTCGTACGACTTGCGGGCGAACTCCGGATCGTAGCCGACGATGAGTTGCGGGTAGAACCGGTAGGCCTGTGGCTTGAGCCGCGGTGCGAAACGACCGCCGCCGCCGTTGAGACATTCCACCTGGTCCAACCTGCCGCCGCGCCACTGCCAATACTGCGCGAAGGCGATGTACTCGTGGAAATCCACGAATATTCGCGTGCGGCTGCCCATGATCGGACTTTGGGCAAGGGCGTGTGTCGTGTAATAGATGTCCTCGTTGCGTGTGTAAAACTGCTGGAGCAAGTCCTGTCGATACTCCCCGCGGTGCAGCGCGTTGCGTGTGTAATGGTCGCTGAGCCGGAACCACACGACGTCATTCGCCAGGATAAAGAAAATCAGCAGCAGGAAGAAGCGGTCGATGCGGCAGAAACTGTTGCGAAACGGTATCAACGCGCAGAACGTCAGTGGCACCAGGTACGCCAGAAAGGCCCGTGGATACGGCGCCCGCCACAGGGCCACGTCCAGCATCGGCACGACGCAGCACAGGGCCAGCAGCCACAGCGACCGGCGCAGATCGGGAACCTTGCTGTCCCTCGCACCGTCTGCGGCATTGCGCAGTTGTGGTTGTTTGTGCAGACACAGGCAGCCGATGACGAACAACCCGAGATGTGCGGCGATCGCAATGAACCAGTGTCCTGCGACTGCCGGTCCGGAGGCCCAGCCGCCGGTGCCGGAAATCACCCGGCGGAAGTCGTCCCATATTGGTATATAGATCGCCATACCCGCTACGGTGGCAATAGCTGGAATCCAGATTTGGCGCATCACCGGCCACCAGCACCAGACGAGTACAGGGAGGTACACAACAATGCCCACACTCACTGTGGCGATTACTGCTCCCGATCCGAACCAGAACGGCAATGTTTCTCTCAATATCACAAGCACCAACGCCGGCGCGCACGTCAAAGCCAGCTGCCAGGGGCTCCGCTCGCGTGCCGCCAGCGTCAAGCTCAGGAACAGGAACAGACTGCCGTTGAACAGCAGATTCGAAGGGATGACACCCGGCAGCAGCACGGCGCCTATGACGTACATCACCGTGCCCTTGCGTCGCTGACCGGCAATGATGTAGAAGGCTCCCAGCGTTGCTATCAAAGACAGGAATATAGTCAAACCATAGCCACGGAGCTGGTAGAAGAAACTCAGGAAAACGGGGCTGAATGCCAATAGCACAGCAAGTAGATATGCCGCTGCATTGCCGAACAGCCGGCGGCCATGGATGTACAGCGTGGAGATCGTGATCAGCGCCAGCAACAGGCATGGAAAGCGCAGCACTTCCTCTGCCATGACAAAGCGGATGACACGCAGCCAGGTCCACAGTGCCGCCGAGAAGAGGATGTGATTGTTCGCCACCTCGTAGCTGGTGAAAACACCGCCCAGGTGTTGCTGCGTACCGTAGTCGCCGAGCGTCAGCAGCTCGTCGAACCACAGATCCGTACGCATGAAATCAAATGTGAAGACGGTGAAGAAGATCAGCAGACCGATCAATCCCCACTTCTGGAATCCGGGCGTCTCTGCCAGTGGCAGGGTCGGTTGGTCATCGGTTGGAGATTCTTCGGGCATCGGCGGGGTCCATAACTATCCCGGTCTGTGGTTCACATCTGCAGACGCTCGGCCAGTTGACTGTGGCGCGTTGCCTGGTTGACGTTGTGCACTGCAATGCTCAGCGCTTTCTTCGCGCCGATCATTATCAGCAATTTCGCCGCTCGGGTCATGGCTGTATAGATCAGGTTGCGCTGCAGCATGACGTAGTGCTGGTTGAGCACCGGCACAATGACTACCGGAAACTCGCTGCCTTGCGATTTGTGAATAGTGATCGCGTAGGCCAGGCGAATCTGATCGACTTCGTCGAAAGCATAAGTTACCGTGTTCGACTCGTATCGCACGGTGAAATTTTTCTGTTTCGTGTCGATTTGCAGCATGCGCCCGAGATCGCCGTTGAACACCTGATAGTCGTAGTTGTTGCTGATCTGCATGACGCGGTCGCCTGCCCGGTAGACGACGTCGCCGTATGTCATTTCCGGGGTCCATCCCTCGGTGCGTGGCGGATTGAGCGCGGCCTGCATACGCGTATTGAGGTTGTTGGCGCCGCAGACGCCGCGATTCATCGGTGACAGAATCTGTATGTCGGTCTGGGGCGAAAAGTTGAAACGCTTCGGGATGCGTTCGGCCGCCATGCGACAGACAACATCAACGAGCTTCTCCTGATCCTCCTGCTCGATCCAGTAAAAGTCCGACAGTTCTCCCGAAGATTGCGGTGGCTGCATTTCCGGGAGTTGTCCGGCATTGACTCGGTGCGCGCTCACTATGATCTGGCTGCCGCCGGCCTGCCGATAGACCTCGCTCAGGTGCGTTGCCAGGACGCACTTCGACTCAATCAGGTCCCGGAGAAACGAGCCCGGCCCGACGGACGGCAGTTGGTCGCGATCGCCGACCAGCACGACCCGGGTTTCGGCAGAAAACGCCCGAAACAGACTTGCCGCCAAATGGATGTCAAGCATCGAAACTTCATCGATGATGACCAGGTGGTGCTTCAGCGGATTGTCGCTGTTGTGAGCGAAGCCGGACAACTCCGGCTCCCACTTCAGCAGCCGGTGGATGGTCTGAGCATGGGCCTGGCTGGACTCGCTCAGGCGTTTGGCGGCCCGGCCCGTCGGTGCTGCCAGCGCGACGTTCCAGTTCAAGCTGTTAGCAATAGCGACGATTTCCCGTGTCACCGTTGTCTTGCCGACACCCGGACCGCCGGTGATGATGCTGATCGGGTGCTGAAAGACATTGAGCACGGCGGTCTGCTGGGCTTCGTTGAGCATGGTCCAGTTGCGGCTGCGCGCCAGTGCCTGCGGCGGCAGCGTCGGCAACCCGCTGCCCGAAGTCATGCCGGCAATGATTTGGGCCAGGTCGCATTCGGCCCGGTACAGGTCCGTCGGGTAGACCAACGGTTCTTCCGCAGCGGAATCGACAACCGCAGTGCCGTCCTCGACAGCACGCTGCAGGCCGGTGGCGGCGACATCTTCCTCGACCGCCAGCAGCCGCGCAGCTTCGATCAGCAACACATCCCGCGGCACACACGTATGGCCCTGCTGCTCCGCCATCGTGGCCAGGACATAAGAGGCGCCTGCGCCGAGTCGAAACGGATTGTCCGGCGCGATGTTTAGATGCCGCGCAATGGCATCGGCCATCCGGAAGCCGATACCTTTGACTTCGCGCGCCAGACGGTACGGGTTTTCCTTGACGATCTCGACAGCGTTGGCGGCGTACTTGCGATAGACTCGATCGCAGTACGCTGCGCTCAGCCCAAGCCCCTGCAGAAAAATATATATCTCGCGACGCTCGGACTGTGAACTCCACGCGTCCTTGATCTGCTTGAGCCGGCCTTTGCCGAAACCGGGGATCTCGAGCAGCCGTGCGGAATAGTGGTCGAGTATGCTGAGTGTCTCGACGCCGAAACGGTCGACAATGCGATCGGCCAGCTTCGGGCCGATACCGGGGATGATGCCGCTTGCCAGGTATCGGCGCACCCCTTCCTCAGTCGTCGGCAGCAGCGCTTCGAAACGCTTGACGCGGAACTGGCGACCGTGCTCTTTGTGGCGTTCCCACTGGCCCCAGGCCTCGATGTCCTGACCCTCCGCCACTGCTGCCAGAGCGCCGACGAGCACGGATTCACCATGCTGTGTGTTCTCCAGACGGATGACTGCATAGGCACCGTCCTCACTGGCAAACACGACACTCGAAACCGTGCCTTGCACCGAGGTCTCGATCCACTGTGGACGGTCCGGGCCGCTCGCGGAAACGCCGTTGAAGGCGAGTTCTGACTGACGCCTCACGGATCAGGCCGTATTCGCTGCCTGCCACCGCTTCTTCTCGCGGACCGGCAGGGTCGTATCGGGCTTGACGTGAATGGCGTTGCTGCCAAGCAGATTCCGCACTGCCTCGGCGAAGCTGTTGCTGAACTTAACATGATATGCCTTGGGAGTTTCGATGAAGGCGAACTGTCCGTCCTTGCAGGCAACACAGAGGATGACGCGCGAGCTGCCGGGGTTGCTCTCGAGCAGGTGCTTGAGATCCTGCAGTGCTTCCGGTCCGGCGTTGCCGTTCAGTCGCACATGCACTTCACGCGTGAATCGCTCCGGTACACTGGTGAGCGGCAGGACCTTATCGGCGATGATTTTCGCATCCTCGTCTTCACGGTTCGATACGAAGCCTTCAACCACCACCGCCTGATCGGCGACGAGGTGCGCGGTGTACTTCGCATACACATCGCTGAAGATCAGTACCTCGATTGTGCTATCGAGATCCTCGAGCGTGATGAACGCCCAGGGGCGCCCGTCCTTTTTCGAGTATTTCAGGTTCATCGTCGATATCAGACCGCCGATGCGCACGCCCTGGTCGTTCGGCATGTCGCCGATCATCCGGGTACCCGCCAGTTGGTAGTTTCGAATGGTGTCGTAATACTCGTCGAGCGGATGGCCGGTCACGTAAAAACCCAGCAGCTCCTTCTCCTTCTGCAGCAGTTGCTTCGGCTCCCACTCCGGAATATCCGGGATCGCGACGTC
>CAJWLW010000185.1 GCA_913042885.1 uncultured Lentisphaeria bacterium | reverse complement strand
ACCAGGTTCTCGACCCATGACCGCAAACGAATTGCAGACGCGACGCAGGCAGGCCGCGTGGCGGCGACGCCGCGTCATCTACAACAACGACGACTGCGACGCCAGCGCCAACGGCCTGCTGGAGGAAGCCCGGAACTCCGCGACGACCCTGGCCGTGTCGCGGCAGCCTGCGACCCCGCCTCCCATGCCCGCCGGCGGAGAAACTGAGAAAAGGAATACGACAATGCGCAAGACTGTATATAGCGCTTCAATAGCCCTGGTCACCGGATTTCTGGTCTGCTGCGAGAGCGCGGTTGCGCAGGCGCCGAAGGACACACCCTTCATTGTGCGCGCTGCGCCGACCATCACCAATGACTGGATCCTCCCGACGTCGTCGATACCGAAAACGGCAGCGCAGGCGCTTTCGCTTACCGCGTGCCCGGGGGAATATGAGCCCGTGTCTTTCGTGGTGATGCCGTCGCGCGACATCGAGGGATTGACTGTCTCGTGTTCGGACCTGACTTCCGCCGACGGCATGATCGGCGCCGAAGCGATCGAAATCAAGCTCGTCAAGTGCTGGTACCAGGGTTACGATCTGGCCAAGCCGTGGGAGCCATGGGGTGCCCAGGAAGTCAAGGGCCCGGTGCTGCTGCCGGAGCTTCTCGTCAACGACGACGACCTCGTGCGCGTCGACCACGAGAAGAAGCAGAATCGCCTTCGTGTGACGGACCCGAAGACGGGCGAGGTACGCTACGAGGACATCACCGGCAACAATCCCGGATTGACGAAGGAGTTGTTGATTCGCGACGCGGACACGCTGCAGCCGGTGAACGTCCCCGCCGGACAGGTGAGGCAATTCTGGGTGACCGTGCGCGTCCCGGACGACGCCTCTGCAGGGACATATGAAGGAAAAATAACCGTCCGTTGCGAGGGATCGTCAGACGTGCTTCTGCCGCTGCGCCTCGGGGTGCATCCGTTCAAGCTGGCGCGCAGCGCCGTGGTGCACTCGATCTACTACCGCGGACAGCTCTCGGGATCGGACGTTCCGATCATTCACGATAATTCAAAGACAGAGGAGCAGTACAAGGCGGAGCTGCGCAACCTGGTCGCTCACGGTGTCGATTCGCCTTTGTGCTATCAGCCCACCGGCGATGGGGAGAATCCGGCCGCTATGGATCGCATGAGAAGGATGTTCCAACTGCGCAAGGAAGCGGGCATCAACATGGATCGCTTCTTCTACTGTGCGTGGGGATACAGCGGCCCCCCCCAGGACGAACCTGAGTTGACCCGACGCGTTCTCGGTGAGATGCTGGAACTGTCAAGATCCTTCGGCTATCGCGAGTTCTTCAACTACGGCCCCGACGAGGCTGGTCCGGAGCAAACCCAGCGGCAGATAGAACCCTGGACGTTCCTCCGGGACGAGATCGGAGTAAAGACCTATCTGGCGGCCAGTCCGCAGGTGTGGGAAGGGAAGACGCCGGCGCGCCGCGAGCTGTGGAACCAGGTCAAAGAGGTTGTGCACCTCCTGATAGCCGGGGGCGCGCCGAACCCGGAATGGGCGAAGCGCCTGCACGAGGCGGGCCTGCTCATCTTCAACTACGCCAATCCACAGTGCGGGATCGAGGAGCCGCTGACCTATCGGCGCAACTGCGGCCTGCTGCTCTGGAAGGCCGGCTATGACGGGGTGACTAACTACGCTTACCAGGCCACGTTCGGCGGGCAGATCATGTGGAATGACTTCGATATCCGCGCCGACGACAAGCGCGGTTATCGCGACCACGTGATGGCCTACGCCACTTCGAACGGTGTCGTGGACACGCTCCAGTGGGAAGGCCGCCGCGAAGCTGTCGATGATCTGCGGTATCTGTCGACGCTGCTGGAGAAGATCGAGGTGGCGAAGAAAGATCCTGCTCGCCGCGGGCGCGCCCGGGAGATCGAGAAATGGGTCGCTGCAATCGACCCGAGCGGCGATCTGGATGAACTGCGCAGGGGAATCGTTGCGAAGATTGTGGAACTGTTGCCGGGGAGGGAATGATCGCGAAAGGAAAGGTAAGCGTTCACGGGATGATCCGCTGCTGATGCCTGGACCCCGCTGGGCGTGTCAGGGACAAGGCCAGTGGGGTCCCACAACACGGGGACGTGCGGCCTATTGATCTGCGCCGGACCCGCCGGCGGGCGCCTCGCGCAGCTTCAGGATATACGCCACCGCCTGCCGGCGGATGGCGTCGTAGTCGCCCGCCTCGAACCCGGGCGGCGTCACCACGTCGGGGTGATCCCAGGGGTAAGAACGCCACCAGGGCGGAGAATTGTTCGCCATGAGGTGCTGCACGTATCCATCCCAGGGATCGGCCGACGCGCGAACGCGGATGTCGTGCAGCCAGGTTGCGATTCCAGGAGCAGCCGGATGCTTTGGATTGCTGAAAATCTCATGCTCCAAAAGCGTCATCACCCGATAGTCCACGATTCCGTCTCGGCGGCCCTCCCACCCAACCGTCGGGATCGGCCCCTCAGGCGTCGGGAGCACATACTCGAAGGTGATATTCGGCGCCCACGTCCCGTCGGGTTTCACCTGGCTCTCGGCAGTGTGCACGTAGGCCCACAGGAAGTTGCCCTTGAGCTTCCTGGCCCAGGTATAGAGCCCCGCGTAATGGCGATGGAATCGCGGGTTCGTGCCTCGCTGCATGCAGTTGTAAGTCCAAACCTCCGCCCCCAGGCGACGCGCGTATTCAACGAGCGCCGAGGTGACGTCGAGGTGGACCACCCACACGTCCAGGTGTTCGCCCATCACCCAGGCCGATTCAGGCGCAATCGCGGTGATGTCGCGAAAGCCCAGCGCGTTGAATTCGGCATGCGACTTCGCCATCTCCAGCTCCGCCTCCGCGTCTCTCGGGGGCTCGTCGCGCGAATACAAGAAGATTTCCGGCCAACCATGCTTGGCTGCGTGGGCCTTGAGACTGACGGCCTGCCTGGCATCTACGTCCGTCGAGAGCATCATCACGGGGATGTCGCTGCTCAACAGCCCCACGTCCAGTCCGATCTGGATATGTCGCGCAAGCCTGTTGCGAGGATCGGGATTGAAGGCGCCATCGGCTAGAAAAACCGGCTCGCCGGCTGCGTCCCGGCCGTAGGCGGTAACAGAGGTCTGCCCGTGGTCTCGCATGTCCTCCAGAATCTGCGTCCAGTCGCCTTCCAGATACTCCTGTGGGTATCTGCCGCAGTCCCAATACATGCCGAACGCGATCCCCGCGCGTGGCAGCTGGAATGGCAGAACTTCGACCTCTACGCTAAGTCCGCCGGACTTCAGTGCCACCAGCCGCTTACCGGGGGGCGTCTCCCTGGGCACGTGTATCCGAATCGCTGCCAGCGACGACAGACTCTCACACTTCATTCCCTTGGGCGCCATGTAGAACGGCACGTTCAGCAACACACCGCGCACCGCAGGCGGGTAACCGTTCAGGCCCTCGGCAGACGCCTTCGCAATGTCTCCATAGCGCATGGTATAGAGCCGGAATTCCTCGACTTCCAAGCCGTCCGCATCCGCCACCGTTGTCTCACTGTTGCCCACAACAACGGTCTCGAACTCGCCAGGGAAGATCTGCACGCTGATACTTTTCGGCAGCGCGCCCACCGGCTCGTTCAGTTCCGTCAGCGGGCGGACGAACCCGACCGCCTGGGCGTAAGTCCCCCCGGCCAAAAGAAACACGACCACCATAACGCATCTGCGGATAGAATTCTCCATTTGCCTCTACTCCTTGTTAACCCGGTTCATCGTTAAAGCGATCCTTCAAGGTCTCAGAATGGATGGCTGGCTTGTTGGAGTTCACAGCTGTAGCTGTGTTGCCCGAGCGGACGGGGCCAATACGGCTGGGCTGCGCCCGGACCGGATACAGCTATAGCTGGGAACTCCAACAGCAGCCCCCCCAAGTTCTAACGCCTTACGTTAGTCCCGGGTCATTGGTCATTTACGGGTTCCGCTGAAAACCCCTCGATTTGAGCGGCAACCCCGAAACCTGAATTTTTCAGCGGAATCATTTACGAATCAGAGCGTTTAGCCGGGTGAGGTTTTTTCGAGCTTCCAGGTGCTGCGGATCAATCGCCAACACGCTCTTCCACGCGTCTATCGCTTCTTTAACGTTTTCCTTCTTCTCAGAGACTTTCGCCAGATGCGCATAAGCCGGTGCCGATTGCGGGTTCAGTTCAATGAATTTTTTGTAATCCGCTATTGCTCGCTGATAATTGCCGGATTTTTCATAGGCCAACCCGCGAGCGGAATAAGCCGGTGCATATTGGGGCGCCAGCTCGATAGCGCCGGCGTAATCCTTTATTGCCTGCTCGGAGTTGTCGGATTTTTCATAAGCCATCCCGCGATTGTAATAAGCCGGCGCATATTTGGGCGCCAATTCAATAACGCGATCGTAATCCTTTATTGCCTGATGATCGTTGCCTGACTGTTGATAGGCGATACCCCGTTTGTAATACGCCGCTGCATTTTCGGGGTCCAGTTCAATGGCTTTATCGAAATCCCCGATCGCCATCTGATGATCGCCTGATTTTGCAAGAGCCAACCCGCGATTGGCATAGGCCTCCGCAAATTCTGCGTCGAGTTCAATGGCTTTATCGAAATTCGCTATTGCCCGCTGATTGTTGCCTGATTTTGCATGAGCCGCCCCGCGATTGGAATACGCCTCTGCATATTGGGGGTCCAGTTCGATGGCTATCGTCAAATGCTCGAGCGCTTTATCGAATTCCAGTTTTTCCAGATAACACGCACCGATGCGGTTGATGATTTCAGCGTCATGGGGGTTGAAAGTAGCTGCTGTCTTAAAATGTTGTATCGCTTGATCATACTTTCCCAATCTTGAATAACATTGAGCGAGGTGCGCATTTGCCTGGATATTCTTTGGGTCACTTTTTAAGACTTCGTTAAATCCTTCAATTGCCTTATCGATCACACCTTCATTCGCAAGCCGGGTCGACAGTTTTAACTTTTCCAGAATCTGAATCCGTTTCCTGGGCACAGGTTCTTCAGATTCAGAGGCACCACTGCTGCCGATATACCCTAAACTCATCATTTTCCTTTTAGTCTCTTCGTCCATCGCCATCGTGGTCTCTTTCACCGTGGAAGCCGTGGTCGCAGCCAGAAATTCAGCCAGCCGACCATCCAGCTCTTTCACCACATCCATCCTGCTGCCGGCCAGATTGACCAGCTCCTGAGGGTCATCTCGTATCCTATATAATTCCGGCGCCGGTGACTTTATATACTTCCACTTCCCTGTCCGAAAGGATTTGAGCGGACTCCAGTTATAGTGGAGCTTCGCATAAAGAGACTCGCTATAGGCGGGAAGATTAAGTGATTTGATCTCGCCTTTAATCAAACCAATGAGACTCTCTCCTTGAATTTCCTTGTTCTTCTCGAGATGTAAGAAATCCAGAATGGTCGGCATGATGTCGATCAAACGGACCTGGTCCTCTACCACTTTCCCCTCCGGGACCAGGCTCGGGCACGAGAATATCAAGGGTACCTTTACGGTCGTATCATAGACAAACACAGCGTGGGTAGATTCTTCATGTTCACCCAATCCCTCCCCATGGTCAGCGGCAAAAATTATGAGGGTTGTCTGATCAAGATCCAGCTCTTTCAAGGCGGATAAAAGCATCCCGATATGTTCATCGGTATAGGCGATCTCGCCATCATACGGGTTATCTTTGTAAGTCTCCCGATACGGGCTGGGCGGATTGTAAATACTGTGAGGATCAAAATAATGTACCCACAAGAAGCGTTTCTCGTCTTTGTTGTCCCGCAGCCATCTCAGCGCGGCAGCAGTGACTTTGTCGGCAGTCCGCTCTGCATCCATGTGCCCAATCATTTCTTCCCCGATCTGGTCTTGCGTTTCATCATCATAGGTTTCGAATCCCTGGTCCAGCCCGAACTTGGAATCCAGGACATAGGCACTGACAAATGCAGCGGTCGCATAGCCGCTTTCCTGCATTCTTTCCGCTAAAGTAATGGCCGACTGGTGAAGACGATGGATTCCGTTGTCTCTTACATTGTTGAATTGCGGATAGGTCGATGTAAAAAGACTGGCGTGAGAGGGAAGGGTAAGGGGAACTTGAGAGACGGCATTTTTAAACATCGTCCCCTGTTCGGCTAAACGATCGATGTTGGGGGTCTTTACTTTCTTGTATCCGTAACAGCCCAGATGGTCACTTCGCAGGGTATCAACTGTAATAAACAGCACATTTTGAGGTTCCTTATCCGGAGTCCGTTTTGCGGTGATAGCAAACCATGCCACCAGTGACAAAATGGTCACCACCAAAAGAATGCTGATCGTTTTGCTGAGTTTCATTACCCGAAAACACCTTGACACTTCGTGATCGACCGATTCGCTGGCCTTCGGAAAGCAGAACGGACCGATCGTCTTTCCGATGGCAGCCGCCGAATGAGACTGAAAGTACCGCGATTCCGGACGATTTGCAACGACGACTTCTGTGTTGGGGGGACGACCAATTCTTTACGTGGTTTGGTCAGCCGATGTTACTTTTTCGGTCGGCGTTTCACAAGCACGTGGGAGCAAATTCTTCGTCTGAGTCCCTTCAGCCAGAAGTCTGTAAGGTGCTTCAGCGCCGCTGAGATTGACAACACCGCCTGACGCAATTTTTTCAGAAAACCGAAAGTTGTACTATTCGTTTTCAACGGCACTAAAGCGCCTCTAAAGGTTGCCGCCGGCAGTCTCACTTCGTTCGGCACTCGGCTAAAGTCGGGACTCAGGCTCGGAAATCTCCGACAGCTCGATTTTCGATTAAATGGACAGCCCCTTCATGCGTAAGTAAAAGGGAGCGACAGCGATCGCCGAAGTAACATTGCAATGAATGGCGGCACGGACATCATCGCCAACTATTCGATCTGTTCCGATTCGGATCTGACCGGGGATGTGAATCGGAATTCCGGTGCTTTTTTCGGTTCAACATGAGTTCGCCGAAAATCGCCGCTAATTTCGCCGCGGCGGCTTGATGCGGTCCCGCTCGCGAGCGGGACGGTGGGCTTCGTGAAAAAAAAATGGTGACGCGCGGAAACGGCGGAAGCCCCGCCAGACGGGACTCGAGGGGTTGCGGCGCGGCGTTCGGACAGGAAAATTTGATTTTTTTTTGAAGTGCCCTTGCAATTGGCTGGCGAATTTCCTATACCCGTGACAACCGCGATCGACGCGCGGCAACAGCGGAATGTTCATCGACATAATTGTGAAACGACAACCTGATCATCCAACAAGGAGAATCTGACAATGAAACGAATCACTCTTACAATCGCGGCTGTCATCGCCGTCATCTGCACGGGCCAATCATTCGCGCAAGATGAAGTCTTCAACGCCGGTGTCGGGCTTGGATACCCCACGACGCCCACTGACCTTGCGCTATTGAGTATTTGGGAAAACGGCGGAGCGACCCAGGGCGATTCAAGAAAAATCAAACTGATCGACCGGGACATTAATCCGGCGGCTCCATTCTCGGAAATCAGCTTTGGATACGAGCATTCCAGCCCCAGCCGGAATTTTCAACCTGTCGTCATCGGCTACGAACACACAGATTTTGGCGGACAAGGCCAGGGCGACTTCTACATTGCGACCCGCCTCGGCACCTATGGTGGTTACCTGCCGACGGAACGTCTGCGCGTCACCGCCGCCGGCGATGTCGGCATCGGTACGTCGGTTCCGATAAACAAGTTAACTGTAAGTGGTAACGCGGACTTCACGGGCAGCGTTGGCATTGGTCTGGCCAACCCGATGGAGGCACTGGACGTCAGCGGCAACATCAAAACCAGCGGCAACATCGATGCCGGCGGTTTCGGGGCCATTGGACCGATGACGACGCCCGATAACCCAAAAGCAAGATTGAGTGTTTGGGACAATGGCGGCGCAACCCAGGGCGATTCAAGGAGAGTGAGCCTGATCGACCGGGACCTTGATGGGAACAAGCCATTCACGGAAATCGGTTTTGGATACGAGGCCAACATCCCCGGCCGGAATTTTCAACCCGTCGTCATCGGCTACGAACACACAAGTTTTGGCGGACAAGGCCAGGGCGACTTCTACATTGCGACCCGCCTCGGCACCTATGGTGGTTACCTGCCGACGGAACGCCTGCGCGTCACCGCCGCCGGTGATGTCGGTGTCGGTACGTCGAATCCGACGAAGACACTGGATGTAAACGGCGGCGCGCGCATTCGCAGTCTGCCGCAGGACGACAGCCTCGATGAGTTCGTGGTGAGAGATGCAGACGGGGTCCTGCATAGCCGGACAGTCGGGAGCATCGGCGGCGGCGGCGGTGAGGCTGGTGAGGCTGGTCCGGCTGGTCCGGCTGGTGAGGCTGGTCCGGCTGGTCCGGCTGGTGAGGCGGGTGCGCAGGGCCCGGCAGGCGCCGATGCCCCGTGTGTCGACTGTGACGACGTGGCCAGTGGCGCGGTTGACCTGGCCTGCCTCGTTCTGGGCGAGAATATACCGAACAGTGTTGCGCAGATTCAGGCTGCTGCCACGATCATTGTCAATACGCTGCTAATCAGCACCAACATCTGCGAGGACACTTGCGACATCGGCGCTGAAATCACCGCCGCCATCGACACCAAGCTGAATCCATAAGCGACCAACGCCCCCTATCCCTTCAGGCGCTGACGGGGCTTTCTTACCTATTGTCCGGCATCAACAGCAGCGGGGATCGTGGACGGGTAGTTGGTGACGGGCTTGATCATTAGTTGCTGCTCACTCTGCCTTCGCCGCTTTCCGTTTCTCAATCTGCTCGGAGATATTCGCGGGCCATCATTCAGCGACGAGCGTCGGGGAATTTGTCGAGTGCGTCATCGCCAGCCTGGTGCTGGTCGGCACCGATGTCTGTCCGCCGGAAACGGACTGCTTCGGAACCATTCTCGGCAATATCGACGATCTCTTCCAACAGAAGACTAATCCGTAAGGCAACCACTGATCTGTGAACAAAGAAAGAGCCCGTCCGCCTGGATGGGCTTTTTTTATTCGGCGAGAGTTGCAAGGCGCGACCGCGACGGCCGAGGTGGGTACAAGTCCGGGTCATTAATGACTTGCCTGAGTACTCACGTTTCATGATTGATAGACCAGCGGGTTGCTGCACGAAAAGTATGCGGTCAAGACACTTGTGCAGTATTGGCCGCTCAACCGCTCCCAACTGTTCCAGCACTTCGATTTTGGTGATGCAGATCTGCCGGCGACCGACTTTTACTACGATAACATGATCAGTTTTCCCTGGTTTTCCGAAATGCCGGAAAGCTTGATAGATGACATGGCCGACCGGACGCGCCAGGCCTTGACAGAGCTGCGCTCATAAGGGGCATGCGTGGCTTGGCATGATTCTGACCGTACAACCCACAGCTTGGTGCCTTGAAATCCAATGGATAATGCGTTAACTCTAATCGTGGGCACTGCGCAGGTAATGGCGGACGTAAGTGGGTAGTTCAATGAGAAGCACGGCAACGACAAAAGCAGGACCGGT
>CAJWLW010000184.1 GCA_913042885.1 uncultured Lentisphaeria bacterium | reverse complement strand
GACGACCACGTGCATGAAGAACGCATCAAATCCGAAGTCGCCGAGTTCGAGGCCGAGAAGGAAACACCCGATGAGGCCGAGGCAGCGAAACAGGAACCCGAGATCGAAGACGAGGTCACCGATGAAACCCAGGAACTCGAGGTCGAAGAAACCTTGGAACCTACGGAGATGACCGAGGAACTCGAAGCCGCCGAATCGCTCGAGCGCGAAGAGATCGAGGTCGAAGAAATCGAAACCGAGGTCGAAGAGATCGAACGCGTCCAGGAAGTTGTCGAAGAAACCGAGGCCGACGAAAAGACCCCCACCCAGGTTGAGATCGCCGAAGCCGAAATAACACCAGAACATGAGGATGCCAAGGAACTCGAAGTCGAGGAAACTCCAACCGAGCCGGAAGAAACCGCCGATACCCACGAACTGGAGATGGAGCTCGAACGCCAAGACCTCCAAGTCGAAGAAATCGAAACCGAGGTCGAAAAAATCGAACGCGTCCAGGAGGTCCTCGAAGAAACCCAGGCCGACGAAAAGACCCCCACCGAGGTTGAGATCGCCGAAGCCGAAATAACACCAGAACATGAGGACGCCAAGGAACTCGAAGTCGAGGAAACTCCAACCGAGCTGGAAGAAACCGCCGATACCCGCGAGCTGGAAATGGAGCTCGAGCGCCAAGACCTCCAAGTCGAAGAAATCGAAACCGAGGTCGAAAAAATCGAACGCGTCCAGGAGGTCATCGAAAAAACCGAGGCCGACGAACAGACCCCCACCAGGGTTGAGATCGCCGAAGCCGAAATAACACCAGAACACGAGGATGCCAAGGAACTCGAAGTCGAGGAAACTCCAACCGAGCCGGAAGAAACCGCCGATACCCACGAACTGGAGATGGAACTCGAGCGCCAAGACCTCCAAGTCGAGGAGATCGAAACCGAGGTCGAAAAGATCGAACGCGTCCAGGAAGTCGTCGAAAAAACCGAGGCCGACGAACAGACTCCCACCAGGGTTGTGATCGCCGAAATCGTAATGGCACCAGAACATGAGGACGCCAAGGAACTCGAAGTCGAGGAAACTCTAACCGAGCTGGAAGAAACCGCCGACACCCACGAACTGGAGATGGAACTCGAGCGCCAAGACCTCCAAGTCGAGGAGATCGAAACCGAGGTCGAAAAGATCGAACGCGTCCAGGAAGTCGTCGAAAAAACCGAGGCCGATGAACAGACCCCCACCAGGGTTGAGATCGCCGAAGTCGTAATGGCACCAGAACATGAGGACGCCAAGGAACTCGAAGTCGAGGAAACTCCAACCGAGCTGGAAGAAACCGCCGACACCCGCGAACTGGAAATGGAACTCGAGCGCCAAGACCTCCAAGTCGAAGAACTCGAAACCGAGGCAGTCGAGATCAAGCGAATGCAGGCCGCAACCGCCGCTGAAATCGCTGCCGCCAGGATGCCGACGGTTGTCGAAGTGGCCACCGCCGAAGCCGAAGCCGCAACAGATGCCGCACAGGACGTCGAAGTTACGGAAGTCACCCCCGTCGAGACGGCCGTCACCGCCACCGGACAAACCATCGATCTCGAGGTCGAACGGCAATCCGTCGAGGCCGCGATGCTCGAAACGCAGATAACCGCCGTGGAGAGAAAACAGGCTACCACGGGACCGGCAGCAATTAAACAGGCCGTGCAGAGTTCACAGACCGCTGCCACTGTGCACTTGCCGGATACCAGCACGGCCGCGCGCCAGATGACAGTGGCCGAAACACCTGTGGAGATCGCATCCGAGACTCGACCAATCATCCGGAATGTTGCCACCGGCGTGGTTCGTGAGGGTATCGAAACGGAAGAGCTGTTGACCCAATTGACGACGGCCGAGCGTAAAAGTCATCAGGTCGCGCTCGCCGAAGTCAAAGCTGCTGCTGCACGTCGCGTCAAACCGGTCGCGCACCAGGCAAACGACGCCGAGCTGGCGACCACCGCCGCAGTGTTTACACCGGCTGCGATGACCACAACGACACCGGTAGAACCCGGCGCCCCACAAAATGTGATCACGCCCATTGCCCCGGGAGGTGCGACCGCCCCCGTCAACCTCGCGACAGCACCGATGGTGGCACCAACGCGCAAGGCCGTACCGATTGCACAGTCAGCAGGCACACCCGCGCGCGCTATTGCCGGCGCCGCTACACCGGCCGCCGAAGTATCAGCACCCGTGGCACAGGACACGTCCGATACATCGCGCCGTCTCGACGTTACCGGCAAGGCGCCGCCGGCAGCCGACGCCGCACGGCCGGCAGCCACCCTGCAAGACCTTGGCACCGCTGCCAGCAAAGCACCACAACGTCCATCAACCGCGGCAACTGCCGCCGGGACATTGCCGCCGAGCACCGTTGCGGTTCCGGCGCGACGACGGACGAGCGCAGCCAATTCGATCGGCGACGATGAATTGGGCGCACAAGCGCGAATCGGGAACCCGTTGGTCGGTGCAAAACTGGCTTTTTCAGACCCTTCCGATGTACACGAATTCGCGATTAACTCAACACTGCCGCCGGTCGATTTTGATTTCGCGCCGCCGGCGCTGATACCACCGCTGCAGGTCTTTGTCGGTGGCCCGGGACAACGACGGACCGGCGGCAGTAATCTCGTGCCGCTTGTGCAGTATTCCGGTGACTGGGATTGTGACAAGACAGCGATGATCAACCTGGCCGATCAGCTCGAACGCCGCACCGGCAGCATCGCTCCGTTCAGCAGCAATATCGTCAAGCTCGACAGTGACGAAGTCTATGAGACACCGTTCATTTTCATGACCGGGCACAACGACTTTCAATTCACCGACAGGGAAGTGAAGCACCTGCGAAAATATCTGAAAGGCGGCGGGTACATGTGGATCAACGACTCGACCCACGAGGGCGAGGAAGTATACGACATTGCTATCCGTCGTGAGATGAAACGGGTTTTTGACGATATCGAAATGACCCGGTTGCCCAAGGAGAGCAACCTGTTCAAGGGACCATACGACCTGACAAAAGGGTACAAAGGTTACAAGTACGTCCTGCCCGGCGACAAGTATCGACAGGATTATCTGGAGCAACTCATCGTTGATGGTCGATCCGCCGTGATCTATACCCGCAACGATTATGGTGACGGCCTCGAGATCGATCCGAACACCCACCCACTGATGGGGTCACTCACCGATCTGTCGCCTGCCGAAATGCAGGAGTCCTCGGTGCGAATGGGCATCAATATCGTCATGTTCTTCTACAGCAAAGGCGGCACGACCAATGACGCCCTGAAGGCTGCAATCACCGGCAGCACAGAAACGGCGGAGGCTGATCAATGGACCGGCAAACAAGAGATTCCGTTTCCGCTGCTACAGTTGGACCGGCGCTGGCAGGTGCCGGAGGGCTGGGAAGGCCTGCTGTCCGCGCGACCGGTGTATCGCAACAACAACGGAATCATCGTTGATTTCCGACAGAACCCGGTGCGTTCGACCAAGGGCAATGAGAAAGCCGTGATCGAGGCATTTGTCGACGATCTCCAAATTGCCAATGACCGGGTGTTGCTGATTGACGTCAAGAGCAGTCTAAGCAGTGGTGCGCGCCTGGCGATCGCGCTTATCGGCAAAGGTCAAGATTCCTACGTGGAGAGCTCGCCGGCCTTCATTCGTCCCGGAAAAAATGATAATGTCAGCTTCGACTTTCGCGCCGGCACCTTCAAGACATTGAACAGCAATTGGGAATATAAGGCCACCGTCCCGATCCCTTATGAAATGGCGAACTGGTTCTTCATCGTGTATCCGATGGAGGCATCCGGCAAAGTAGAGATCAACAACGTCCGCATGATCAAGCCGTAACAAGACGAATCGCCGCTTCCACCATGGCGACCGCAATATCTTTTCATATGAACTGCAAGGCAGACCATTTCATATGGGTAACTTCGTAAAGAATTTCGTAGCTTGCAACGATTACGGTACTGTGGAATCCCATGTGCCGTCGACGGTCTGAGCCTCGTCGTCCCCCGGCCACGGCGGCATGGTTACGGCAACGGCTGAGAGCGGCTCATCGCCGAACGACCGAAACTGGAAACGCGTGCCAAGCGGAATCGTCAGGCAGACGCCAGCCTCGAGAACAACGATTTCTTCACGGTCACCCTGCTGTCGCCACATTTCGCCGCGACCGCCCAGGACGAACCAGATCTCTTCGACGGTGCGATGCAACACCGCCGTCGATACCTCGCCAGGGGCGAGCTGAAAATGCGCCATGCCTCCGTCTCCTAGACCTGACAGAACCCGAACGTCCGATCCATCGGGTGCTGCAAGATCAGGTGCCGCGGGCAGGCGTTTAGTACTGAAATCCGCCATGACGTTTCACCGCTCCTCGATGACTGTGGCCCCATACCGCGCACCTTCCGGGACCGGCACGGTTCTACTCGGGTTTTTCGTTGACGATGATGCGGACGGACGCATTGATACGATCGGCTCGGTATCACCGCGATTGGCGGCATCGATCAGGCCAAGATCGGATGCTGTGTCTGCCCACATGCCGGACGTTGGCAGGACACTGGTCAGAAGTCAAGCTGACAAACGCGTGCAACTTCGGCAGCGGTGGTGATGCCGTTGCGCACTTTTTCCTCACCGTCTTCACGCAGGTTGGCCATGCCGCTCTCGCGGGCAATCCGGTTGAGCGTGGCGTTGTCGACTTCCTGGGTGATGGCGCGGCGGATTTCGTCGTTGACCGGCAGAAACTCATAGATGCCAACGCGTTCGCGGTAGCCGGAACCGCCGCAAGTGCGGCAGGTGCGGAACTGCTCGTTACCGTCGTCGATGCCGCGAACGACGGTGCCGGTGCGCGCCTCGGTGGTCGTGCCGCTGCCCTTGCAGTCACCGCAAACGCGGCGCACGAGTCGTTGCGACAGGACACCGACCAGGGCAGACGAGATGAGGAAGTTCTCGACGCCCATGTCGAGTAACCGGCTGATGGCACCCGTTGCGTCGTTGGTGTGCAGGGTGCTGAGCACGAGGTGTCCGGTAAGGGCGGCGTTGATTGCAATCTCCGCTGTTTCTTTATCGCGAATCTCGCCAACGAGAATGATGTCGGGATCCTGGCGCACGATATGCCGCAGGCCGCTGGCGAATGTGAGGCCGATCGCCGGCCGCACCTGAATCTGAGTGACACCGTTGATCTGGTACTCGATCGGGTCCTCGATGGTGATGACCTTCTTGCGTTCGGTATCGAGCAGGTTCATGATGCAATAGAGCGTCGTCGTCTTGCCGCTGCCGGTGGGGCCGACGACAAGGACCATGCCATGCGGCAGTTGCACGAACTCGGTGAACGCCTCGCGCACAGCGTCCTGCATACCGATGTTGGTGATGTTGAAGGTCTCGATGTTTTTGCGAAGGATACGCAGAACGATGCTCTCGCCGTGCATACAGGGGATTGTGCTCAGGCGGATGTCGATCTGCGTACGGCCGATCTGCATATCGGTACGGCCGTCCTGCGGCAAGCGACGCTCAGCGATATTGAGGCCGCCGATGAGCTTGAGTCGGCCGGCAATAGCGGGGTACGAGGAGACCGGCGGCGTCATCGCAGTCTGCAGAATACCATCGACACGGAAGCGGATAGCGAGTTCGTTCTCGGAGGGTTCGACATGGATATCGCTGGCTTTCATCTCGACGGCACGTGCGAACATGTCGTTGACCAGCCGCACAATGGGCGCTTCCAGAGCAAGGTCGCGCAGGGCCTCTTCGCTGGCGTTTGGATCGATCTCGTAGTTGCCATCTTCGCCGGCGGTGACGCTCTGGTCGTAGACGGCAGTGACGACGCGTTCGATGTGGGTACGCTGGGAGAGGTAGAAGCTTACTTTGCGCCCCATCAAATGGCGCCAGTGCGCGGCGATTTCGCCGAGACGATACGGCGTGGCGATGACCAGAGCGACCGACAGGGCGTCCCACGAAATAGGGATGCAGATCCAGTTGCTGAGGTAGTCGAAAGAGATTTCGGAGAAGGCCTCGACGTTGTCGAGTTCCTCTTCGTCGATCACTTCGAGATCGGACGCAACAGCGTAGATATTGAGTAGATCGAACTCCGAGATCTTGCCCTGATTGACCAACTCCCATTCGTCCATGGACTTGAAATCGGATAAGTCTTCACTGCTGCCCAGACTGTTGAGCAAGCCCTGCCGAACGCGATCGACGACGCTGTCCGGATCGGTCAGCGGCAGCACGGCGTTCGGCGATATTGCGGACTCCGCAATATCGGCTTCGGTGGCGGGTGATTCGTGTTCGGACATGACAGTTGCTACGGGGCTTCGATATCGGCGTACTCGTCGGCCAGCAGTTCAAGGGCACGCTGGTAGCGTTCCATGAGCTTGCCATAATCGGTTTCAAGCTCAAGCACCTTGACGGTGATCAACAAAAGAACTTCGCGTCGTGAATCGGTGTCGCTCTTGCCACGGAATAACATGCCAATGCCGGGAATATCCTGAAGGAACGGTACGCCGTCGGACGAATCAATCTCGTCCCGGCGGATCAGGCCGCCCAGCATGATGGTGGCCCCGTCCTCAACGATCAGTGTCGAGGTGATACGGCTGGTGGCGATGGTCGGCGAATCGATGGACGAGGAGGTCGTGGCTTCGGGCTTGGAAACCTCGCCGGTGATGTCGAGCTTAACCATGCCCCGGGCGGTGATCGACGGCGTCACTTCGAGCCGTGTGCCGGTGTCGACATAGGCGACTTCTGAGCGACTGACGGTGGTGGTGTCGGAACCGGTAGTGGTATCCGTGGCAATCGGTACACTGTCGCCAACGTCGATGGTGGCGGTCCGGTCACTGATGACGGTGACCTGCGGTGTCGACAATACGCGGGTCTTACCCTTGCCGGCGACGGCGACGACAGTGTTGAGCACATCCACGGCAGTCAACTGCCGGCCGAGCGCGAGTGCGAGGTTGGGTTCGTCCGAGATGGATTTTAATTGGAAGTCCAACTCATGGTTGCTGACGTAGGTCTGGAAGGCATACCGGAACCCGAACGATGTGGCCTCGGTCAGTTCGATGTCAACGATGTACATCTGAATCATCACCTGCAGCGGCGGCGTGTCGAGCTTTTCGAGCAGCGCCAGCAGGTGAGCGTAGGCGCGCGACGTGGTGCGAATGAGCAGGCGATTGTGGCTGCCGTCGGCAAAGATGATGACGGGCGTATCGTAGATGCTGTGGATTCCCTGCTGCCCCTGGCTCGAGCTCGGAGCACGCGGAGTCGGGGCCCGCGGGGTGGTGCTTTGGTTCAGTCGGTTGAGACGGCGGTTCGAATCATCGCTCTGGTCGGTGGCGCGCGGCACCGACGTGGTCGTGGAACTGACCGAGGAGAAGAAGGCGGAGACGGCGGCGGCGAGCTCGTCGGCCTGGTTATACTTGACTTTGTATTCAAACATGTCCTCCTGGTCACCGCCGATTTCGTCGCCCTTGTCGAGGATATCGACCCACTTCTGAACCTCGCTCAGGACCTCGCGGGTCGGTGCTGCAACCAGCAGAATCTGCGGGCGCTCGAGGGCCACAAGTTTGATGCTGCGGCCATCGCCTTTTTCAGTAGTGATCACCGGAAAGCCGATTGTTGAAAGGATCCTCGACAGTTCCTGCTGAATGTCATTGACGTCGACATGGCGGGTGGCAATGCTGATCTGCGGCCAGCGGGTCTCCCCGAGCTCGTCGAGGGCGGCGATGAGCTCGCGGATCTTGTCCATATTCGGTGGGGCCTCGACGATCATGATGCTGTTGAGATGGTTGATCGGTTGGGCGGTGGCGCCGTCCGTCATGAACGGGCGGATGAGTGTGGAAATTTCGGCAGGCGTCGTGTGGTACAGCCGGATAAATGAAACATCGACATTCGGCGACGGTTTGTGCGTGGTCAGCACGCGACGTTCCTGCGGCATTTTCCCGAACGGCAGGATATTGATGAAGCCACTATCTCGGGAGGCGTAGGAACCATTCATCCACAGGATATGCTCGAAAAGCTGCCAAGCCTGGCGCCGCGGCATATTTTCGTCGTGGATGTTGAGATTGATACTGCCGGAAACGGCGGGATCGATGTAATATTGGAACTTAAGCGTCAAGGCAAACATTTTGACGACCTCTGAAAGCTCCTCTGCATCAAAGGTGAAATCGACGTTGACCGGTTCATCGGGCTCGTCGATCATGTCCTCGGCAAGACTGTATGCCCGCTTGCGGGCCAACTCAGCGGGCGGTTCGAGATTGCGTGAAGGCAGAACGACGGTGAGCGGCGGCGTGATTGCCGGCTCTTCTTCTTTGAATTGTTTACCATCCGGCTGATTCCCGAGTCTCACACGGGTCGATGTGCGGGCGAGGATTTCTCCGGCGTCAAGCGTTTTGCCGACTTTGGTGTCGATCGGTTCCACTAGCTCCTGAAAAGTCTTGCAGCCCGGCAGGGCGCAGAACACAAACAGGGCAACAGCGATGTGAATCGACGTCCGACAGGTCTGGAAGGATGTTATCATGCGGTAAGGATGGATAGGGTTGCAGGTTGGCAAGGCGACAGATTGGTCACTAATTCTGACTCCCCTTGGGATTGGGAACGGCGGTGTTGGCATTGCGGCTTTGGGAATTGGCACGTCGCTGGTTCTGCACGTTTTTGCCGGTAGCTCCGGGCGGCGGCGGCAAGCTGTTCGCGCTGGGCGGCGGCGGCGGCACCCGCGGTTTCGCTGTCGTTGACGACCGCTCCCTCGAAGAAGCTTTGGCAGCAATCTGTTTGGCGACCTGCTGTTTCGCCTTCGACTGCCGAATCTGCTGCACCTGGGCCTGGCGCGAGGCGGTAGTTCGCCGAGCTTTACTCCTGTCGTCGGCAGTGTCCAGCAGCAGTTCGATATCGTCCTTGCCGTCCATCTTCAGGATGACAGAGCCGGTGCCGATCTCGCTGAGGATGTAACCCGTTTCGCCAACGGTGTCGTTGAGGCTGTAAATGGCGCGATTTTTCTTTTTTGCCTGTCGGCCTTTGGCGTTCGGCGCCGACGGCGGGGCGTTGCGGTTTTTGCGGAGTCGCCGTTGCGTCCTGGTCCTGTTCGACTTCCGCCCGGTGGGGGCATGCACGATGATGCTGGCACAGGCAATGTCGCCGACGCGAGCGATACCGACGAGCTCGTACTGCTCGAAACCGGTGGGGGTTTCTATGGGTTCGTTCCCTGTCGTCGGTGCAATGATCTCGAACGTGCGGGCCGGGTGAAAGAGGGCGCGCTGCCAGGAGATGTCACATTGCTCGCTGTCGATCGGCGGCACCTGGGCATTCGCCTGACGCGCCGGCAGGACGATAACCGAGCGACTGCTGTCGTCATACTTTGGCTCACGGTTTTGCGGTTCCGCTGAGAGCTGCGTCCACGCTTGACGCGTCAGCATGACGGCGGCAATGATCAGTACGACGTCGAATAAAAGTACAAGCCCTTTCATTGATCCACTCCTGCGACGAATTTGGCGGCATCGTCCGAAAGCACGTAGGCACGGATTTTACCGGTGATCTGT
>CAJWLW010000183.1 GCA_913042885.1 uncultured Lentisphaeria bacterium | reverse complement strand
AATACAAGTTGCGCTGCAATCAGGCAATCGCAAAACCGCACGTCCACATGCCTTGTAGCGGCTAAGATGCAGGAACTGTGCCTTGAAATCGGCGGTTAGCGCCTGTATGTTTACACGGGACTACTGCACCACAACACACCATTTTTCTTTTGCCGTTTCCCCCCCGGATTGGACAGTATCAATCGGTGCATTTCCAAGCACCGTCCGTACCCCAGATTTTCATTCAGTAACCCTGGTTGAAGAGCCACTCCCCGAACTGATCCTGTCCGGTTTTGACTCTGCTTGCGCATGAACAGAAATACCACAAAAGAACCGTCCCCCGACGACCTCAAGACGCACGCACCTCCGGAGGAGAAGATCGATGGCAACGATACCCTCGGCGAAACACTGACGCTGACGGTGAGCGAGTCAATGGTGATAGACGGGCTGTCGAAGCGCGTGATCGGTGAACGTTATCACATCGTGCGCGAGATCGGCAGAGGTGGAATGGGCATCGTCTATCTGGCGCAGGACACACGCCTGAATCGTTATGTCGCGATCAAGCGCCTGCTGGTGCAGTCCTCGAAGAGCAAGCAGATCCAGCGCCGCTTCCTGCGCGAAGCCCAGACCATCGCGTCTCTCGGCCATTTTCACATCGTCAGCATTTTCGACATTGGCCAGGACGAGTACGATTACTACATCGTCATGGAGTACGTCCCGGGGCCAGAGGTTCTGGACAACGACCCGCCAGTCGTACCGACACCGCCGGTGAGCCTCGACCAATACATTAAAATCCGCGGCCCGCTGGAACCCGACGAAGCCAAGCAGTTGATCGTCAAACTGTGCCACGCACTGGATTACGCCCACGAACAGGGCACCATCCACCGCGACATCAAACCGTCGAACATCCTGCTCGACGGCAATCTCGAACCGAAGCTGGTAGACTTCGGGCTGGCGCGGCCGGTTGAGAAGCAACCGACCGAGGAAATAACCCGCCAAGGCACGTTGCTGGGTACGCCCGAGTACGTCGCGCCGGAGCAGTGGAGCGATGCAACCAATGTCGACACGCGCGTCGACATCTTCGCACTGGGCGCTGTCTTCTGGTATATTATGACGGCCGAATTGCCACGCTATTTCCGGGAATCCGCGGTGCGTGAGGACATTTCCAAACCGCTGGCAAAGGCGCTCTCGTACAAGCGTTCAAATCGCTATGCCAAGATGAGCGAATTTGTGCGGGATCTTGAGGCGACGATGGATCACGCCGACTGCAGGGCGGGTGTTGACGCTCCTGACGCGAGATCATCGGAAGGACACTGGCAATGCCCGCACTGCGAGAAGAGTAATCTAAATCAGGCCACGTACTGTGCCTATTGCGGTGCGAAAGGCATCGCCGACTGCCCGATATGCGAGGCGGAATACCATGTCGGCGTGCAGTTCTGTCCGGATTGCGGCAGCGACATCAAACTGGCAGAATCGTCGGTGACGGTGATCCAGACTGCCCGCAGCCAGGCCGATTTCCTTGAGTTCGAGACCGCCGTCGAAACCCTCAAAGTGTTTGCCTCTCAGAACCAGCCGGAAGCCGCTGAACTGACCAGGAAATGGCGGGAAATTATTCTGGAGCGCCGCAACTTGCTCATGGATCTGGATGCCGCCATGCGGGTGCGAAATCTGGAGAAAGCCGTCAGCCTGGCTGAACATTTACGGGAACTCGTACCTGAGGAGGCCCTCTCGGAGAGCCCTGATTTCGAAGTTGTCGTCAATTTCAACACGAACATCGCCGAGCTGCGCACAGTGCTGACCGAAGCCGCCAAGCAGGCCCAGATCGAGTTCGACCTGGCGAAGCTGACGACGAACATCAACTACATGAATCGGGTATTCGGCGAGGACGCCTGCACAACGATCAACAACGACCTGAAAATGACCCGCAACGCCCTCGACCATGCCGTCACCCAGGCCGGGCTGATTCTCGGGATGAACTGTTTCTCGCACGCCATGCAAATCCTTGAAGACACCCCGCCATGGCGCGGCACCGAGCTCGGCGACCGCCGCACCACAATGTGTGAGCACTGTCTGGCGCTGACGAAGACACGAGAAGAATCGATCGACAACATCGAGAAATACATTCGTGAAGGCAAATACTCGGACGCCCTGCTGCAGATCATGGACATGGGGCGCTTCCGGTTGCCGCCGAACAACAGCGAAGTGCGGCCGGCAGCTGACGATCAGGAAGCGCACGATCGCATCATGCGGATCGACAAAGTGATCACAGAAACCATCGAGGACAAGATCCCTGAATGGATCCAAAACGACCGCTGGAGTAACGTCATCGACGCCCAGAACGCCCTGCGCTTGGGCGGTTCCAACGCCTGGAAGCGCCTCTCCGATATTCTGCAGCGGGCCGTCAACACAGAGGTGGCGCACAGGTATAACACGGCAGTCGAACTCGAGACTGTCGCCCGCTTCTCTGCTGCCGACGAAGCCTGGCACCGCTTTATGGCCATCCCACAGAGTCTGATTCTGCCAAAGCTGATGCAGTTCGCCAACCAGTTTCCGGGCCGCGTCAAGATCTACAACCGCAGCTCCCGCGACGAAATCGTCAGGCGCATCACGATGGGACTGCTGCTGCTGTGGGTTTATCCGGCGTTCAGTGCAGTCCGCACAGCGGCAACACTGGGTGTCAATATCCAGAGCAAAATCAACCATCTTCTGCCCGGCCTGACAAATGGCTTGGCATTCCTCATCATCATCTTCGTGGTACACAGCGGTAAGCTGAAAAAGTTTGACAGCATGGGCCGTTTCGCGCGATACTCGCCGCAGCTCAATATCGCTGGTCTTCTCGTGGCCCTGTCGCCTATGGCCTACTGCATAACGTCGTTGGCCAGTCTGGGTGGCAAGATGCTCACGATCCTGAACAACCCGGCTATCCCTTACCTCGTCGCTCTGATGGTTTGGCTGGCCTTTGACCTGACCCGACAAAAAACTTTCCGGCTGCCGGCGAGCCTGGGCCTGACGATCGCCTGGATTCCGATTGCGATCGTGCTGCTGATCGCCCAAAGCCTGTTCGAAAATCACGGTTACCTCTGGCCGGTCATCGCCATGGCGCACGGGCTTCTCTATGCCATTCTCGTGTTCATCACGTCAGCCATGCACAGCACCGCCGATGAGCAGGCTGAGCCTGAAGCTGCGCCGACGGCATGACGTCCGGTGCCCGGCAACCGGCGACACGCATTCAGTTTTGCACTCGCAAAGCATTGATCCGTATCATTGCACTCCTGATTGTCCTGGGGCTGATCACGGCTGGCTGTGGCATCTTCATGGTACACATGCCGGGTGAGACCTACACCGGCCCATTTGTTCCCCTGAGCACCGCCGAAGAAGATCTGAAAGCTGACCTGCACCGTGACCTTGCGTACCTGGGCGGGACAATCGGCAACCGCAATCTCGCCGCTCGCAACGAACTGCAGCAAGCCGCCGACTGGCTGGCTGCGGCATTCGCAGCAATGGGTTACGAAGTGCAGCACCAAGCCTACGACGTTTCCGGCATAGAGGTGGAGAACCTCTCGGTCGAACTGCGCGGCACAACAAAACCTGAGGAAATTATCGTTGTCGGCGGTCACTACGACTCGGTGGCCGGCTGCCCCGGTGCCAACGACAACGGCAGCGGCACCGTCGCAACCTTGGCTCTGGCCCGGGCATTTGCGGGACAAAACCTCGACCGCACCGTACGCTTCGTCGCCTTCGCCAACGAAGAACCGCCGTATTTCTCCCAGGAGACGATGGGCAGCCTGGTCTATGCCCGAGCCTGCCATGCTCGCAACGACAATGTAATCGCCATGCTCAGTCTGGAAACCATCGGCTATTACAGCGACGAACCCGGTAAACAGCAGTATCCGTCGCCGTTCAATCTCGTCTATCCGGACACCGGCAACTTCGTCGCTGTGGTCGGCAATACGAAGTCTCGATCGCTGGTGCGCCGGGTTGTGCGCGAGTTCCGGGCGCAAAACAATTTTCCATGCGAGGGCATTGCCACGTTCGGTTTTCTGCCCGGCATCGGCTGGTCCGATCACTGGGCCTTTTGGCAGGTCGGGTATCCGGCGATCATGCTCACGGACACCGCACCGTTCCGCTATCCTCACTATCACACACGGGAAGACACGCCGGACAAGATCGACTACGACCGCTTCGCGCGTGTCATTGCCAACCTGATACCGGTAATCACTGCGCTGGCCACCGAATGACAATGCGCCGCAAGGCACGCGCCCGGTATGCGCTTATATTCATTCCATGGCTATTCTCGTAACAGGCGGTGCCGGATACATCGGCAGTGTGACGGTGGTGCTGCTACAGCAGGCGGGCGAGCAGGTCGTGGTGCTCGACAACCTTTCGAAGGGCCACCGCGCCGCGGTTTCTGCAAGCGTCCCGTTTTATGAGGGCGACGTCGGTGACACCGCGCTGGTCACGAGAATCTGTCGCGAACACGAGATCGAGGCCTGCATCCATTTCGCAGCATTTACGGATGTCGGCGAGTCGGTAAAAAAACCGCATGAATATTACTCCAACAACGTGGCACAGGCGTTCACACTGCTGGCGGCGCTGCAGGCCGCGGCGGTCCGATACATCGTTTTTTCGTCGACCTGCGCCACCTACGGTGAACCGCTACACCTGCCGATCGACGAGACGCACCCGCAGTCGCCATGCAACCCGTACGGCTGGTCAAAGTTCATGCTGGAGCGGGTGCTGATCGACTATGACAGAGCGTTCGGCCTGCGATTCGTGGCGCTGCGCTACTTCAACGCCGCCGGAGCGCTGCCGGGATGCGGCGAGGACCACAGGCCGGAGACCCACCTGATTCCGATCGTCCTGCAGACAGCCCTCGGACAGCGGCCACAGGTGACCGTGTTCGGCAACGACTATGACACGCCGGACGGGACGGCGGTGCGTGATTACATCCACATCGCTGACCTCGGCCAGGCCCACCTGAAAGCGCTGCGACACCTGCGGGACGGCGGCAGCTCGGAGGCAATCAACCTCGGCAACGGCACCGGCTACTCCGTCCTTGAGGTAATCGAGACAGCACGCCGGATCAGCTGCCGGGAAATACCGGTCGTCATCGCACCGCGCCGCGCGGGCGACGCAGTGCGGTTGATCGCGGATGCCGCCAAAGCAACAGCGGTACTCGGCTGGCAGCCACAATTTCCGGAGCTGCAGACGATAATTGAGACCGCCTGGACATGGCACTCGGCACGCCCCGACGGCTACAAAAAATAGGCGCGATTCCTGACGCGGCAGGCAATCCCGGAGAAATATTGCGTCAACTACCTGTCCAAAAAAAATCCAGGCGCTTCAATCGGCGTCAATGCGCCGTGCCATCTCCTGGAAGGTCTCATCGGATAACGAACGCTTGTGGAAGAAGGTTTCTGCCCACTCAAGGTGGTCAGCATGCTCAGGGATGCGGCTGAAGCTCGCGCGCACCTCGTCCCAGGTGCAACCGATCTCCCGGGGGCGAAACCGAGTGCCGCACGCAGCAAAATGCTCCTTCGCTTCATCGAACCCCCAGCCGTAAAGGTGACAACCCAAGAGTGTGCCAAGGGCCACGCCTTCAGCGTGGTAAAGATCGCGGCCGTGCGTCCAAAGGAAGGTGTTCTCAAAGATATGACAAAGGGCATGAGCGGCCCCCAGCAAGGACAGCCGCAGGTGGTGGCGTTCGCGGTTGACCTCCGCTGCAGTGCGGATCCCGCGCTCGCCAGGCCGCCCTTCCGAATCCAGGTCCGACGCGTAGGCGCTCACGCGCTGGCGAACCCACTCGTGTGTTTCCCCGGCGATCTCCTCATCCCAGGGGGGGCCGCCCAACCCCGCGGCACTCCACCATCGCCACGAGGCAATGCAGCCGAGCCAGGAGATGCACTCCGCCATCCCTGCCGCATTAAGGTGCGGCGGCGCGGCGCCGATAACGTCCGTATCGAAAAGCACGCATTCCGGCGAACTTGTCTCAATGACCCTGTGAATCTTGTTATTGTGTCTGGTAGGAACGAACGGCTGGAAGACCGACCCGGTTGACACGATGGTGGGAATCATCACGTAGGGAAGGTCCCTCTTCCAGGCAACGAACTTGCCTGCATCGAGGGCCTTGCCGCCTCCGACTGTCAGGACCAGTTCAGCCTGGGGCAGCTTCTGAACCAGGTCAAGCAGGTATTCTTCCTCCTGGCTTGTCACGAACGCGTTTCCGACCGGTGGAACAGGCAGCAGGGGAGCAACCGCACGCCACGCACTTGGCGACGTCACCCCGACGTAGGAGCTAAGCGCGCGACACTCTCGCACGATCACCCCGGATCCGTACACTGCCTTCCAGTTGTCAACACCGCTCACGCGTTTTCACCAATTTGTATATGATCCGTCACGCCTATTCCAGTGCGGTGCTTCGTAATAGTTAAACGCGTAATCTGCCACCGCATCTTCATTAAAGGTCACTCCCAGCCCGGGACTCTCATTGGCCCGGTATTTATCTCCGTCCAGGACTGGACTTTCGGGGAAGAGATCACTCGGGTAACTCGCGAAACACCCACTCGGCTCGAGCACCGCGAAATTGTTGATGGCGGTGCAGAAGTGGACGGCGGCAGCGGTGGAAACCGGCCCGAGCGGATTGTGGGGTAGCACGTCGATATAGTGGGCCTCGCACCATCCGGCGACCTTTTTCGATTCCGTGAACCCTCCCACGTTGCACAGATCTAGGCGGGCAAAGTTCATGAGCCCCTCCTCTATGAAGGGTACGAATGCCCACTTGCTGGAGAACTCCTCTCCGATAGCGAAGGGCATATCGGTCATTCGACGCAGGGCGGCGTAGGCTCGCGGGTTCTCACTTCGGATCGGTTCCTCCACGAACATGAGGTCCGCAGCTTCAGCCTTCTTGCAGAACAGGGCTGCTTCGGCGACTGAGAAACGATGGTGCACGTCAATACTGAGCTGGATGGACGGCCCGAGGGTCTTTCGGACCTCCCCCAGCCAATGAGCGGCGAGCTCGAGCGATTCGAGCGGCTCGTACGGCTCGTCACCCTCTTGACTCCATCCCTCCGTCGCCATCCCGGGATTGAAGCGAATCGTGCGGAAACCCCGTTCAACAAGCCCCTGAGCCTCCTCAACGCACTTCTCGCTTGTGAGTGTGCCGGCGTCCCCAAAGCAAGTGACGTAATCCCGGGACCGCCCGCCGAGGAGCTGATAGACGGGAACATTCAAGGACTTGGCCAGAATGTCCCAGAGAGCGATGTCCACCGCGGAGACAGCCGCAGCCATAACCGTGCCGCCCTCAAAATACTGGCTGCGATAGAGGGTTTGCCAAATGTGCTCGATGCGCCGTGGATCCATGCCGACGAGAAACTGGGCGAAATGGTCGATCATCCCGCCAAGGGCTTTCTCGCGGCTGACTGTCCCTGCCTCACCCAGCCCGTATATCCCGGCGTCCGTCTCGATCTTGACCAAGAATACGCTTCTCGCCGTGATGGTCGGTGCAAACCACTTGACTGCTGTGATCTTCATGTTCTTTCTCCTTTCATCCCATTGCCGCTACCCATCGACATGCCGGGTCTTGCTTTATCTTCGAGGAAGCCTCCCCCGATGGGAAGAGCCCAACATAACTTGGGTAAACCTACCGTTCAACCGTGCTGTCCACCACAAACGGGGGCACGTGCGGGCAGATGTATCTGATCGTTTCCCTGTTCATCATTCAAGGCCCCTTCGACCATAGGTCAGCAGTAACACGGGCACCACATCCTTTATCCGTTCTGCGATCGCTCCTTATCGTGAAACTGTGAAACTGGTAGTAATGCCTTACTGCCGCAGCAGGTGAATTCGACGGGCCATCTCGAGCCGCCGGGCATCGGGGCCCGCGTCAGCGTTTATTTTGTCGGGCCATCACTTGGGTGGCACTGGGAAACGGGCGAAGGAATTCTATGGAAAAATTCCAAGTGCAAATTATCGGATACTAAATTTTCGGGCCCGATTTTCAGGGGACAGGCCCTGGCGATCTTCCATTGTGTTGTGCGAGGTCCCAATTCAAAGGCAAGACAATTTCTGCACCCCCTGGCCCGCCGCATCAGAACCCGGCACATTGCAATCGACGTAGTTGCATTTACTTTTTCAAGCTAGCGAGATTTGAACAACAAATAAGAGGTTATCATGATCCCACGAAACCTGCTGCTCGGACTCCTCCTTACTGGTGTATCGACAGGTGCCGACTACCGCACCTACGTCATCGACCCGCCAATCAACGACAACCCGATTCTGGAAGGCGAAGCGTTGCCGATCGAGTGCCGCGACGAGACGGTGATGTCTGTTATGTGCGCCCGCGGCGAATACGAGCCGGCATCGTTCCTCGTCGAGACCGATGCACCGTTAAAACAGGTGATGGTAAAGGTCGGCCCTCTGAAAGGTGCCGGCGGCGAGCTGCCCGCTGCGACCGTCGACGTGCGGATCGCGCAGAAGTTTACCATGGCGATCACCTGGACGTTTGAAACCCTGCCGTGGGTGCTGGTGCACGACCCGGGAATGATGCAGATCGTCGAGCACACTCCCAGGTACTTCCGCGAGCTGACCAAGGGGCCCATTCGGCCGGACGGTAAACCGGCTTCCCTCGCAGAATACAAGGCAGGGCACAGCAAGATCAACCAACTCCTCAAAGAACTGATCGACACGGATACTCTGCAACCGGGGGACGTCACGGATTTTCGCCAGTTCTGGATCACTGTGCATGTGCCCGATGATGCACCATCGGGAACCTATCGGTCGACCGTGACGGTCACGGCCGCAAACGGCCCGACAAAGACCCTGTCCCTCGAAGTCACCGTGCCGCCGTTCGATCTGCAGCCGCCGCAGTTTCATTACGGCGCCTACTATCCGACTATGGTGAATTACCCAGGCATGCCGGAGAATCTCGTCGAGCGTTACAACGCGGTCACTCCCGAACAGTACCTGGCGGAATGCCGCAACATGGTCGAGCACGGCTGCACCAATCCAGTCAGCTACTACGGCGCCGGCCTCGACGCCGACGGGGAACCCGAATTCAAAGTATTGAGTTTCGTCCTGGATATCCGCGAAAAGGCGGGCATGCCGAAGGGCGTGCCGCTGTTCATGTTTGACGGTGGTGGCGTCATTATGAAGGAAGGTGCGCTGACCGAAGAAGAGAAAAGGAGCAGCACCGAAGCGACCCGAAAGGTCGTCGACTGGGTCAGGGCCCGTGGCTATACCGACGCCTGTTTCATGGGGGGCGATGAATTCTCCGGCGAGCGACTGCGCTCGGAGCGTGACAGCTTCCAGGCGATCCACGACGGTGGTGGCAAAGTCTGGGTCGCTTGCGGCAACGACTTTCTGGATATCGTGGGTGACTTGCTGGATTATCCCATCTTGGCCCACCCCGGCGCCTTGATGACGGACCGGCACCAGCAATGGTTTTTCACCCCGCGCGAGTTCCTGCTGCACCGCCAGGGATTGATGACCTGGGACCCGGAAACGTTCATGGTGCCGGACTACCAGCGGTCGATCAAAGGCGCGCACGAACACGGTCACAAGATCTT
>CAJWLW010000182.1 GCA_913042885.1 uncultured Lentisphaeria bacterium | reverse complement strand
GTCGGCCAGCTTCGCGAGACCGTTGCTCGCGAGCATGATGTTGTCCGGCTTGACGTCGCGATGGATCAGCTGCTGATTTTTCCAGCCGAAATCAAGCGCTTCCGCGATCTGCTGGCCGATCTCGAAAGCCTCGCGCCACGGCAGTTTCTGGCGCTGGTCACAGACATCCTTCAAAGTCGTGCCTTCGACGTACTCCATGGCGAAGAAGTAGATCCCTTCCTCCGCGCCGACGGCGTATGACTGTACGATGTTGGGATGGTTCAGGCGGGCCGCGGCACGGGCTTCCTTGATGAAGTCGATGATGAACTCTTTCTCCTCGGCATACTTCTCGAGCAGAATTTTCAGAGCCACGGGCCGGTCCAGAGACACCTGATGGGCCAGATATACTTTGCCCATGCCCCCCGTACCCAGAACGTCCCGAATGACGAAATCATTGATGACGGCGCCCTTTGAAAAACGGGATTCAGGCACCATGGTGACGTTTTGGCAGTGTCCGCAGCCAACTGGCTTACCGAATTCACTATCGTCGATGGCGACGATGCCTTTGCATTTATGACACTGGAAACGCAAGGTCTAAACTCGTCCTGCAATGCTTGTTGGGTGGGGGGCCGGCTGGAAGTCGATCGCCTCTATTGGCATAAACTTATAACCTATGCAATCTTTCACCAAAAGCAACATTTCGGGTGAATCCGGTGAAACCTTGCCGGCAATCCCCGTAACCTGTCAAATATGCAGAAATCGACGCGAACAAATGTCCTGCTACTGCTGATCCTGGTGCTGATCGTTGTGCCGGCGGCAGATTTCGTGCTGCTGCTGGCAGCGGGCGGGCGGATCGGCTGGCTGCCGACCCTGGCACTCGCCGTGCTGACCGGTATCATAGGCGCCGGCCTCGCGAAGCAGCAGGGCATGCGGACGTGGTTCGAAATTCGGCGGGCCTTGTCCCGCGGCCAGTTACCGAGTGCGCCGCTGCTCGAAGGGGCGATGATTCTTTTCGCCGGCGCTGTTTTGCTGACGCCCGGGTTTATTACCGACACGGTCGGGTTTCTGCTGCTGGTTCCGCCATCCCGGCGATGGCTGGCCGAGCGCATCGTGGCCCATTTCCAGAAACGCATGCAAGCGACGCAGGGGCAGCAGTCGGCAGATGGCAACGGCTGGAGCTTCTCGGCGCAATGGTCGACAAAGCCTACCGAGAACGGCGACGAGATCATCGACATGGATTCGTCTTCGGTTACCGAGGACGTGCCGCGCAACCTCAAAGGTCACGACGACTGATTCTACGTCATTCAACCGGAGTGGTGAGGGCGTGTCAGACGCTGACTATACGGACATCGAAAAAATATTTTCAATGTGGGCGTAAGCGCCGACCACACAGCGCAACGTCCGGGAATTTGCCCTGCGCAACTCGCGATACAACGGTCGAGGGCAACCGTTCCGCCGGCCAAGATGCCACAAATTCCCGTAATTACGGATCCGGAATGGCGTTACGGAATTCGACGATGTTCAACTGGTCGTTCTGCAGCTGCTCCGGCAGTACCCGCAACAGTTCTGCTTCGCTGTCGATCCGCGCGTAGCCGATGCCGTACGCCTTTGCAATCAACCCGTAATCGGGCCCCGACAGGGCCGTGCCGAAGGACGGATCGACACCTTCGAAGTTCCTGTCAAGCCCGGCCTGGATAGCGCCGTAGGCTTCGTTGTTCGAAATCAGCAGTGTAAACGCTGTCTGCTCCTGCACGGCCACCGCCAGTTCCGCCAACGTAAACTGCATGCCGCCGTCTCCGATGATCGACAGGACACGCCGTTCGGGACATGCCAGGCGAGCGCCGATGGCTTGCGGCAGCGCGCTGCCGAGTCCGCCATAGCCCATCGGATAATTGAACGTCCGCGGTTCATACGCAGCAGCGCCTCGATACATCCAGTAACCAACGTTGCACCGGTCGGCGAATACGATGGTGTCCTGAGGGATGATTTCGCGCAGTGCCTCGGTAAACTGCATTGCCGGATGCTGCCGGCACGCTTCGAGGCGTTCGTGCTGCAGTCCCGCAGCATGTTGCCGCCACGTCGCCTCGGCACCGGGGGTACTCACTGGCAACGCCGCGACCATCGCTTCCACAGCCAGCCGGGCGTCGGCATGGATGCTCACGTCCGCCGGATACGTGCGGTCGAACTCGGCCGCATCGATATCGATGTGGATCAACCGGCCTGCAGGTGTCGTTTGCCAGCCGGCCGTATCTTCCTGGCGAAACATCGTACCGATCGCCAGCGTGACGTCGGCTTCGGCGAAAATCTTCGTCAGCGCCGACGGTGTCGCGCCGTCGTCGAACACCACCCAGGACTGCGCACCGAGGAGCCCGCGGGCCAGCGTCGTAGTCGCTGCGACAGCGTCCAGCCTCTCGGCCAGTGCCTGAATCGCGGGTCCGGCACCAGCCAGCAACGCACCATAGCCTGCAATAATCAACGGGCGCGTAGCGGTCTGCAGTAACTCTGCAGCAGCGGCGACAGTCCCCATGTCGGGTGCGAGCCGGTCACCATCACTGGAGCAGATCGCCGTGTCGGCGGTTGCCCCGAGGATATTTGTCGGCACCTGGAGAAACGCACCGCCCGGCCGGTTGCAGCGCAGGTTACGGATAAGCTCGGCCAGTTTCGGCGATATTTCGTCGACCGCATCGGCGTGAGCAACGTAGCGGCACGCGGGCCGCGCCAGTTCGATCGCGTTGTTGAGGTCGTGTAAGCCGCCGCGATTCCGGCCGATGAGTGCGGCGGACGGGGCACTCGATACGACGACCATCGGCACGTTGTCGGTCGTCGCCTGGGCCATTGCCGCGACGATATTCGCAACCCCGGGACCGCTGGTCGTTGTCACAGCGGCCAAACGACCGGAGGCCCGGGCATAGCCGTCGGCCATGTAGCCGAGTCCCTGCTCATGGCGTCCGAGCACGTGCCGTACCTGACTGTGCCCATGCAGTGCCGCATAGATCGGCAGGCTGTGGCCGCCGGGGATTCCAAAGACTGTATCAACGCCCGCAGCAGCAAGGGTTTCGACAACAGCTTCGCCACCGGTATGTGCAGCCGTGCTCATGCGTCCCCGAGCAATTCAAGAATGATGTTGTCGTGCCTGTACGGGTGTCCGAGGTGCTGACAATAGCCTTCGCCATAGTCATACCCGCCGGTGGCTCCCATGCGGCCGGTTTCCCGTCGCATGTACTCGATGTACTCGTCGAGGCCGTGCTGCGCACGCAGCCACTCGCGCTGCGACGCGTGGCAGGCGAGCATCTCGACCTTTGTCTCGATCGTGCTGGTCACGTCGACAACAAACTGATATTCAATCAACTCACCGAAAGCATTGACACCGTCAACCGGCGAGGCGTAGTAGAGGTAGGGAATTTGTCCGACCGGCGGAGCGTCAACATCGGTCGGGTAGTTGCGCAGCGTTCCACCGAATGTGGCGTCACGCGCGAGCATCGACGTCATGTCGTGGTCATACATGTAGTCCTGCGGATAGTGCGTGATGACGATGTCCGGCTGGGTCAGACGCAGGATATCACTGGCTTTGCGACGGCTGGGATTGTCGAACACAATTTCCAGATCGGGGATCTCGGCGCAGTGGTAGTCCGCATCGATGACAGCGGCGGAATTGGCTGCTTCTACTCTGCGTATGTCAGAAATCTCCTTCGGTCCAAGCGTGGCGGAGCCGCAGGAACCCGAGGTCATCGTCGCTATGGCGATGTCGTGGCCGGCCTTACGAAGGCGAACCAATGTGCCGGCACATAGAAGTTCGGCATCGTCGGGGTGTGCCATGAACGCCAGAATCTTCATCTCGTCCTCCGGAGGTTTTGATCAGCGGACAACATAAGAATGATGCGATGGCAGTACAAGGAGGCCGACTGCGAATTAATCTGTCATTGCGAAACGGCGCATTCCTGCCTGTGAAACCGAACCGTAAAGCACCGAATCCATTGGATGACAGGGCGCCGGCTGCATAAATCACATTGCCTATGGAAACGAACCGCCCTACAGACCGCTCCGGTCCTCGTTCGATATCGTCTTTTTCGCGGCAATGAAATCCTTATGTGAAACTTTGAGGCTCCTTGCCATGTCACGGATTCCTTCGATCTCGTCGTTGCTCGTCTTTTGCGCGGCATTTGCGATTCGAAAGAGCGTTTTCACAAACTCTCTGCGGTGTTCCCACGTGGTGCATTCGAAGTATCCGTTGGAAAGGCGATGGTAGTCCAGCCCCTTGGTCGTGCGGTCGCAGCTGATTTCTACCAACAGATGAGCCTCGCTTTCCGACAGCCCCCAGTCTTCGCGGATGACGCTGCGAATGGCTTCCTGTTCCTCGCTTGTAATCTCTGCATCTATATTGGCGACGTGGGCGAGCAATCCGACTGCGAAACAGAGCTCACGCAGCTCTGATTCCGACTTGTTGACGGTCGTTCCGCTCTCGTCCTGTTTTCGCTTCAAGTCAAAGTAGATAGTGTTGCGGATGTAGTCGTCCGAGGCATGTTCCCGCAAGGACGACTCGACTGAAGAATTGCGCTCCCCGATTGCAGATTTCAAGGCCCGGGAGAATCCCGAAAAAAGACCAGTGTTGATGTTGGCAATGTCACCCTCGACCTGATCCAGGAGGGCCTGTTCTTCCGGCGTAACGGTGCCGTCACAGCGGAACAGGTTCTCCAGCGTTGCCAAGGTAAGCATCTTGTTCTCACTGGTCCGGATCCCCCCGAGAACACGCTCAAGCAGCTCCTTTGCCTCCGCGTCACTGGGCGGGCTCTCCATATACATCGTGAGCACTGCCCAGTCTTCGCCCGAGACTTCCTCGAGGTTGAACAGCAGGTCTTTGAGCGCATTGATCTCGTCGTTGGACAACTCCCCGTCGGCCCACGCTGCGGCAATCACTAACTTGGCGAGATCGAGGATGAAGGCTTCCTGACTCATGGCATCGGTATCCTTTTATTGATGGGCAGTTCAGCCTGACTACTTGTCTGGCGGCTGAACATGGCACGAACGAGGCACACATTCAAATTGTGTAACAGTCGCCATGATCAAGAAAACATGCAGCACCAGGACCACGAGCCTCCAGGCTCGCTATTCGACCCGCGCCGGGGCATAAGGAAATCTCAGATCACGGCAGGGCGCTGGCGATGGCACGGGAAAGGCGGGCGATCAGCAGCGGCTCGGCTTCGTACATGGTCAGCTTCATCTTGCGGGCCGAGGCAACCACCTGATTGTCGTGATACAGGAAGCCGTCACTCACCTTGACGCCCCGGTCCTCGTGCGATTCCGATTCGTACCGGCCGCTTTCACCGTATTTATCGCCGGTGTACGAATCGCGCCCTACGGAACCGGCGCCGCTCGGTGCAGTCTCCTCTGTCGATATGCCGTCGCGCAGGCGCTCGCCAATGGTCACGTCCACGATCAGCTTGATCTCCACCATCTTATTACGGTTGTCGAGCACATGGCCAATAACACCACCGAGAATAGCGCCGCCCACGGCGCCGGTGGTACGGTCAAATTCCTTGACGTTATTGCCGGTGGCACCGCCGGCGGCACCGCCGATGATCGCGCCGGTCACGGCGCCGGTGTTGCTGCGCGTGCGCTGTTCGCCGAAGTGCCTCAGGTCGGCATCGAGCACGAACTGCGCTTCGTCGATGTTCCGCGCCAGCCGGTAGCCGCGCTGTTCGAGCTGATGTTCGATCGCCGGCGTCAGGTCAATGTCGACACCGGCGCTGCTGCGCGCGGTGAAGTAGACGAACTTGTCTTCGGCCGGCACCGGACGGATGCGCGGCTGTCGTCCCGTCCAACGGATATCGGTCTGCACCTTCGTGGCATCGGGATTGGTGGTTCGGGTGGCGCCTTCGTAGGCCGAGTCCATCGTTACGCAGCCCCCCATCAAAGCCATAGCGGCAATCGCTACTGCTGTCCTGTACATTTTTGATCCCCTGATCTGAAGTTGTTAGATCGCGACGAACGGGTTCCGGCGCTATCGTCTTAGACCCAATACAGACTGAAAATATTCATGCATCGTCGCAAAATTCTTCAATCTCGAAGCCCATGTCCTCGATCATGCGGTGGTCGGCTTCGATTGCCTGGCCGGGCGTGGTGAGATAATCCCCCACGAAAATCGAGTTGGCAGCATACAAAGCCAGCGGCTGCAGGCTGCGCAGGCTGACCTCGCGCCCGCCGCTGGCCCGGATTTCCTTGGTCGGGCATACAAAGCGGAACATCGCCAGGATCTTCAAATATTTCGCCGGCGGCAACGGTTTCTGGTCACCCAGCGGCGTGCCGGCAACGGCATGCAGGAAGTTGACCGGGATCGAATCGGCATCGAGCCGGCGCAGGGCATACGCCATCTGAACAATGTCCTCATCCGTCTCCCCCATCCCAACGATCACTCCGGAGCACGGCGAGATGCCGGCTTCCTTGACCTTCTCCACCGTGTCGACGCGGTCGTCATAGGTATGCGTTTTGGTGATGCTGTCGTGGTGGCCGGCGCTGGTGTTGATATTGTGGTTGTAGCGGTCGACACCGGCAGCCTCGAGGCGCTGGGCATCGCCGTCCTTGAGCAGCCCGAGGCAGGCGCAGATTTTGAGCGGTGTAGTCGCCTTGATCTCGCGCACGGCGTCCTCAATGATATCGAGCTGTTTCGGCGTCGGGCCGCGGCCGCTGCAGACGATGCAATACGTCCCGGCACGCCGTTCCATGGCCGCTTTGGCACCCTCGATAATGACCGACCTGTCGACCATCGGATACTCGTCGATCGGCGCCGACGAAAGTTTCGACTGGGAACAGTAACCACAGTCCTCCGGACAGTAGCCGCTCTTGGCGTTGAGCAGCATATTGAGCTTGACTTTGCGACCGAAATATTCGCGTCGCACGCGGAACGCGGCATCAAGCACAGACAGGAGCTGATCATCGTCGGCGGAGAGCACGGCGAGACACTCCGCCTCACTTGGGCAGATGCCTTCCAGTGCCTTGTCCGCGAGCTCATGCCAGACCATCGTTGTGTCAATTGTCATCATGGTTGCCCGTCCGTACCCCTTAATGCGCCTTGTTCGATTCGGTCCAGAGCCACATGGGAACCTATCGTTGCGACAAGAGCTTGCAAATCCCTCATCCATGGGATAGTGCCGAGAACCGGTACGTTGCCGTACGACGCCACCAGATAAGGGTTCGACGGCTCGCTTTCAGAGCCCCCGGCCGCTGCTATCTCGGCGACAGAGGAAAACTCGGGCGGCAACTCCTGCTTGTAACCATTGAAAATTATGCCGGCGACCGTCAAGCCGTGACGCCGTGCGTAATCGACGGTGAGCAGGCAGTGGTTGATCGTCCCGAGCCCCGGCCGCGCCACGACCAGCAACGGCAGCTGGAGGTGCGCCGCCAGGTCGACGACCAGGTGTCGCTCGGTAAGCGGCACCGCCAGGCCGCCGGCACCTTCAACGAATACCGACTCGTACTTCTCGAACAACGGCCGGCCCGCAGCAACCAGGTCATCGAAGTCAATCGACTTGCCCTCAAGCCGCGCCGCCAGCATCGGGGTCAGTGGCGCTTCGAACGACAGGGGACAAATTGCGGACTCCGCATCGTCGACACCGGAGATCCGGCGCAGAACATAGCTGTCGGCCTCGGTGTCGCCGAGCATGCAGCCGCTCTGCACTGGCTTCCAAACGCCAACGCTGCGGCCGCGACCGCGGAGTGCCGCCACCAATGCTGCGGCGATCCACGTCTTGCCGACGCCGGTGTCGGTACCTGTTATGAACAGTCCGTTCATTCGGTGGCCTCGGAAATTGAGCGGTGCAGGATTGACAACATCTCCTGCAGCTCCGCGGCCGTGCTGGCCAGCGGCGGCATGAAAATGACCACGTGCCCGAGCGGCCGCACGATCATGCCGAGCTCGCGGCTGCGGTCGCAGACCTTGACGCCGATCTGCTCCTGCCAGGCGTATGGTTCGCGAGTCGATCTGTCGTGCACCAGTTCGATACCTGTCATGAAACCGCGGTTCCGCACCTCGCCGACGTGTTCGCATTCTGCGATCTCCGCAAGCGCCTGCCGAATGATCGCATGGTTCTCGTTGACGCGCGCCAGCAGATTGCTCGTCTCGAACAATTCCAGACTGGCCAGGGCCGCGGCGCAGCACAACTGGTTGCCCGTATAGGAGTGGCCGTGGAAGAACGTTTTCTGCTCGTTGTACTCACCGAGAAACGCCTCGAAAATCGCCTCGGACGTAACTGTCGCTGCCAGCGGCAGGTAACCGCCGGTCAATCCTTTCGCCAGGGTCATGATATCGGGGCAGACGTCTTCGTGATCGCAGGCAAACATCCGCCCGGTGCGCCCGAAGCCGGTGGCGACTTCATCGGTGATCAGCAGGACACCGCTATCGTGACATCGCTGTTCGAGCGCCTTGAGAAAGCCCTCGGGCATCATGATCATACCGGCAGCGCCCTGTACCAGAGGCTCGACAATAAGGCCGGCAACGTCGTCGGCGTGGTCAGTCAGAATGTCGTCGAGCGCCGCCAGGCAGTGGGCGACGCAGTCATCGACCGAGCCATCGAAGCGGTACGGGTACGGGTACGGCACTTCGAAAGTGGGAAAGAGCAGGTCGCGGTAGGTCGAATGGAACAAGTCAATGCCGCCAGCGCTGACAGCGCCAATAGTATCGCCGTGGTAGGCGTTTGTCATCTTGATGAATCGGCTGCGCTCCTGCCCGAGCAACCGCCAGTACTGATACGCCATCTTGAGCGCGATCTCGACCGACTCGGAACCGCTGTCGGAGTAAAAGACGTGATTGAGCCCAGCCGGTGTGAGCTCTGTAAGCTTCGCCGCCAGGCGTGCCGACGGGATGTTGGCGAGTCCCAGCAGGGTCGAGTGTGCGACCCGGTCGAGCTGGTCACGGATCGCCGCGTCGATTTCCGGGACACGGTGTCCGTGAATATTGAGCCACAACGACGAAACGCCGTCGTAATACTCATCGCCGCGAATGTCAACGAGCCGCACGCCCTGGGCCCGCTCGATGATGACCGGATCGGCGGCCGTCCAGTCCTGCATCTGGGTAAACGGATGCCAGACACAATGCTTGTCCAGGGCGGCGATGTCGTCGTGTGCCAGCGTCACTTTTGCTTCTTTTCAGTTTTGTCCAGGAACCTCTTGATGCGCCGGAACAAGCCACTGCCGAGCCAGGCATCGCCATGGGAAACGACAATCTCGACGAGCTCGAGAACGTTGTCCTCGCCGGCCCAATGCCTGTTGATGATCTCCGGTTCGACGTTTTTCATCAATGAGTTCAGGACGAAACAGGCGATCGCAACATCGTCGACGAAGGCGACCGGACCGAGCAGCAGCTCGGGCAGCAGGTCGAGCGGCGAGATGAAGTAGGCGATAGCCATCAGGATTTTCGTCTTCTCACGTTCCGGCACATCCTTGTCGAAGAGCAGACAGACGAGCAGATGAAACAGGTCGGGCGCAAGCAGCAGGATTTCAGTCCACTTGTGTTCCTTCTCGGACTCGTTGATCCACTTGCGGATTCGCACGCGCAGCTTCTGGTAAAAATCCTCGTAGCGCTTTTCCATGCCGTCCGAATTTCTTTGCTCAGCCATTGGTTGTCACTTCCTTGTGTTTGCGCGG
>CAJWLW010000181.1 GCA_913042885.1 uncultured Lentisphaeria bacterium | reverse complement strand
CGGAGGAATCCGATTTTACGACCCTGACCGGTCCACAGGTTGCTGCGCTCCTGCCGGACACGAAGATGACTACAATTGACGCTTCGGCCGAAGCGCAGCAGTTGCACGGCAGTATCGGTGACGAACACGAGATCTGGCGGCCCCTGATCGTGATTCTGTTCATCATCATCGGTATCGAGTTCTTTCTCTCAACCCTCGGCGGCCCCGTAGGCGACGATGACGATGAAAGTCGGCTCAGTTCGTCGCAGCGGTTGCGCGAGTTTGTCCGCGGCACCTGGCTCGGCAAAATGACCGGCGCCAACATCGACGAAACGACCGAACGCAGTGCACCGTGACGTGTCTGAACCTGCATTATTCACAAACTTTCAGTAGGTCCACGAAGAATGTTGGTGAATAATTAAGGGTGAGGGGCAGTCGCTTTTTGTGGATAATTGTGGAAGGACGAGAACCTTATGAGTCAAAGAGTGAAAAGTGAAAGGCAAGAGGGATCGGAAAACCCCTTCATTGACCTTTTCGCCTCTCGCCCCCATGCGGCTTTGCCGGCTCCGGAGTAGAACGGAATCCCATGAAAGAGAATACCACACCAATCGACGACGATAGCGGCAATGCTTCGCCGATCCTCCGCCTGATCGATCGAACGCGGTCGCTGCTGCGCTCGAGCTGGGTTGTTACCGGCGTTGGCATAACGGTTGGCGTGCTGTTGAGCACAGTGTTGATAGTCACTGTCTCCGACTTGGTCATGGCATGGTCGCCAGTGTTCCGTGTGATCTGCCTGCTGCTGATCGTGGTGCCAGCCGCGTGGGTCTTTGTCATTGGCGCATTACGACCACTGCTGAGAGAACTCAGCAGTGGCATTGTGGCGCGGCGCATCGAACGGGAAATGCCCGGCATTCACAACCGCATTGTCAGCTGCGTGGACCTTGCCGCCGGCAACGCCCCGACGCAATCGTCGGCTTTCCACCGTCGGCTGATCCACGAGGCGCTCCAGCGTATTCGCAATTTTCGGCCACAGGACGCGCTTGACCGGTACAGCCTGAAGCGTTCCGCGATCTTCGCACTTGGCTCGCTCGTGGTCCTTGCCGTTGCTTTCTCTATTGCCTCTGCCCGCCTGCCCAACGCGTTGGCACGTATCCTAAAGCCGTTCGCCGATATCCCGCCGGTAACCAGCGTCTCGTACCACGTCCTTGTGGGCGACCAGAAGTCGCCCGGCAGCTACGACACGTTGCGCGGTTCCGATCTTGACTTCAATGTCATAGTCACTAAAGGAGAGGTCGACCGTCCCGGCGGCGACGATCCGCTGCGTCTCGAAATTTTTACTGTCGATAACAAGGGTGAGAAAAAGAAGCTGGCTTTCACCTTTCCGGCAGTCGAGGACAATCATACCAGCTATCAGCTCACCGGGCTGCAGCATTCGCTGTCCTATCGCGTCTACGGCAGCGGCACCTGGAGCAAGCAGTATCAGGTGAACATGCTCGATCGTCCGGAAATCGTCGCCTTGCAGACTGTCGTGCGGTATCCGGCCTATATCCCGGGTGCACCAGTTGTCGGCGCGCCGAATGTCCCACACGTCACTGGCCCGCGCCGCAGTATCGCTGAAGTCGTCGTCGATGTTGAAGGCGACGCGGTCGAGGGGCAGATACAGATGCTGCAGCTGCGACGGCTCGGTTTGGAACGTTTCTGGTTCAACGATGCCCCCCCTGAGGGGGTTGAATTCGAGAGCGACTGGCTCTGGGACGAGACCTTGACAAGTCGTCGCCTGCACGGGGCAACGTCGGTCGAGGGTGCGCACGGTCATGGTTTTGACAAGGCCAAGCAGGGCTTCGAAATACGTCGAGGCGATGCGCTGTTTACCGATGTATTCCTGGTGCCCTGGCGCCAGCCCGAAACGATCATGGTTGAATGGCACGATGGCGAAAGCTGGGAGCATCGAGCCTATTGGGGGGCTGACAGCATCGCCCGGGGCCAGTCGGACACAGCCAGTCGCCGGTTCATGGGGGCACTGCCGCAATCCGGCAAACTGACCCGCCTTGAAGTGACACCTGAGTTGGTTGGCCTCGAGAACAAGCGCCTGAGCGGTATCCGCTTCACTGTTTTCGGCGGGCTGGCGCGGCCATCGGTGCTCGGCATGCGAGCCGTGGATGTCGTTGCACGCCACGAGGGGCAGCGGATCGAATTCTACGATATGGCAGGGAATGAGCTCGCGGCATTGCCGGAAAACCAGAAGGGCAGCGTGTCAGTTTATATCCCGGCCGCGACAGGACAGGACAATTATCAATTCAACGAAGAAGGCGTTATCATCCAGCACCTGCGCAGCTATGCGAAGGACTACGTACCCGGCGTCTGGACGTTTGTGGAGACCGCTACAGGTCACCCCCCGCCCGAAGGCAAAAAGATCCCGAAGAAACTACCGACTGGCTGTTTCTGGGGTGCCGCCGGCGTGTTGCCCGCCGACCCGCAGCTCGACCGTGAACTGGTCGTCGCCGGCTGGTTCCCGCTCGCACCCTTGTCCGGTAATAGTGAGCGCTCCCAATGGAGCGGCACCTTCCCGCTTCTTCGTAACGGATACTATCGGGTCGAGTTGAGAAATCGGCTGAACCATCCCAATCAGCGCGCCCAGGAAGGCAGAATAACGGCACTCCTGGACAACCCGCCGCAAATCTCCGTTGATCAGCCTGGTATCGACCTTGTCGTCAGCGCGCCGGTGGGTGTTGCGATTCATTTCTCGGCCTACGACGATTTCGGGCTTGATACAATTGTTCTGCAAGTGCAGAAGGATGAGAACGAACCGTTCGATAGCCGTGTGGTGAAGACCTATGACACGACGCGACGTAGCGCTTCCGGAGCGATCATTCTCAACCTGCTTGAGGAGAACGCGGCTATCGGCGAGACGCTCAGGTTCCGCCTGGAAGCGCGCGACCGAAAAAATCAAAGCGCGGTAAGTCCTGTGCACTCAATCCGTATTGTTGCTGATGACGCACAGGCTGCCGATCAGGTCTTCGACGTGTACGAGAAAGAAACGGAAACTTTCCGTGACAAGCTGGAGACGCTGCTGGATGAACAGGAGAAGATTCATGAAGCCGTGGTGGACCTGGCGGCGGAGAAAAAGAAGACCGATCCTGCAGAAAACACCGAATTCCATGACCAGAAGTTGCGGCATGAGCTGACCGAACTGGCCAATCGCGAAGACAGCAATGTCGAGCTGGTCAAAGCTCTGGCTGAGGAACTGAAGAAACTGACTGAACAATCACCCGAGATAGATTTTCTGCCGCCTGAAATCGCCCGGCAGCAGGAACTCGTGCAGCAGGCGTTCGGTGAAATGGCGGTCGATCCGATGACCGCGCTCAGTGAGATGCTTCGCGAACCTGAAGCAAAGATCGAGGACATCGAGCGCCAGAGTGAGCAGGTGCAGGAGAATCTCGACGCCGTGAAGGATCGCATGGAGGCTCTGGCCAAGGCGCAGACCGACAGCCGCGATGATCTGGAGGATGCTTTGGCCGAGTTGCGGGAGGACCTCATGTCTCAGGATGCCGACGCCGCGGCGCGCGCGCTCGAGGACCTCAAAGAGTTCATGGACGAACTGGCGCATGACCTTGAAATCCTCAAGGGGGTGCAGGAAGAGCTGATCGCCGACAACGAGAAGGAGCTGTCCGACCGCCTGCGCGACAGCTTGGCAGAGGATCAGACGGAACTCGAAAACGAGATCGATGAGAAGATCGAAGACGTCCAAGAGCTTTTGAATCCGTTGCGTGACGAGCCGCTTTTTCCGGAACGCCCGTATAACCCCGAGCAGGAGGAATACCTGGTACCTCCCGCCGAAAAGGACACCCCCAACAGCGACACAACAGAAGAAACGAAAGACAAGGATGGATCACCGGACGACGAAGAGCTCGAGCCGGAAATTTTTCTGCCGGCGCTTGGCGGGCCGAAGCCCAAGCTTGACCCGCGGTTCGAGGACGATATCCGCGAAGAGTTGGAAAAGGCTGAAAACTCAGACCCGGAAAAAAACAAAATGCGCTCACGCCAATTCGAGAAAGTGCAGGAACTGGATCTGGCCCAGAAGGCAGTCGAATCAGATCAGCAGTCGGTGGAAGAAATGATCGACGCTCTGGGCGAGGAAGCGAATTCACTCGAAGCAATGCAGGAGCTGGCGGCTATGATGAATTCTGAAGCCATGCAGCAGGCGAAGGGGATGTTGCAGCGCCTGGAGCAAGGCGATAAGCGTCGCCCGCCGAAGCCCGGCGCCATGGGAGACCCGCTCGCGCAGTTGTCGGAGCCTATCGAAGGCGAAAGTATGGCGGACATTTTGACCGGGCTTATCAGCCTGGACCTCAACGCCCGTACAGTCATTATGAAGATGCAGCCGCGCCAACGCGAGCAGATGCTGCAGGGCCTGCGGGAGGAAGGGCCGGAAGGCTATCGGTCCTTCATCCGCGACTACTTCCAACGCCTCACCCGCGTCCAGGTGGACCAGTGAGAGGAAAAATAAGAGGGGACGGATCATTGGAGTGATGCAGGAGGAAAGATTGGTAAACGCGTAAGATTACACCATTCCAAGACTGCACCGCTCCAAGACTCCTGCACACCATCGCAATTCTATGAAACTCTTTCTCAAATCGATCGGCGTGGCGGATGACATTGTCGAGCACCTCGACAATGTGCACCTGGCCTTTCAGCGGCCGGCCATCTTCTGGGTCGGCTTGCTGCTGCTGGCACCCGCCGGTGTTTTTATATACCGCCGCCAGCGTCGCAACCTCAGCACCGTTCCGCAAAAGTTCCATATTGCCCTCACGACGACGCGTACGATTGTGCTGCTGATGCTGGTCATCGTACTTGCCGGTCCGTACCTGAAGCTCGATCACAGAATCGATCGAAAACCAATTTTTGCTGTAATGTTCGACCGCTCGCAGAGCATGCAGTTGTCAGCAGGGCCGTTCGAGTCAGACGACGAGCTTGGCCGGATCGCCGCCGCTGCCGGCCTGGTACAGTCCGAATCAGCCGTCGGTGCCGACACTCGCAAGGCCATGAACCGCATCGGACGTGCAGAACTGGCGGCACGACTCGTCAGGCATGCCGCAACGACACTGCTCGAGCCGGTGGGCGAGACATATGATCTGCGGTATTACACCTTCAATCGCTCGTGCACGCTGCTGCCGTTCGATCTCACCACGACGGAACCACTGAAAGAGGACGCTGTCAGCGGCTCGGCGTCCTGCATTGGCGATGCGATTCTGCATATCCTCGAGGAAAGCGCCGGCCGGCCAATGGCCGGTATGCTGCTGTTGACGGACGGCCAAAACACCGGCGGCAGTTCTCCGGCACAGGCTGCCCGAGCCGCCGCGGCCGCCAAGGCGCCACTGTTCGTTGTGCCGCTCGGCTCCGTCCAGCCGGTACAGGATGTCGCGCTGGTCGACGTTTATACCTCCGGCCTTGTCGCTGTCGGGGACACTGTGCAGGTGCATGCCACACTTGCCTCTCAAGGATTCGATGGTCGCACGATCACCATCGAACTCAAGGACGGTGATGAGTTGCTCGACAGCCAGGAGGTCAGGGTAAGTGACGCCGAACAGCGCCAAGTCGTACTGACCTTCGAAGCCAAACGCGCCGGCTCGCATTACCTCGCTGTCAACCTGCCGGCCTTGCCCGAGGAAGACGAAGAGTTACTTGCCAACAACACCGACACGGCGTTTGTCCGTGTCAGCAACGACAAGCTGCGCATCCTTATAATCGACGGTTCACCGCGCTGGGATTTTCGGTTTCTCAAGAACGCTGTGCGTCGCGACACCGGACTGACCGGACGCGCTGGAGAGTTGCCGGATATCGTGGTTGAAACCGAGTGGCGTCGAATGGATTTCGACAAGCAGCTCACAGCTCTGCCGCGCACGCCCGAGGAGTTCGCCGAGTATCACACGATCGTACTCGGTGATGTTTCCCGTGAACTGCTGAACGATGACCTGAGAGATATGCTCGCTGCGGCGGTGCGGGACGAAGGCGTCGGCCTGCTCGTTGCGGCCGGTACGCAGACGATGCCGCATCAGTACGGTTCGACAATTCGGGATCTGCTCCCGGTTAAGCTGGACGTGACGCGCTCGGGGAACGAGGCGCCGGTCTATAATCCCTACCGTCTGGAACTCACGGCCGATGGAGAAATTCACGAGACCATGCGCTTGTACGACGATCCCGGGCGTAATCTAAAGGTCTGGGCGGGGATTCCACCGTTTTACTGGTGTGCCGCCGTCGAACGTCCGGCCGCCGGCGCCACGGTGTTGGCCTGGAACGCCAGTGTTGAAACACGCTATGGCAAGATGCCGCTGATCGCTTATCACTATGCCGGGGAGGGTAAGGTCATGTTTGTCGGGACGGACTCGACCTGGCTCTGGCGCGAGAATGTCGGCGACCGCTACTTCTACAAGTTCTGGGGCCAGGCGCTGCGCTTCCTCGCCCGCCGCGACGTGGCGACCGGCCGCAACAGCTGGATCGAAGTTCGCCCGGTTCGCGCGCAACCCGGCGAGGAGGCTGCAATCGAACTGATGGCATTCAAACAGGACGGTTCGCCGGAGGTTGCTCGTGTTCGACTCGTCACAATTCACAGCCCCGATGGTCCGGAAACCGTCGAAGTCGTCGCCGACAATGCGAAGGCAGGTCGCTACACCGGCAGATTCACGCCCGAATCGGTTGGTGTCCACCGGCTGACCTATCAACCGGAAGGCAGCGACAAGGTGGAGGCGAAGATTCGGGTCTTGATCGCCCCCGAGGAACTGCGGCATCCAGATGTCAACCGCAAGATGCTGGAGTTCCTTGCCAGCGCCAGCGGCGGCCGGGTCATGGGCTTGGCGGAACTCGGCAGCATCCCGGAGCAGTTGACCGGCGAGAACGATCAGCAGCAACTGCACCACGAGGCAACGGTCTGGGACAACTGGTTGACCCTGGTCATCCTTGTTCTGACCTACGCCATCGACGTCGGCATCCGGCGAATTATGGGACTGCCCTGAGCGCCCGATCGCAATCGGTTCATTCGCAATGGAATTCCACGGATAAGAGAAGGATTGATCTCATATCGCGACGGCATTGGTCCCGGCGTTTCACGTCGCCCCATTGACGAACGGGTTCCATACGTCAAAGTTTAGCAGTTAAGCGTCGACAATCGGATGAGTAGTATGGCGAAGACTGAAATCTGCAAGGAGTAATTGAGAAATCTCAATGGAACACTGCACGCGCCTCCACCGATGTATTGCCGAATCCCGGCTTGGGGTCGGAATATTTTTCGGCTTGAACTCGCCGTCACTTGCCGAGTTGATCGTCAACGGTACCGAGCTGGACTTCGTCGCTGTAGAGCTGCAACACGCCCAGGTTAGTTCCGGGGACAGTACCGCCATTCTGCGGGCCATTCAGGCGGCCGATCCCGACGTTACCCCCCTGGTACGACTGCCCGACCACAGCGTCTACTGGATTCAACAGTCCCTGGATGCCGGGTTCACAGGAATGATTGTCCCCCTGGTCGAGTCAGCTGAGCAGGCGGAGTCGCTGGTCCGCGCCGCATACTTCCCGCCGCTGGGAGACCGTTCTTCGGCCGGCAGCATCCGAGCCGTGATGTACGCGCTCGAACCGGACACGGCGAACGAACGGATGCTGCTGTTGCCGCAAATCGAATCCGCCAAGGGGCTCGAACAGGTGGAGGCAATTGTCGCCGTCGATGGTGTCAGCGGCGTCCTTTTGGGGCCCGAAGATCTTAGTCTGAGTTGCGGTTGGCGCGGCAAGGATTTGTGGTCGTATGAACCTTTCCTGGAAGCAGTCGAGCGGGTCATGGCTGCCTGCCGCAGACACGATAAAATGGCGGCCATACTCAGCGGTGCCTTCAACGATGCGCAGAAGGCCGGCTTTGACATAATCGGCTTCGCCGGCGACCAGGCCATGACCCGGATCGACCTGGTTGGCGCTGTCAATGACCGCGCCGGACAACTGCGTGAAGGTCGGGCCGCGCAGGGTGGCGAAAGCACTCCCGACGCCTCTTCGGGCCATCAGCGGCGGGTCGCCGCGTACCGTTCATGTTTACAACGATTCGACCAATGGATCGAGAACCAACTGCGCGAAGGGAACGGGGGTTGGAAGACGGAGACTTCGGCAGATGGATATTTCGCCCTGTCCGTTTATGGCGTTCACTGTGGACGCCCTGATTGGACGCATCGGGCGCTTGGTCATGTCGAGCAGAACTTCATTGACGGCGACGGCAGCCTGCGGCAGAAGCCGAACCGGGATCAGATGATCGCCTACGTCCCGAGCTGGCTGGCATGGGCCGCGCTCAGGGCAGAGAAACTCCAACTGAGCCGGCAGTTGCTGGATTCCATTGGCGGCTTCCAGGATCCATCTTCGGGCGGGTTCTTTGCCGGCACCGATGAGCGCGAGAATCAACGTGGCGCGATCGACCTCGACAGCACGACCATGAGCATTCTCGCGCTCGCCCAGGGAGGGCGTACGGAAGCGGCTGCCAGGGGAGGCGATTATCTGCTGAACCTGTGTCGGCTTCAGCCGGAGCCGGAGCGGCAGTTTTGCACCGGGTGGTCCGAACCGGATGGCATGCAGACGCAGGCCGATCAAGTTGCGGCGACCACGATACTGCGATGGGACCAGCCGAAACAGCACTATTACAAGGTTGGACTGATCGTCGAAGCACTGGTACATGTCTACGGTGCCACCGGTGACAGCAACTATCTGGATGCTGCCGTGAACTTATACAATGACACCATCACCCGGGCAACGGATCTGTGGACGAACACGCTCAGCCACAAAATGTGCTGGGCGGCCACGACGCTGCACGCCGTCACCGGCGAGGCCGACTACCTGAATCACGCTTGCAGGTTCGCCGACTACATCGTCAGCCTGCAGCAACCGGATGCCGCCTTCACCTATCCTGAGCTCTGGCCAAGCTATCCACCGGAGCGTTGGGAGGCGTTGGTTAATATCGGTCCCCAGTTCGCCCTGTGGATTAGGCGAACGCTGCAGGCGTTGGAAGGGGTCGGCGTGAACAGATGAGGGCGACGTGTGCTGCGGCACCGACTTGATCAGTTCGGAATAGTGAATTCTACCGCTTGGGAGATTTTACGGCTATGGTATCACATCTTGAAATTTTGCACAGTGCGGATGAATAAATTGACGACACTCCCTGACATCCTATTTGCGGCCGCACGGATCGCCGTTTTCTTCTCCGTCCTCGGGGCGATTGAGGTAGCTGCGCAGGCGACACCTGAAGTTCCCGACGCGCAGGGGGCACCGGCGAAGGCCGCCACCGCCGAGATCCTCAGTGATACCCGGCACATCGAACGCGTTCGTGCTGCTGTGGATAAAGCACTGGCGTACCTGGCCAATCAACAGCGGGACGACGGTGCCTTCGACGGCAACAACGCGCCAAACGCCATGGCGCTGCTTGCCTTTATGGGACGAGGTCATGTGCCGGGCCGCGGGCCGTATGCCGACGTGCTGGAGAAAGGCAAGCGGTTTATCCTGCGTTCACAGAATGATGCCGGAGTCTTTGTTCCGGAGCGCACCGCCAGCTCGGGCCCGATGTACCAGCAGGCGTTGGCAACGCTGGCGATGGCCGAAATGTACGGCATGGACCCCGACCCCGAGCTGGAGGA
>CAJWLW010000180.1 GCA_913042885.1 uncultured Lentisphaeria bacterium | reverse complement strand
AATGTACCACAAGAATGATCCAATGAAAGCCTATATGCAAGATATAGGCGAGATCCCTTTGATCAGCAAGGAAGAGGAAGTCGAGCTGGCTGCCAAGATCAAGGCTGGGGATGAGATGGCACGGCAGAAGCTGATCAAGGCGAATCTGCGCTTGGTTGTCAAAATCGCCCATGATTTCAAGGGCTTTGGTCTACCGCTTCTGGATCTCATATCTGAGGGGAACATCGGGCTCATGCGAGCCGCCGAGAAGTTCGATCCGGCGAAGGGAGCCAAGTTCAGCAGTTATTCGGCTTGGTGGATCAAGCAATCCATGCGCCGTGCCCTGTCTCAGAAAAGCCGCACCATTCGCGTACCCGTCGCGTCCGCCGGTAAGATCAACAAAATCCGCACTGCCAAGATCCAGCTGACCGAGAAGCTCGGCCGCGCGCCGACCGACACTGAGATCGCCGAACACCTCGACTTCACCAAGCGTACCGTCCAGGGTCTCAAGCTCGCCGACCTCAAGACCTTCTCCCTGCACGATCCGATTCAGAAAGGCGAAGAAGGCAGCTTCGAAGACATCATTCCCGACTCTTCCGCCTGTACCCCCGATGAGATCATCGAGGACAGTGAGAGCATCCAAAGGCTGCGTGGCCTCATCCATAACCTCGACGAACGCGAAAAGACCATCCTGGTCATGCGTTACGGTCTTGATGGCAGCCGCCCCAAGACTCTCGAGGAAGTCAGCCGTATTATCGGCCGTACCCGTGAGCGCGTCCGCCAGATCCAGATGCAGTCTCTCAAGAAACTGCGCGCGATGATCGAGGATGAGACCTACGACAACGATGGCAAACGCCAGGAAGAAGAAGTCGATCCGATGCCCATCCTGCCGCCGCTGAATGACGCCAAGGCCGGTGTCGCGCGCGCTGCCCGAAACCGCCGCGGCCTGGGCACTGGCGATCCGATCGTCGATTTCAAGCGGCAGCGCGAATACAACGGCAAGCTCGGTGCTTCGAGGTCCAGCCTCGATGCCCTCAAGATATCGACGCGCAGTCTCAACAGCCTGCGCTCCGCTGGTATCGAGACCGTCGCGGAACTGGCCATCAAGTCGCCACAGGAGCTCCTGGGCATCCGATTCTTTGGAGAGAAATGCCTCAACGAAGTCCAGATGGCCCTGAACGTGTACTATAAGTAAGGCGTGTGTTGCCCAGTCCGCAACGCCGACGCATATTCCGACTCCGGTAATCCCTTTGATTGCCGGAGTTTTTTTATTCACAGGCAGCCGTGGCCAGGCTTTGCATGGAACTCAGCGTCGAACTCAGTGACATCATTGCGCCGGAACGGGTGCTGACACGTCCCATCGACCTCATCGCCTATGCCAGCGACGCCAGCGTCTACCGGCTTATCCCGCAGGCCGTTGTGCAGCCGGACAGTATCGAAGAAGTCCGGGCGCTGTTCGAGCTCAGCCGCCAGCGCCGCGTCCCGCTCACCTTCCGTGCCGCCGGCACCAGCCTCTCCGGCCAGGCCGTCACCAGTGGTATTCTCGTTGATCTCTCGAAGTTCTGGCGTCGTGTCAGCGTCGAAGACGAAGGGGCCAGAGTGCGCGTGCAGCCCGGCATCATCGGTGCCACGGTCAATCGCATACTGCGTCCGTACAGAACTAAAATCGGCCCCGACCCCGCCTCGATCAACGCCTGCATGATGGGCGGTATCCTTGCCAACAATGCCAGCGGCATGTGCTGCGGTGTTGCCCAGAATTCCTATCACACCCTCGAGTCCCTCACCTTTATGCTGCCCGATGGAACGTGCATCGACACTGCCGCCGTCGATGGCAACACCCGGTTTGTCGACACCTGCCCGGAGATCGCCGACGGCCTGCTTGCACTTAAAAAGCGCCTTGAGGCCAATCCCGAGCTGGTCGCTACCATCCGCCACAAGTACCGCACCAAGAACACGACCGGGTACGCCCTCAATGCCCTGCTCGACTACAGCAAGCCGGTCGAAATCATGCGGCACCTGCTGATCGGCTCCGAGGGGACGCTCGCTTTCATTGCCGAAGCCGTCCTCAACACCGTGCCCGACCTGCCCTGCAAATACACCGGCGTCCTGTTTTTCGCGAACATCCGCGACGCCTCCGCTGCCATCGTGCCGCTTCGCGACTCCGGCGCCGTGGCGCTGGAATTGATGGACCGTGCATCGCTGCGCTCCGTTGAAAACCAGAAAGGCGCTTTGGCGGAGATGAAGGGCTTGCCGGACACAGCTGCCGCCATCCTTGTCGAGTACCAGACTGCCACCACCGGCGAGCTGGCCGACCGCATCGTGGCTGCAGCCGACGTCTGCGAACGACTGAGCCTCGTGCATCCGCCGAATTTCACTGATAATCCTGACCGGCAGGCGGCGCTGTGGAAGATCCGCAAAGGCTTGTTTCCGTCCGTCGGCGCCGTGCGCAAACTCGGAACATCGGTGATTATCGAGGACATCGTATTTCCCGTCGACCGACTCGCCGATGCCGTTGTCGACCTGCAGTCGCTCTTTCAGCAGCACAAGTATCCCGACGGTATCATTTTTGGTCATGCCAAAGACGGCAACCTGCATTTCGTCATCACCCAATCCTTCAATGACCAGCCGGCGATTGACAAGTACGACCGCTTCATACGCGACATCGTTGCGCTGGTCGTGGACAAATACGGCGGTGCCGTCAAGGCGGAGCACGGTACCGGCCGTAACATGGCGCCCTTCGTTGAAGCCGAGTGGGGCGGTGAGGCCTATGCTGTCATGGCCGAGCTCAAGCAGCTGATCGATCCGCAGAACCTGCTCAACCCGGGGGTCATTATCAATGACGACCCGAACGCCCACATCAAGAACCTCAAATCGCTGCCAACGATCGATCCGGAGTCGGACACCTGTATCGAGTGTGGCTTCTGCGAACCGAAATGTCCGAGCCGCGACCTCACGCTGACGCCGCGCCAGCGAATTGTCGTGCGCCGCGAAATGGCAAGGCTTCAGGCCGCTGACAACGACGGAGCCACCTTGGCCAGCCTGCGCGATTCCTACCGTTACGACGGCCTCGACACCTGTGCCGCCGACGGCTTGTGCGCCACTGCCTGTCCGGTCGCGATCGACACCGGAAAACTCGTCAAACGCCTGCGCTGCGACGGCCACGACCAGAAAGCACATGCCAGGGCGGTGTGGTTTGCCGATCGTCTGGCGCGCCTCGAGTCTTTGGTCCGGCTCAGCCTGCGTCTCGGGCACTTGACCCAAAAGATTCTCGGTGCGGGTGCCGTCCGGTTCGGCGCCCGCCTTGTCGGCGCTGTGCTCGGGACGAAACTGCCGACGTGGTCGACCCACATGCCGAAGCCGGCCGCAGTGAATTTTCCAGGCAATCCTAAAGACGGTGCTGTCGCAGTTTACTTTCCGACCTGCGTGACCCGTACCATGGGCTCGTTGCCGGGGGAGGATGCCGGCGAGCCATTGTGGTCGGCCATGTTGTCGATCGCCGAACGCGCCGGCAAGCCGTTGTGGATTCCCGACAACTGTGCCGGACAATGCTGCGGCACCCCGTTCTCTTCCAAGGGATTTACCGAGGCCTACGTCCAAACCGTCAACATACTGGTCGACCGCATGTGGATTTGGTCGGACGGCGGCAAGCTGCCGATCGTCCTCGACACCAGCCCGTGCACCCATACCATGACGACCTGTCGCGACGACCTCACGCCCGCCAACCGGGAGCGTTACGACAAGCTCGAAATCCTCGACAGCGTTGCATTCGTGCACGACCATCTGCTGCCCAATCTCGAGCTGCAGCCGATCGCCGACAAAGTCGTTCTGCATCCCGTCTGTTCCGTCACCAAGATGGGCCTGGACGGCAAGTTCACCGCCATTGCCAACGCCTGTGCCGAATCGTCGTCCGTGCCGGTGCACGCAGGATGCTGCGGATTCGCCGGCGATCGTGGTCTGCTGTTTCCCGAGCTTCCGGCTGCGGCGACACGTGCCGAGGCCGCCGAAGTGACGGCTTCCGGCTGCGACCGGTGTTACTCGAGCAGCCGCACCTGCGAGCTCGGCCTGTCGATTGCCACTGGCCGGATCTACCAGTCGTTCATCTACCTCGTCGAGCGCGCATCACGGTAGGTGTCGCTCGCCGTCGCGCTCCGATTGCGAAACATCAGTCTGATTTCCCTGCGGGGGCAAGCGCTTTTGCTGCTGGAAATATACTGCGCATCCTTCTCAGGCGTACCGCACATGCGCTTCGAGTTTCTCGACCGAGATAAACTCACGGCTGTCGTGGGGGATGCGCTTGACGATGTGAACGCGGACCTGGTTTTCGCCGACACGACACAACTCGGGCGGCACCGGAAAATCTTTTCGCAGCAGCCTCTGGTCCGGATCGATGTCGGGCAGGTCCGAGGAACATGTGGCAGGCTGGGGGGCCGGTGAGAAGATCTGCCGATCCTGCCATTGGTAATCATCGACAGCCGGGCCGAGAACGACATCGTTGAGGCGGATCTCGATTTGATCGCCCTCGCGGGCACCGAGCAATACAACCCGCAAGGTCACGTCCTCGAGAGCTTCGGCCAGCGCCCGCACGTTGTCGCAGAACCGGATCGTCAGGCATTCGGGCCGGCCATAATTCTTCAGGGTAACGGGCAGCGGAGCGGTGTCGTTGCGGGCGAAGTATCCGCCGGACCACGGGAATCCGCCGCGGCGTTCGACGGCGAACAGCTTGTCCTTGGTGGCCATGGTCCCGGGGTTGCCCATTTCCCTGAGAGCCTGGAGCTCAACCCGGGTCCCCTCGTAGCGGTTCGGGAGATTGCCCTTCACTTCCTGGAGTGCGGCGGACCAGTTGAATGCCTGGATCGTGTCGGCGCCCTGCTGCCACCAGTTGCCGAACACGCCGCGATAGAACTCGATCGGCGGCCACTTGTATCCTGCGGTGGCGTGGTGGGTATCGAGTGTCGGTTGCAGCTTGATGTTGCGACCGGCGGTGATGCGATGAAAAAAGTCGAAGTCCGGATCGATCGATCGACAGCCGATGGTGAAGATGTCGACAAGCGATTCCTGCGCCCACGTCTCGACGTCGAACCCGTCCGCCCGACATCCTTCCTGGTTCCTCGGCACCTTGACGCCAAGCAGAAATGGCCGGCCGCGATTCTCTCCAACCTCGAGTGTCATCAGGCGCACCGAGCGCACGAAGTCGGTCATTGCATTGCGGTGTTCCCATTCTTCTCCCGGCGGCAGGATCGGCACGTGGCGTGATAAATCAATCTGGAATCCGTCGAAATCGTAATTCTGAGCGACCTCCCGCAACAACTCGAGATTCAACTCGCGGACCTCGGGTACGGCGTAATTCCAGTCACCGTACCAGTGGATATCCCGGATGACCCAGTCGGGGTGAGCGATCTTCGTCGGGTTGATTTCTTCGTCGGGATCGGCGCCGGCGTTGTCGGGCAAAAAGTCCGCCTCACTGACCCGGTGGTTCCAGAATACTTCGAGCTCCCGCTCGCGGCACCCATCTATGAGTGCCTGGACGAGGTCGAGCCCCTTGTCCCACCATTTGACCAGGGACGCGTGCCGGAACGGCTCGAGCACCTTGCTGGGGTAGGTCGCCATCCCGCTCGGCCCGCCCATGTCCCAGATGATGGCGTCAATCTGCGTATCGGGGTCATCCTCGTAGGCAAAGACGGATTGGCCGGTGAGCTCCGAGTGGCCCGCCATCTGGACGACCGTTTCGTCGTCGGCTGGGGCTTCGGATCGTTGTGTCAGGTCCAGGCCTATTTCAAGGTTGGGGTCGTACTGCACGACGATCCGCCGCCGGCGGTTCACCGCTGCCTGGTGTTCCGGCGAGAGTTTGATCGCATGTATTGAGTCTTTGGTATCCATCAAATTCGGGTTGTTGCCCCGGCAAGCTGTATTTTGGTAAAAGTCTCAGAGTAATACCGCTTGCCAGTACTGTCAAGGTTGTCAGTGACGGTAAACGCTGGTAGCCTAACAACCGCCCCTGTGCAGGTTGCTTTTGCGGGAGAAGGGGGGGATTGCACAGAAAGAAAAAGACAACACGCTGGTCATTCGGCATGACAAACCAAACCGAACACCAAGATATTAGCGGCGAATCACTCGAGGACTTTGATCGCCCGGTTCCATGCTCACTGAACTTTTCCGATGCCATCACCGTGGAGGCGTGGGTCGAGAGCGATGCCTACCAGCGCGAGTCGTTGCAGGCGCTTGTTTCAAAGTGGCGCATCACCGAGTCATTCGATCGGTTCGACGGATACGATGCTGCCGACACTGACGGTCTCGATACACGCGGCTTTTTTGGCGCTGTGTTCGATGGGCGTTATGTCTACTTTGTACCCCAGAACTCGGGCACCGGGTCTGCCGGGCGGGCTACTGGCCATCATGGCAAGGTGCTCCGTTATGACACCCAAGCCGAATTCAAAGCTGCGACGAGCTGGAGTGCATTCGATGCCTCAGAGACCTCAGGATTGCAGACGTGCGGTTACTACGGTGCTGTGTTTGACGGACGGCATGTGTTTTTCATTCCCCGGACAGACGGTGTCGACCTGCACACCCGCATGCTGCGCTATGACACACACGGCGAGTTCACGTCGCCCGAGAGTTGGCTGGCGCATGACGTTGGTCATGCAATCAGCTGGCAGAGCGCCGCTTTCGACGGTCGCTACATCTACGGTTGCCCAGGCTACGAAGCGGATCGAAAGACCGACCACTGCGCTGTCATGCTTCGCTATGATACCCAAAGCTCGATGACGGATCCGGAAAGTTACGTTCTTCACGATGCCGCCGGCACGGGCGGGTTGAATTTGGGCTGTTTTGACGGGGCTGTTTTTGACGGACGCTACACGTATTTCACACCGCTTGGCGGCGTCGCCCAGGCACTCCGATATGACACAACAGGCAAGTTCACGGATAAATCGTGTTGGCAGGCCTTTGACGCCAGGGAAGTCTCCGGGCTGGCAATGGGTACCTGCGTTGGTGCGATGTTTGATGGGCAGTACATCTATTATGTCCCGTACGCCAACACCGTCGCGGTCCGATTCGACACCACCGGCGATTTCACGGATGCCGATGCGTGGTCGGCCTTTGACGCGGCAGGCACCAGCGGTCTTCCTGCCAGCGGTTACGACGGGGCCGTATTCGATGGACGCTACATCTACTTCATTCCCTTCTGGGAGGGAGACGATCCGGGTTCCGGTTTTCACGGCAACGTGCTGCGGTACGACACCCAGGGCGAGTTTAGCGATACCAGCAACTGGCGGGCAGTGGATGCCGGCAAGACATCCGGGTTGAACACGGTCGGCTTCAATGGTGGCGCCTTTGACGGGCGATTCATCTATATGGCGCCCTGGCGTTGCGGCACAACCGCGAGTGGCGACCCGATCGCGCACGGTAACGTGCTGCGATACGACACTGTCGGCGGGAACGCGTCATTCAGCCTTCGCGCGGTCGACCTTGGACACAACGGCGGCTTGTGCGCCGCCGTTCCCGGGCCATCGTTTCTCGTCAACACTGAGAACGGCGTCCTGAACGTGTGTGCCAACCGTAGCCTTTCACCCGGGCGGCACCATCTCGTTGGCGTATACGACGGTCGCATGATGACCCTCTATATCGATGGCGTGCCCGTTGCCGAACGATCTGGAACCGGCCGGATCCAAACGTGCGATGCCGATATCTCAATCGGCCGGATCCAGGATGGTCTTGGCCGCTTTGACGGCCGAATCCTGGACGTCGGCATCTCCACTGCAGCTCGCGACGCGGATTGGATCGCGATACGCTACCACAACCTCAGCGTGACGTAAGGAGTGATTCCATCATGGCCGATTCATCAGAAAGCGGTTGGCGCGCCGGCGTTGCGGCGGTTGACATCACCCCGGCAGAACCGATATGGCTGCATGGATGGGGTGCGCGTGATCACGAATCCGAGGGAATTCAGCAGCGCATTTTCGCCAAAGCCCTCGCATTGGAGAATCCCGAGGGCCATCGCGTCCTCTGGGTGACCGCGGATCTGCTGGGGTTCAGCCGTGACATGGCTGATGCACTGGCGTCGGCAGCCTGCGACCGCCATGGCATCTCCCGTGCAGATTTCATGCTCAACGCCTCCCACAATCATTGCGGGCCATGCGCCGGCGATATACTTCCGCTGTATTTCGATCTGCCACAGGGCAAACAAACCGTGATCGACCGGTATACGGAAGAAATGATGCAACGCGTGGTACAGGCGATGGACGAGGCGGTCGCGGGGTTCGAGCGGGTACGTCTGACGTTCGGTCAAGGACTCGCGGGTTTCGGTGTCAACCGTCGTCGGGCCCGGCCGGACAGTCGTTCTCTGCCGACCGTCGTTGACCAGGATGTACCGGTACTCGCTGCCTGGGGCGGCGACGGCGGTCTGCGCGCCGTGACTTTCGGCTATGCCTGCCACGCGACCGCCTGCATTGGGTACAAAATCAACGGAGACTACCCGGGTTATGCTCAGGAAGCGCTGGAAAAAACGTATCCCGGCGCAGTTGCCCTGTTTGTCACCGGCTGCGGTGGCGACATCAATCCGCTGCCGCGTCATCGTGCGAATCTGGGTGAGTTGTACGGCGAGGTGCTGGCGGAGGCGGTTGGGGATGTTCTCGACGATGATATGCAGCCGGTCGGCGACTGTTTACGAACAGCCCATGCCGTCGTAGATCTGCCATTGTCCGAACCGCCGACCCGAGCAGAGCTTCAGGCGCTGCTGCCGGACAGTGACGCGGCCGGTCGGCGCTACGTCGAGAATCTCCTCGACCTCATTGACCGCGACGGAGTATTGGCTGCCTCTGTGCCTTGTTCCGTTCAGGTCTGGTCTTTTGGCGAGACGCTGACCATCATCGCGCTGCCGGCGGAGCCTGTCGTTGACTATTCCCTTCGTTTCAAGGCACAGTACGGATGGGAAAACACCTGGGTCGCCGGATACACCCATGAGTTTATTTCATATATTCCGTCAAAACGGGTTCTGTTGGAAGGCGGTTATGAAGGCGACACAGGCATGATGGAGTGCGGACTGCCCGGACCGTATGCGGACACGGTAGAAGAGACTATTGCCGATCAGGTCGCGGCGCTGATGCGACAGAAAGATTCATGACCGGGCGTTTATCCGGTTGGACGCGGGTGTGGATTCCAGTACCCCTGTGAATCGACACCACTGCACTGCACCGCCCAACGGTTTGCCTGCTCATGCGGTTGCACCTCGGCCGAGGCATAGGTCGCGGTGAATCCGGGCCGGAAGCGATCCTTCGACTTATTCGGCGGCGACGAATGCATCAAGAGGTCGCTCATGAACACGCCGTGGCCAGCCGGCACCTCGCACGGAACTTCCTGCCCGTGTGCTGATGGATCGATGACATAGTGATTCGTATCGCACTCGACGACACCCGTTTTGTGCGATCCCGGAATGAACCACATGCAGCCGTTCTCCACATCGACGTCCGCCAGGGCGATCCAGACGATTGCCGAACGAGCATCCATAGCGTTGAAAGTGGCGTCCTGATGAAAACTGCCGCCCTCTGTTTGGCCCGGCGGCTTGTTGATGAAGTCACTGATGTGGCACACGAAGTCGGGCCCGATCAGATCCTGCAGATAACCGACCGTACGGGGATGCGTGACGAGGTCATACAGTTCCGGCA
>CAJWLW010000179.1 GCA_913042885.1 uncultured Lentisphaeria bacterium | reverse complement strand
GAAGGCCGCACTGGTTTCCGATATCCGGACCCGGTCGGCTGACGAGAGACATTGCTCCCTGGATGCTCAATGACTTCACAGGCCGGGGCGGTGGCGGCGAGTAGATTGCAGTCACTGAACATTTCAATATAGTATAGGATCTGAACGAAAACGGCTGGTCCATGCGCGTTTAAGGTAGTTTGGGCTGCGTCGTGACGCGGACCGCGATCTCATGGCGGACGCCTTTTCCCGTTTATTCCCCAACTGCAAACCTCTGGCTGTTTCTTTTGCACAAGAAACCGACAAAAACGAAAGCGATTGAATTGGTCGCCGTCATCGACATCGGTTCCAGCGCCATCCGCATGGTGGTCGCGGAGATGCACGGACCCGGCAGATGGAAGGTTATCGACGGTGCCGATCAACCTGTCGGCCTGGGCCGGGACGTGTTCCTCACCGGAACCATCACCCGGGACTCGGCGACACAGACGCTGCAGATCCTGCACGCGTTCCTCGAGCAGATTGCTGGGTGGCAGATCAAGCCGGAAAACATCACGGCAATCGGGACCAGCGCGCTGCGGGAAGCCCAGAACCGGGATATGTTCGTCGACAAGATCGATTTACGTACCGGGCTGAAGATCAGTATCATTGAAGGCGTCGAAGCGAATCGCCTGACTTATATCGCAGTGCGCAACGCCCTGCGTGTGGTTCGTCCGGGGTTCAGTCGTGCCAACTCAATGATCATCGAGGTGGGTGGCGGCAGTACGGAGGTGATGTTGTTGCATGCCGGCAAGATGGTTGCTGCACATACTTTGAACACCGGCACGGTGCGCTTGGAAACGGAGATCAAGGCGGTTACCGGCTTTGGCGGTTATCTCGAGCGATTTCTGCGGGAACACGTGCGCTCGACGCTGGAGACGCTCAACACCGAGTTCAAACTCAAGCGTGTCAAGACTTTTGTGGCCGTCGGCGGCGACGCCCGGCTGGCGGCGCGTGAAGTTGGCCGAGAGATAGCCGATACGTATCACGTAGTCGACAAAGCCGCGTTTGAACAGCTCCTTCGGCGGCTGCAGTCGATGTCGACGGACGAATGCGTGCAGCGCCTGCACATTTCCTATGCCGATGCCGAGACGCTGGTTCCCGGACTTCTGATTTACCTGTGCTTCATGGACGACACCAGTGCGACCGAAATGATCGTGCCGACGGTCAGCATCCGTGACGGCGTGCTGTTGGGGTTGTCGCAAGGTACGGATGAGTTCAAGGCAGAGTTTAATTCGCAGATCATTGCGTCGGCTGTCAGTCTCGGGAACAAATACGGCTTTGACGAGGCACATGGCCGGCACACCGCTAAACTGGCACTGCAGATTTTCGATCATCTGCAATCAGAGCACGGTCTCGATGCCCACCGCCGGCTGTTGCTCGAGGTCGCGGCGCTGGTGCATGATATCGGTCGATGCATCAATGCCCGCGATCACCATAAGCACAGCGAATATGTCGTTGCCAACTCCGAAATCTTCGGGTTGCATGAGAATGAACTCAGCATCGTCTCGAATGTCGTACGCTTTCATCGCAGTTCGCCGCCGAACAAATCGCATATTCGCTTCATGGGGTTATCGACGGAGGACCGTATCGTGGTTACAAAACTGGCGGCTATTTTGAGAATCGCCGATGCCCTGGACCGCGGCCATCAGTCGCGCATCCGCAAGGTCGAACTGGAATCGTTTGGGGACGAACTGAGCATCCGCTGCCACCCGCACGGTGACCTTGCCGGGGAGCGGCTGGCGCTGGTTACGTGCAGCCAGATGTTCGAGGACCTGTTCGGTATGAAAGTCGTGGCGGAATAATCTGTGAACGCGAAACACAAGACCACGAAACAACGACACCAGCCGGCACAGTTCTTCGATCGTGAACTGAGCTGGGTCGAGTTCAACGCACGCGTGCTGAGCGAAGCTTTGCAGCCGGAGCTCCCGCCGCTGGAACGCTTGAAGTTCCTGAGCATCGTAAGTTCGAACTTCGACGAGTTCTTCATGGTCCGCGTGGCAGCAGTCAGAAGCCGGCCAAAGACCGCTGCCAGCCTCGCGGGGATGATGCCGGACGAAACGCTGCAGGCGATCAGCGAGCGTGTCCGCGACACTATTGCGCAACAGTACAAATGTCTGCTCGAGGATGTGTTGCCGGCAATCAGCAAGCGGGTCAAATTCTCAAAGCCGGCCGAGTACAATGCCACGCAGCGGCAGTTCGTCCAGGACCTTTTCCAGAACGCAATCTTCCCGACCCTGACGCCACTGAAGGTCGGGGCGGATGCCAACCCCGCTTTCGGGCGCAATCTGATCCTGCACATCCTTTTTGAATTGACTTCGGCCGGTCAGCACGACGATCAGACGCAGATGGTCGTCGTACCCGTGCCCGGGAACCTCGACCGTTTCTGTAAACTGCCGGTCGACGACAAGAGCTACTGCTACACACTCATCGAAGACATCATCATCGACAATGCTGCGTCGTTGTTTTCCGGTTACGAGATTACCGACCATCTCGTCTGGCGCGTGACGCGCGATGCCGACCCCGGGATTGACGAAGAGCGTGACAAGGATTTTGTCGCGGCAATGGCGGAGATGCTCGTGCGCCGGCAACACGGCGGCGCCGTCCGGCTCGAAACTGATACCGACAGCGGCCCGTTGCTGAAAAAACTGCAGGAGATGAACAATCTCAGGCCTCGCGATACTTACTTAATCCCAGGCCCAATTGATTTGAAGCCGTTCATGAAGCTGGCGTTTCTGCCCGGTTTGGACAGCATGCGGCGGAAGCCGTGGCAGCCGCAACAACCCCGCGACATCCCGAAGAACGCCGACATTTTCGAAGTACTGCAGGACCGTGACGTCCTCATTCATCTGCCCTATGAGAGCTTTGACCCGATTATACAACTCCTGAGTCAGGCCGCCATCGATGAGAATGTGCTGGCCATCAAGATCACGTTGTACCGCACCAGCGGTGACTCCCCGATCATCGATGCACTGGCCCGCGCTGCGGTGAACGGCAAGCAGGTGACCGCCGTCGTCGAACTGAAGGCACGCTTCGACGAACAACAGAACATTGGCTGGGTTGACAAACTGCAACGCGTCGGAGTCATCGTGATTTACGGCATTGCCGAGCTCAAGATCCACTCCAAGGCGTGCATGATCGTCCGTCGCGAGCGCAGCGGCATCCAGCGCTATGTACATCTTGGGACCGGAAATTATAACGACAGTACCGCCAGACTTTATTCGGACCTTGGACTGCTGACTACGAACGAGCAGATCACTTATGAGACGGCGCTGTACTTCAATTCCATTACCGGCTATTCGTCGGTGCCGGGACTCCGCCACCTGGCCATGGCGCCGGTGGCGTTGAAACGCAAGGTGATCAGTCTGATTCGACGTGAGTCGGAACGCACCAATCGTCACGATCCGGGCAGCATCATGGCCAAGCTGAATTCGCTGGCCGATCCCGACGTCATCGAAGCGCTCTATGAAGCTTCACAGGCCGGTGTGCAGATTCAGTTGAACATTCGCGGTGTTTGCCAGCTCGTGCCAGGGGTGAAGGGGCTGAGCGACAACATTCGCGTCGTCAGCATTGTCGATGGTTTCCTCGAGCATAGCCGCATCCTCTGCGTCCACAACGGCGGTGCCGATGAGTTGTACCTGTCCAGTGCCGACTGGATGCCGCGCAATCTCGAACACCGTGTCGAATTGATGTTTCCGGTTGAACAGGACAATCTCAAGCGGCGTCTGGTGGACCTTTTGGAACTGTATTTCAACGACAATACGAACTCCCACGAGCTGCAGAGCGACGGTGTCTGGGTACGGCAGTCGCCGAAGCGCGGCGGCCAGATCCGTGCTCAGGAACGCCTTTGCCAAACTGCTTTGCAACACACCGAGTCACTCAAAACTTCGTCGCACAAGAAGTTCACGGTCCGGCGCGAGCCGCCGAACTGACAGTTTGGTCAGCCCGACAACTCGATCTCGACCTTCTCGCGGGCCAAGACCGAATCGGGTAATCGCGCCCGATGCTGCAACCCCAGGCCTGCAGCATCGCATCGTTGTGCCCGGGTCGTGATGAGGGGGCCGTTGTGGCTGATGTCGAACCTCAACACTATCGTCGGCAAAGTCAACTGGGCCATCGGGCAGGGCGTGGACGTCGTCAGCAAAGCGCAGAAACCCCTCACCGAAAATTCCGATACCGGTAAAAATGCAGAGTTTGCAGACGTGCTGCCATGCAGAGTTGTGCTCGCCGGGCATCGCGCTGCCAATCAATTTTCGTTAATTGATGCTTCACGTTTTCTCTCCTGCAATTTCCCGGCCGCTGCGCGTACATTATCCCATGTCCGATACTGACCAGCAATCGTGCCGTGCGGAGATCGCACCGGTGCTCGGGTTTTACGCGATCCTTCTGATGATCCTGGCGTATCCCTTTATGAGGGGCGAACTGCTGGCGGCTTACGACTTGGCCGAGCAGTTCCTGCCGTTCCGTGCATTCTATGCCGCCTGCCTGGAAGAAGGCTCTCTCGGCCTGTGGAACCCATGGCTGTGCCGTGGCTACAATCACCTTGGGGAAGGGCAGGCAGGCCTCCTGCATCCGGCCCATATTCTGGCCTACAAATGCCTGCCGCTGCGGGTCGGAATCATCCTGGAGTCGCTGGCGTACTATCCGGTGGCAATTCTCGGGATGTATCTGTTTGTACGCCGTTGCCTGCGTTTCCTGCCGATACCGGCGCTTCTGGCGGGCGGCCTGTTCGGGTTCTGTACATTCAGTCTGGCACATTTCCCGCACATTAATATGGTGTGGGTGTACGTGCATCTGCCGTACATGTTGCTGGCCGTGCACCGCTGTCTGTGCGGCAGGCGGCGGACACCGTATGCCGCCTTGTTAGCCCTGTTGTATGCCTCGATGCTGCTGCTTGGGCATCCGCAGCAGGTGTGGATCAATTCGCTGGCGATCGTCATGTACGGCGTCTTCGTGCTGGTGCGTGAGACCGATCGCCGACGGGTGATCAGAGGTGCCGGTATCGCTGCAGCGGGTGTGATATTCGGGGCGGCGCTGGGCGCCCCGCAACTTTTGCCGTCCGTGGAGTACGTCAACGCATCGCCGCGCGGTGAGATTGCCGGTGAGGCACGGCAGGCGTACTCACTGGAGCCGATCAATCTGCTGCCGAACCTGTCGCCGTTCCTGTTCGAGGACAAAGTTGTCGGGCACTGGCAAGGGCAGGGCGATGACCGACATGTATTCGCGTCGAAGCAGGAAACGCCGGCCTATTTCGGAATTGCGCCCCTGGTTTTGATTGTCATTGTCTTTGTCCTGCACCGTCAGTTGCTGCAGACGACCTACCGGAAGGAATCGATTGCGGCGGTGTCGCTGCTGGTGGTGACGGTGTTGCTCATGCTCGGCAGGTACGGCGTGCTCAACACACTGCTCGAGTGTGTGCCGCTGATCTCGCAGTTTCGGGCGCCGGGACGGTACATGTCGATTTTGTGCGCGGCAATTGCGGTGTTGGCAGGGTTGGCGCTACACTGGCTCACGACACGCCCGTCGAGCTTCGACCGGGGTGCTTGGATTGCGGTGTTCACAATACCGCTTCTATCGACGTTGCTGTTGTTATACGCCATACTGATGGGATCATTACTGATCGACGGGATGGTCGTTGAGTTCAATCGGGTCGCACTGCTGATCGTCGGCCCGGTGGTTGCGGTACTGACTGCTGCCACAGTGATCGTGTTCAACCGTCGGGCAGACAAGCATTCGGGCGTCGCCAGGCTTCTCGGTGGACTGCTGCTGCTTATCTGTGTGGCTGATATTGCGGTCTGCAGCTTCCAGATTCCTTTGACCGCCGCGCGCACCAGTATCGATGATTTTCTACAGAAAACCAAGGACATGCGGTTGACCGCCGACCAGTCGGATTTCCGGTACGTTGGTAAACTCAACCGTTCATGGTGGCAGGGCATGCGGCAGGCGAGCGGCTATCTGGGCATTCCGCCGCCGGAGCCACTCGACCTGTTCGGTGAGCGGGGAACCGGTTTGACACGTCAGCATCTGCAACTGGTGAGTGTCATGTATGCCGTCGGCGCCCAGACGATCTTTACGATTCCCGAGTATATGCCGCGTTTTCGCCTGGTAAATACGCTCCGGCACAGCGACTCACCGCTGGAGGAATTGGCCGCAGTCGACTTGCAGAGCGTGGTGCTTTGCCAGCCTGAGGCAGGCGCGGCATTCGCCGGGCCGTCCTTGCTGCGGCAATCGAGCGGACAGGTCGATGCGTCCTTTGAACACGTGCGGATGCTCAATGAAACGCCGGAGCATCTTGGATTCGCTGTCGCAACGAGCTTCGAAGACCGCATGCTGGTCTTGTCAGACACCTGGACCAGGGATTGGCATGCAACCTTGAACGGCGAACCCGTGCCGCTGCTTCCCTTGTTCGACGGTGTCCTGCGCGGCGTCCACATCCCCAAGGCAGGCAAACATACTGTCGAGATGTTCTACCGTCCGGTGGCCTTTCATCGCGGCCTGATAATCGCTGGAGGCGCACTGGCTGTGGCGCTGGCACTGTTTTTTTTCGGCGTTGTCAGGCGTAAGCACCAAAGTGGTACGGTTCCTGCGCAACTGGAAGGCGATGGGGCGAAAGAGTGAAGATGGTCGGGATGACTGGATTCGAACCAGCGACCTTTTGACCCCCAGTCAAACGCGCTACCAAACTGCGCTACATCCCGATGAAAACTGGAGTTTCGAGGGAATGGCTAAAATAGACTCGCCGGTACAGAACACAAGGGAAAGCAGTACTTTTTTAATGGATTACGTCCAAAGAAATATAGACTTTGTGCAACCGGACGTCCGGTTGTCAGAACCGGTAATCTTTTTGGCGAAATATGTGAAAATCGGCGCACAGACTGTACTATACACATGTAAGGATGCGTGTGTGCATAAGCACGGGCGAAAACTCGGCACTGACGACAATCCAGCGTGGCAGGGATTCTATATGGACTGCGATTTGTGCGGCGACAACGAGGCGACGAACCACATTCAGATGGTTATCGACGGTGACAAGAAGTCAATACATCTGTGTTCACACTGCGCCAACAAGAAGAAGGTCAACCCGAATATGTTCGAGGGCGTTGCCCTGGCGGAGCTTTTGTACAATTTCGCGGAGATGACCAAGAAAACCCCGACCGAACAGCCCGCGATCGTGCCGCAGATAAGTTGTCCCACCTGCGAGTTGACCAGCGCCGAGTTTCAGAAGTCCGGATTGCTTGGCTGTGCCGACTGTTACGAAGTCTTCAAGCCTTTCCTGCTCGAAGCCCTGCCGTCACTGCACAAGGGTGTGAATCATGTCGGCAAAATGATTGAACTTTCCGATGACGGCAGCGTGCCTGCTTTCGCTGTCGAAGCGCCGGTGAATCGTGTCAAGGATCTGCAGGAAGCCCTGCGCCAGGCAGTCAGCAACGAACATTACGAAGAAGCGGCAGCGTTGCGCGACGAAATCAGAAATCTCACGGAAGAAGAACCGTCGGAAGACGGACTCGACGACGAGTTTCTGTCATGAAAGCGAAAAATCCCATCGACCAACTTGCCGATCAGCCTGTGCAATGGCTCAGTGACGATGGCCCGGATGCCGGAATCACAGTGAGCACACGCATCCGGTTGGCACGTAATCTGGCGGGCATCCCGTTCCCGACGAAGGCCAACACACGCCATCGCCAGGCGGTTCTGCAGATGGTCCGTGAAGCGGTCGCTGGTGTGCCGTTGATGGATGGATGTATCGATGTCAAGATGTCGTCTCTGGCGGAGCTCGACCGCGTGTTCCTGCTCGAACGCCATCTGATCAGCCGTGAGCACTGCAGTACGCGCAAGACTGGCAACAGCGTGTTCGTAGCGCGCGGCGAGAACTGCAGTATCATGGTCAACGAAGAGGATCATCTGCGGTTGCAGGTGATGACTGCCGGCATGCAGCTCGAACAATTGTGGCAACTGGTGGACCACGTCGATTCACTATTGACCGAGCGGCTGCAGTACGCCTATTCCGAGGACCTCGGGTTTCTGACGGCGTGCCCGACCAATGTCGGCACCGGTATCCGCGCCTCGGTGATGCTGCATTTGCCTGGGCTGGTATTTGCCAACCAGATCGAAGCGATCACGCAGGCGGTGCACACGATCGGGTTTGCCGTACGCGGATTGTACGGGGAAGGCTCGGATACGGACGGCAATCTGTTTCAGATCTCGAACCAGTCGACCTTGGGTGAGAGCGAAATTTACATTATCGAGAAGCTCGAAAAGATCATCCGCCAGATCGTTGAGCACGAGCGCAATGCCCGGCAGGTGCTGCTGGAGCGCAAGCCGAAGTATCTCTACGATCACATCGGCCGTGCCTATGGCATTTTGCGCCACGCTTACATCCTCGAATCTTCGGAGGCGCTGCGTCAGTTGTCGGCGTTGCGGCTGGGTATTGACCTGCGCATGTTCTCATCGGTCGACGCGCACACGATCAACGAGCTGCTGGTCATGATCCAGCCGGGGCATCTCCAGAAAATTCACAATCGGACGCTCGATGAAAACGAGCGTGACATCGCCCGCGCCGACATTGTCCGGAGTAGGCTCAGTGGCAGCAAACGCGAGACCACCGACGAACAATCTCATTGAACTGCTGAAGGAGCCGGGTGACCGGTCTCTGGGAACATATAGAAAGGGAGAAGGCAATGCAGAAGGACGAAAACAACGATTTCCCAATGAACAACTTTACACCACGGGCCCAGCAGGTGCTGAGTCTGGCGAAGAAGGAAGCTCGCCGCTTCGGGCATGACTATGTCGGCACCGAACACGTCCTTCTTGGCTTGATCAAGCTTGGACAGGGCGTTGCGGTCAGTGTGCTGCAATCGATGAATCTTGACCTCGATACCGTGCGCATGGAAGTGGAGAAACATTCCGGCACCGGCGGCGCCACTATGCAGGAAGGCGACATCCCGTACACGCCGCGAGTCAAGAAAGTTTTGCAGCTCGCAGCCAGCGAAGCACGGTCGCTCAACTACAATTACATCGGCACCGAACACATTCTTTTGGGACTTTTAAAGGAAGGTGAGGGCGTTGCGGCAAAGATCTTGCGTAGTCTTGATGTCGATGCCGATACGGTTCGCACGGAAGTGCTCAGGGCATTGGACCCCAATTTTATTCCACCGGAAACGAAAGAGGAAAATGAGATGAGTGCAGGTCCCGTTGCTGCCGAAGAAAAAATGCCGGCTCTCAAGGCGTTTGGTCGTGATTTGACCGAACTCGCGGTGGCCGGCAAGTTGGACCCTGTGATCGGCCGTGCCCATGAGATTGAACGCGTCATCCAAATCCTTTGTCGCCGTACCAAGAATAACCCCGTGCTGATCGGCGAAGCCGGTGTCGGCAAGACGGCTATTGTCGAAGGCCTGGCACAGGTAATTATCAAGGGGGAGGTTCCCGAGCTGCTTCGCGACAAACTGGTGATCGCACTCGATCTGCCGCTCATGGTGGCCGGCACCAAGTACCGTGGCCAGTTCGAGGAACGCATCAAAGCTGTGATGGACGAGATCGTACGCTCTACCCGGGTCATTCTGTTTATCGATGAGCTGCACACCATCGTCGGTGCCGGTGGCGCCGAAGGAGCGCTCGACGCTTCGAACATTCTCAAGCCCGCATTGTCCCGCG
>CAJWLW010000178.1 GCA_913042885.1 uncultured Lentisphaeria bacterium | reverse complement strand
CCGATGTCACCGTACGCCTGTATCGCGACGATGGCGATGACAACTTCGAACCGCAGGATGATGATACGCTCAGCGCGACTGCAACCACCGATACAGTCGGCGGCTTCCAATTCACCGCCGTGCCCGCCGGTACGTTCTGGGTCGAGGTCGAGCAGGCTGCCGGCCCGTTGCAGTATCGGCAAGTAACCGGCGGCACCAACCCCAACCCTCAGGCCGTGGCCGCTGGCAGCAACATCACCAACGTCGACTTCGGCATGCACCTGCCGGTTGTCACATTGACCGCCACGGACGACAGCGCCTCGGAATCCGGTGACTCGGCAACGTTCCAGGTGACCCGCACCGGGTCCGCAGCCGGCAACCTGACGGTCAATTACGCGACCAGCGGCAGCGCCGGCAGCGCCGACGACTACAACCTCCCCGGCAACGTCATCATCCCCGACACTGCGAACTCCGCAAATGTTGACCTGATTCCCGTCGACGACGACAAGGTCGAGCCGGTCGAGAGCTTGACCCTGTCGTTGCTGGCGGATCCTGCCTATGTCCTCGGCGACCCCGCGGCTGACTCCGCAACAGTCAACGACAATGACGCCACCGATCTGTCGGCCTCGGCGCTGGTGTTCGATGCCGGCATGTATCCAGCCGGCGACGCACTGGATCTCTCATTCAATGTCAACAACAACGGCAAAGACCTGGCGGCAAATCTGCCATTCACCGCACAGGTGCGGTTCTCAGGCAACATGACGTGGGGCGACGCCGACGATATCGTGCTGCTGCCCGATCTGCCGATCGACGGTGATATCGACAGCGGCGCCGCCAGCATCATCGGCCGCCGAGTCTACGTGCCGCTGGATGCCGCAGCAGCAACGCCTCTGTTCGTCGGCGTCAAGATCGATATCGACAATGTCGTTACCGAGACGGACGAGGACAACAACGTGCTGTGGTCTGATACTGCGAACGTCAGCACCATCGCCGAGCCTGATTCTGTGAGCGCCTGGCGCTTCGAGTTCAGCCTGGCCAACGCCGAGAACGAGGCAATCCAGATCGGCATGCAGAGCAGCGCCACCGACGGATTCGACCTCGATGTCGATACGCTCACAGTCGTGCCTGGCGATCCCGAGGGGTTCGCCTATTTCCAGGTTGATGATAAGTCGGTGACCCACGACATCCGCAGCATCTCGAACGTCGCGCCCTGGGACCTGACGGTAATCGCCGGGACTCAGCCTGTGGCACTCTCGTGGGATCCCGCAGAGATACCGGCCGACCAGCAGTTGATCGTCAGCGCTGTCGACGACCAGGACGAGGTTGTCCTTGACCAGATCACCTACCTCACCAGTCAATCATCGCTGCAGGTTGCAGCAGACTCGATGGTCCATTTCCGTATCGATCTGGTGGCACTCGTCGATGACAATTTCGTGGTCAGCGCGGGTTGGAATCTGCTGTCGGCGCCGCTCGAACCGGTGACGCCGGACGTCGCAAGCGTGCTGGCGGACGCCGGACGAACGACGCATCTGCTGGGCGGACGGCTCTGGGGTTGGTCAGGCACGCAATTGGCTGCCAGCGACGTCATGCACGGCGCGACGGGCTACTGGTTCTACGCGTTGCACAACGAAACCGTCAACATCCACGGGGTCATCCCGTTTACCGGGCGCATTCTGCTGCAACCGGGCTGGAACCTCATCGGGGTATCGGAGCAGATAGCGGTGCCCGTTATTGCCAACGCCTCGGCCTTCTGGCTATGGGCGGACAACCACTTCCAGAAGGCCACCGAGCTGCAGTCCGGCCGCGGCTATTGGGTATATGTCGAGGAAGAAACTGTCATGGACATCGTCGCACCGTGAAACAGCATTGGACTGTCTTCAGAGCCACGGATCGGTGTCGGTGCAACGGCTGATTCGCATGCGTTCGGCGGCGATGACGGCGCGGGTCTGGGCAACCGCTTCGTCGAGGTTGGAATTGACGACGAGATAGTCGTACTGGCGCCAGTTCTGCAGCTCGACACGGGCACTGAGCAGCCGCCGCTCGATGACATCGTCGGCGTCGGTGCCGCGCAAGCGCAGACGGTGTTCGAGCTCCTGGAAGGACGGCGGCCCGACAAACAGGTACTGCGTGACCTTTTGCCACAAGTCGTTTTTAGTGGCAGCGGCGCGAATCTTGGCCGCGCCCTGGACATCGATGTCGAGCACTACGTCCTGCCCCTTCGTCACGTACTGTTCCACTTCCGAGCGCAGCGTCCCGTAATAGTGGTCGTGGACTACGGCGTACTCGATGAAGGCGTTCTCCTTGATACGCTCTTCGAACGCCGTGTGGCTGATGAAGTTGTAGTCACGTGCGTCGACTTCGCCGCCGCGCGGCTCACGCGTCGTGCATGAAATCGAGAACTGCAGGTTGTCGTCGTTCTCAAGGACGCGCTCGAGGATGCTGGATTTGCCGGTGCCGCTGGGACCGGATACGACGAAGGCGATGCCGAGCCGCCCTGGTATGTTGTCCATGTCATCTCCTGTTTGGTCCTGAACGAAAACCACAGCTACCCGTGCCACAAATCGAATATCGCGGCGGCCGCCTATTCGCGCCCGATCTTGTCGAGCTCCTTGAGAACTATACCCGGTGTCAGCAGGTTCGGCAGGATAATCGGCTCTTCCTTGCCGGGCACATACAGGACATAAGTTGGCACGCTGTTGCGTTTGTAGACCTTGAGGGCGGCAACGATCTCGGAACTGCGCGCGGTAAAATCCGCTTTCAATGGCACGACGTCAAGCTCGCTCATGCGCTTGGCAACGTCACCACGCAGTGAGCTCGCTTCGTTGGTCTTGCAAATCCAGCACCAGTCCGCCGTGAAATCAATGAATACCGGCCTGCCAGCGGCCAGTTCGGCTTCGAGCCTGGTGCTCGAGAATTGTTCCCAGGCAATATGCTTTTTTGCAGCCGCCGGGTCGGTCTCGCTCTCCACGACTCTCGCAGGTGCCAGCTGAATACTGCCGACGAGCCCGGCGGCGACCAGCAAGGCCGCCGCGAGCCGTGCCATCAGCCGGCTGCCGCCAGAGTTCGAAACAGTCGCCCAGGCACCGAGAACCCAAGCGCCAACGGCGGCCAGCAACAGGCCGACGAGCAGAACTGTAATGCCGAACTGCCCGGTAATGCCGCCGTACACGAAGACCAGCCAGATGACCGAGCCCATCAGCAGGAAACCCATGAATTGCTTGAAGCGCAGCATCCACATGCCGGGCCTGGGCAGGAAGCGAATGAACTTCGGGAAAAACGCCAGCACGATATACGGCGACGACAGCCCCAGCGCCAAGGCAGTGAAAATCAGGAAGCCCGCAGCCCGTGACATCGTGGATGCAGCAAACAGTGCGGTACCCATGAACGGCGCGGAACACGGCGTCGCCACGACCGTCGCAATGACACCGGTGACAAAGGACCCACGCAGCCCGGACGACTTGACCTTGCCGCCGGCGGCGGTGAGCGACGCCCCGATCTCGAAAACCCCAAACAGGTTGAGCCCGAAGAGGAACAGAAACATCGCCATGATCGCTACGAACGGCGGGTTCTGCATCTGGAATCCCCAGCCGGCGGCGGTACCCGCCGCCTGCAGTCCCAACCAAATCACCGCGACAACCCAGAACGATACGACAACACCGGCAGCAAACACCAGGCCGTGCATTTTAATTTTCGCTTTGTCCTCGCCGGCCTGTTCGACAAAGCCAAGAATCTTGATCGACAACACCGGCAACACACACGGCATGAGATTAAGGATAAGCCCGCCGAAAAACGCCCCCAGCAACACAACGAGCAGTCCACTGCCAGCTTCGACCGCTTCGTCGTCATCCGCGCCGACATCGGCAGCAACTCCAACCGACCCCGGAAACTTGTCGCCGACCGGGATCTTCACTTCGACACCTGTCGTCTCGTCAAACACCAGGATGCCCGTCAGTTCGGCGGGCACCGTGTCGGGCGCTGCCGGAACCGTCAACATCCAGAATCCGTCCTTCTTTTCGAAGGGCTGCGGTGCGACGTCGTCGATCTGGCCTTCCGCGTCTGCGTAAAACGCTACCTTTGCGGGGTCCGCAGTGCTCAGTTCAGGTTTGACGATGCGAATCTGAAACATGTCGGTCTTGCGGACGGCGTGGACCTGCCAGGCGCCCTGCGGCTCCGGCAGCTTCTTCCGTGCGACTGCGAACTCCGCACCCCAGGTGGGGTGTGGCGCTGCGGACTGCGCAATCGGCAGGTTCAGTGTCAGGTCGGTGCCGGCTGGAAGGCACTCCTCGAGACAGACAAGCCAGTCGCCCGAAGCAGCGAGCTTGAGTCCGGTCCCGGGTTTGGCGCTTTCCGGCACCTGGATATCGAGGACAAGCAGCACCTCGTCGTAATAGACGTAGTTGACGAATTGAAACTCAGGATCGAGCTCGGTGATATAGCGTTTCGGCACCGGCCACGACAAGTCGCCCGCGCTGTACCCTTCCGGCAGCTTCCAATCGAGGGTGGCACCGTAGCCGACACCTGTGTACTTCCAGTACGTATGCCACTTCTTGTCGAAACGCATCCGCAGCCCAACCGTCAGTGTTTCACCCGGTACGGCAGCGGTCGTGGCCGAAATGAGCTCGACCTCGACGGCACCGTCCCTGACCGGCGCCGCCGGCGTGATTGCCGCGGTGGTGAGAAAGATAAGGATGACGATGGCACAACGATGCATGGTTTCTACGTGGTTTCGGTTTCTGATTTCGATGCCGTGCTGTCAGGAGTGGTTCCATCTGTGTCCTTACCGGCCAACAGCAGCACCGTCAGCAGGGCATAGATGCCGATGAAGTACAGCATCAGACCGAGCGACAGCCTGACCAGCACATCCCAGGTGGGTCCCGGCTTGAGCAGCGCCTCAGTCGAATCAGATGGATTGTAGAAAACCTTCACCTCAGCACCAACCGGTAGCGCGTTGACGATGGCGTACGCCACTTCTTCGCGGCTCGTGCGCAGCCCGAATCCGGGTGCATGCAGATCTGTGTTGCCGGCATGCTTGACTCCGTCGAGCGTGTATTCGAACACGATCCGCGGGTGCGGCGCCCTTTCTCCGACCACTTCCGACTTGACCACGACACCATCAACGGAGGGCCAGTTGCGACGCTCGATGACCACCTGCAGATGACCGAGCCCGAGAACAATCAGTATAACCCCAGCAATCGGTGCAACGGTTACGAGCACGAGGGCTGGAAACCGTCGCCCCGGCCGCAGCAGCAGAGGCGGCGGCAACAGCCAGAACAGGGCAGCAGAAGCAACAGCAACAACGATCAATGGCACGACAGCATTCATAAAACCATTCGCAGCGGGCGGTGGGTTAAGTCAGATATTTGCCGACGATAGGCCGCAGCCGTTCGACAGTTTCGGGCGCTATGGCATCAGGCGAAGTGATGACGGCACAGGCCAAGGCGCTGCTGCACGGGCAGTCGCGAGCTTCGGCAGCTACTGCGGGCACAGCGAGTTTGATGATCTCGCGGGCGCTGGCGGCATTCTGCATCAGGGTTTTGATGACCATCTCGACAGAAACGGATTCGTGACCCTCGTGCCAGCAGTCGTAGTCTGTAACCATGGCAACGGTCAGGTAGCAGATTTCTGCCTCGCGCGCCAGGCGCGCTTCTGCCATATTCGTCATACCGATGACATCCATGCCCCAACTCTTGTACAGCATCGATTCGGCCAGGGTCGAGAAAGCCGGACCTTCCATGTTCAGGTACGTGCCGCCGCTGTGCACGTTGGCGGTCGTATCCTGTTGCGACAGGTAGCCGCGACACACGTCGTTGAGTGTGCGACGCAGGACATCGCAGGTCGGATGGGAAAAGGCGATGTGCCCGGCCACTCCGTCGCCGAAGAAGGTGTGCTTCGGTGTATGCCGGGTCCGGTCGACAAACTGATCAATAAGGACGAAATCCCCAGGCGCCAAGTCTTCCTTGAAGCTACCGACTGCGGAGAAGCTGAGAATGCGTTCGATGCCGATAAGTTTGAACGCGAAAATGTTTGCGCGATGATTGAGTTCTCCCGGCAGCAGCCGGTGGCCGCGGCCATGACGGGGCAGGAAGAACACCTCGTTGTCGCCAAGCTGGCCGCCCATGATGATGTCGGAAGGCGCCCCGAACGGCGTGTCTATGGCATGCTCCTGCAGGTCCGTGACGCCATCGATCTCGTACAATCCGCTGCCGCCGATGATACCGATCTTCATACGGAAACTCGGGGGTGAAGAGTTGGAAGCATCGGACGGATGAAAGGGTTACAGGGGTTGAAGACTTGCAAAGTGAAAGGCCCCAAAAGAACTCTTTAGCTTTCTAACTCTCTTGTCTTTTCAACCGTGCGCGAAGCGCGCTCAGGCGCGGGGACGGCCTCGCTCACGAGCATCACGGGGATACCGTCGACGACGGGGTATTCGCGACGGCAGACGGTGCATTGCAGAAAGCGCCCGTCGGCGATCTCCTCTACCGGCGGCCGTTCGTCGCAAGCAGGACAAGCCAACCGCTGCAGCAGCTCGGGAGACAATTCACGATGGTCACTCGATATCCCAGATTGACCTGGCACTGTTGTCCTCGGGTGATTTCGGTTCTGCATCGCCATCGTCCAACAGGCCGCTGCTCGGTCCTTCCACCGAGCGAGACCGCTCGTCCAAATGAATAGCTTCGTCGCGCGGCATCCAATCGCCGTCGTACAACACAAAGCCGTTCTCGTAGTAAACCTTCTTCTGCAGCGGGACCGCCAGGATCTTTGCCAAGTCCTGGCGCCGCTCGTCAACCTTATTCCGCAAATACTGGTCACGAGATATCCATTCGCCCTTGACCAGGAGATAGCCGGCATCGGTATAGAGCTTATCGGCGATCGCCTCTTCCGCCTCGGCAGCCCGCTCCTCGCGCTGTTTGCGGAGCTCTATCCTCTTCTCGAGGATGTATTTCTCCTTGGCGCGATCTGCCAGTTCCGGGTCGGTGAGGGTGCGTGTACGCCCATCGAGATCGGCGATACGGAATTTCTGGGCGTCGATATAGATGTACTTCTCGTCGATGCTGCGAAGATTGCCCTTGACGATCATCCCGTCTTTGAGGCTGATAGCGATTTTTGTGGCGATCTCGTAGGCCTTGAACAGCTTTTCGGCCTCAGTCCGGAATCCGGCCTCAAGTTGTGGCGGAAAATCATCAAAGGCCTGAATTTCCGCCTGCCGTCTCACGGTGATCGCAATGTTGTCGCGCGGCTTGTTCGGCGGGCGCACCGGCCAGCGCAGGCCCAACTCCACACTGACCTCCGTCGTGTCGATCAGCTCTTTGAGAACCTCTTCGAGTTCCTGGTCAATCAAAGGCTGGAGACTCTCAACCTGTTCCGCGCTGATGGCCCCGCGGCAACAGATGCAAGCCAGAAGTACTGTCAATCCGACGGCGACGATATAACGTTTCATATGGCTGTATCGTTTCGCGATTCGTCCAAGTCTGAAAATGGATGGGCAGTGGAAATTGGAAAGAGGAACGTACCCACGTCACCTTTCGAATGCAACCCGCTGCCCGAAATAAGCGATCCAAATCACCGAACCGGAAGTCAATGAGCTCTGAGCAACGGGAAAAATGGAACCAGCGCTATGCCGAACGCGGGCCGGACGCTACGGCACCGTGCCCCTGGCTGACCACGGTGGAATCGCTGCTGCCGCCGGCCGGCACCGCTCTCGACGTCGCCGGCGGGGCCGGCCGCCACGCTGTGTGGCTGGCCCAACGCGGACTGACGGTCACGATCGCCGACATTGCAGAGGCCGGCCTGGAGTTGGCCCGAGACACCGCGGCCACCGAAAATCTCGCGATCTCGACCATAACCGTCGATCTCGAATCTGAATCACTGCCGGCGGGCCCCTGGGACGTCATCCTCAACACCTCCTATCTGTACCGCCCGCTGATGACGCAGTTCGCCAAGCATCTGAAGCCCGGCGGCGTGCTCATCGTCGTTCACCCGACACATGCCAACCTCGAACGGCACAGACACCCGAGCGCCCGGTTTCTACTCGAAAACAACGAGCTGCCAACGCTCATCCAGGGCCTTGACATCGTGCGCTACGAGGAGGCTTGGCTCGACGGCCGGTACGAAGCCAGACTGGTGGCACGCAAGCGGTGATGGTATAGTGGCTGTTACGCAAAAAACACGCTTGCGCGTGACCTGTGACAGCCGTGCACCAAATCACTGTTATGGAGGTAACTGATGGCAGGTGAATTTCGTTTCTCCTTTGGTCCGTGGAATATCCACGAAGGCGCTGATCCGTTCGGCCCACCCGTGCGTGACACCATCGCACTCGCCGGAAAGCTCGAGCTATACAAGCAGCTCGGCTTCGATGGCATACAGTTGCACGACGACGACGCGGTGCCGGATCTCAACAACCTCAGCCCGGAACAGATCACCGCACAGGCAAAGGGCCTCAAGAAAACACTCGACGACCACGGGCTGGCGGCGGAATTCGTGGCACCACGACTGTGGGAAGATCCACGTACGATCGACGGCGGCTTTACCGCAAACGACCCGGCCTGCCGCAAATACGCCCGCGATCGCTTGAGACGATGTATAGACATCGCCCGCAACGTCGGCACCACCGACATCGTCCTGTGGCTGGCACGCGAGGGGACCTATATCCGCGAAGCGAAGGATCCGGTGCTGGCAACAAAGCGAATTGCCGAAGCCATCCAGATGGGACTGGACTATGACTCCGATATCCGTTTCCTGGTCGAACCGAAACCGAACGAACCGATGGACCTGGCGTACATTCCGACGATCGGTCACGCCCTGGCAATCGGTTACCTCACCAGTGAACCGGACCGGGTCGGCTGCCTCATCGAGAGCGCTCATGCCATCCTGGCCGGGCTCGATCCGTCGGATGAAATGGGATTCGCCATGGCTTTCGGCAAACTTTGGAGTGTCCATCTCAACGACCAGAACAGTCTGAAGTACGATCAGGACAAGGCGTTCGGCAGCGCCAACCTGCGCCGTGCCTTCAACCAGGTGCGCGTGCTCGACCTGGCAGACTATGGAACCAACGGCGAATGGATCGGGCTCGATGTCAAGGCAATGCGCACTCAGAAGGCGGACGTGGCTACCAAACACCTGAGCAACAGCCGAGAGGTTTTTCTGAAGCTGGTCGAAGTGAACCAATCGCTGGACCAGACACAGGTCGATGCGCTGATTGCAGCGCGCGACTACGAAGAGCTCGATCTGCTGATCATGAACGCGCTGCTCGGCGATTAGCCGAGCGCCAGGGGAAGCTGGAGCGGGTGAAGGGAATCGAACCCTCATGACTAGCTTGGAAGGCTAGGGCTCTACCTTTGAGCTACACCCGCTAATGATCATGCCGGACAACAAAAAGCAGATTCCCCGCGACACAAGCCTCAGCCGTCTGTGGCCAACAAAACGCCGGTGACCAGCTTGTCGACGTCATCGCGCACAAAAACTTTACTCCGGTAGTGCAACGCTATCCATACCGTCTTCGCCTCACTGTCCGTCCGTACGACGCAGTGGCGACGGTGTGCCGGGATATGCACATAATCACCCGGCTTGAGCCGCAGAGGTTCTTCGTCACCCTCGAAAAGAAGATCGGCCAGGCCACTGAGCAACAGCACCCACTCGTTTGTGCTCTCCTGCAACCATTCGCCTTCCGGCGTACATTGGCCGTTTGAGACAATGCGCTCGAGCTTGAAGGATTCCGTCTCCAGGAGCGTAT
>CAJWLW010000177.1 GCA_913042885.1 uncultured Lentisphaeria bacterium | reverse complement strand
CTCGGGCTTGCGTCCGGCGAGAGCGTCGGTCACCTGTTCGAAGCATTTCTGGTCCAGGCGGATCGTTGATTCTACGGAGATGCCGCCGTTGTGGTTGGTGCAGATGACGCGTGGATGCCCCTTGTGCACGGCCCGCGTGCCGTTGGCCGGGTCATCGACGACGTAGTAATAGAACCGCCCTTCCTCAATGGCGCGATGCACCGCATCGTCATCGACCAGGTTGCCGCGTGAGGGGTTGATCAGTGAGGCGTGCGGTTGCATGCGGCGGAGCAGGTCATAGTTCACGACGGTTGTGTCACCGGACACGTGCAGACAGACGGTGTCGCACTGTTCGAACAGCGTTTCCGGGGCGTCGACGACTTCGGCATCGAACTGTTTTGCGATTTCCGCAATATCGGGGCGCGTGTCGTAGACCAGCAACCGCCCCCGAGGCCCGAGCAACGGCCGCGCACGCATTGCCATCTCCTGCCCGATGCGGCCGCAGCCGTAAAGGCCGAGGGTCGAGCCCTGCGCTTCATAAGTACGGATAATCGAGGAGTCGCCGCTGTGTGCCAGGCGGTTGAGTTCGTAGGTTCGCTTGAGTGTCGCGAGCCATTGTGCCAGGGTATACTCGGCGACCGCATCCATGTGGACCGGTGTGACGGTGATGAGGACGCCGCTGCGCGTCGCTGCTGCGACATTGACCTGGTCATAGCCAACGCCCCAGCGTGCGAGGATGCGCAGGCCGGACGCGGCCTCGTAGAACCCGTCGGTAACCGTCACGGTACTGAGCATTCCGGCAACAACGCCATCGGCGTGATCAGCCGTCATACGGTCGGTCGGTTCGTCTACCAGTTCGCCCAGTTGCTCGAGTTGCGCCAAGCCCCGGCGCCGCGGTTCGGAGTCGTACTCGGCGTTGCGAAACTGCGGGCCGACGATGATTTTCGAATTCATGATCTGTTTTCGGTTTGAGATTGACGGCACTGACTGAAGGTCTTAAAAGCAATCCCGCCACTCAAGGTGGCGACGGTCGAAAGTCATAAACCAGAGGTATCAAGGCCTTATGGCTGGTAGCATAACAGACCGCGTTCGAATTGGAAGCAGCGCATAAAAAGTTTCCGGCGTCGGGTAGTGGGATCGGTGTTGTCGATTATGTTGATACGCAACCAACTTCCATACATTGGTCATCGCATGAACGACAACATGTACTCACCGCCGGAATCCGAAATAAACGGATCTGGCGACCGCCGGGGTTCGCCTGTCAAGGCGGTTAGTGTCGGCGTCGTGATAGACTTTGCCTGTACCTTGGTTTTCCTTATTATACTGGGTATTATCGTGGGTGTTTACATGTCAAGCCAGGGTGCGAGTCAGACAGAGATCGAGGAGACATTCACTGACTTGTCGTGGACTTCCGGGCTGGGCCTGCTCATGACTGCCTCCGGCCTGTTGTTTTCGGCGCTCGGTGGTTTTGTCTGTGCCCGGATTGCCCGGCACAACGAGCTCGTGCTGGGCGCTGCGGTGGGTGCCGTTTCATCGTCCCTTGGCGTGCTCCTTGGCAACCAGACGTACTCGACGGTGGAGAGCGTCGTGCTGGCTGTTCTTACCTGCGCCGCAGCGCTGGCGGGCGCGGTGATTTTTGTGATGACCAAGCGCTGAAATCGGCAGGTTTTGGTATGCCACTGCGTCGACAACGCGAAGAGATAAGTACGGAGTTTGTCGATGCCGGCCGGCTGGCTGCCCGCTGCAACCAGATACAGGCGCTGGAGAGGAGGATTCCCGGGTGATCCATGTTATTTACGACAGTTGCTACCTGATCAATGGCGGTGTGTGGCCGCCGGCCGAGGTCGAAGACGCGTTCCCGGACGGGGTGTGCCATGCGGTCCGCGAGCTTGTGCCGAACCGTGTGCAGAAGGAGGTCCAGCGGCTGCTGGAGATGCCGGGCAAGGAGCTGGTGGGGCGCAAGGCTCAGGAGCGTCTCAGTTTGTTGCTGCAGGGACCGCGGGGCGAGGCGTGCGACATCGATCCGTTTCTCGACTATCAACCGCTGCGGCGCAAACGCGGTCCGAACTCATCGGTGGACCGGGCGATTTGCGGCCTGGCCTGTGCGCTTGCTGCGGGGCATCCCGACGATCTGATTTTTATTGCCACGCGGGATAACGGCGTTGTGACTGAGGCAGAGGCACTGGTAAGGCGCAGAGAGCTGGCAGTGTATACGCCGACGAGTATGAAAGCATTCATTAAAAGATTGGAGTCAGACAAAGCCGAACCGTAAATGAGGTGAATGAAAGCGAATGAAGGGAATCGATGACTCAGGGAACGGATGTCGTTGTTACCGGAAGAAGAACCGGAGCGAACAGGGCTGGTGTCACGTTGCTCGGGTTTGGCGCGATGAGGATTTGCAGGAAGCGGATCTGGCGTGGTAAGGCGGGTGCGGTCAGGTGGATTTGATCACCAGGCGGACCGGGCAGTGGTCCGAGCCCATCACATCTTTGAGGATGTCGGCACTTACGAGCTGCGGCTTTAAGGCCTTTGAGATGCAGAAGTAATCGATGCGCCAGCCGACATTACGTGCCCGGCACCCTCCCCACACAGCCCACCACGTGTAGTGGCCGTTGCCCTCGTGGAACTCGCGGAAGCTGTCAATGAACCCGGCCCCGACGATGTTGTCGATGCCGGCGCGCTCCTCGGGTGTGAAGCCGTGGGTCTTGTGGTTACCCTTGGGATTTGCCAGGTCGAGCTCGGTGTGGGCAACGTTGAGATCACCGCAGAAGATCACCGGCTTCGATTTCTCGAGTTCCCGGCAATGCTTGAGAAAGGCGACATCCCAGACGTTGGCTCGGTAAGCGAGCCGCGACAGGTCGCGCTTGGCGTTGGGCGTATAGACATTGACGACGAAAAATTTTTCGAACTCCGCAGTGATGACGCGTCCTTCGGTATCGTCGTCGGCGATCTTGATGCCGTTGGTGACGGACAGTGGCTTGGTCTTGCTGAGGACAAGTGTGCCGGAGTAACCCTTCTTTTCGGCGGCATGCCAGTAGTCGTGATACTGCGGCAGGTCGAGGTCTTTGACATCCTCCTGGCGTGCCTTCGTTTCCTGGATGCAAAGGATGTCAGGATCTTCAGTCCGCACAAAGTCGCGGAAGCCTTTTTTCAGTCCGGCGCGGATGCCGTTGACATTCCAGGAGACGAGTTTTAAGGAGGATTTTTTTTCAGACATCCGAAGCAGGGGCTGTCGGTCGTTGGTTGGGACTAATGTATGCAATTGAGTGATTCATTCCAACTGTCATCGAGTTTTCATGGCTTGCATTGGTCGGATGGTCTGTCATCATTGACAGTGTTGCTTGAGCTGTGACTTCAATCCATGTTTTTCCGACAATGGTCTGATAAAACCTTACTGGGACAGATCATCGGGATTAATTCGCTTCATAACTGGAGGTAAATAGATGAAGACCAGGGAAGAACTGAAAGCGATCATCGAGAGCATCAAGAGTCTGGACAGTCCGGTAGGTATGGATGCGGTTTATGTACACGCAGTGATCATCGATAAACTGACCGAGTTGGCGAGTCGGCTCGCGACGCTCGAAGCAGCGGCTGGGAAAGAGATTGAAGGCGGGGGAGCTTAAGGCACCGGAATTAGAATGAGCCGTAGTACTCGTAGGTGTCTTCGAGCATGATCGGTTCGGATTGCGAGTGCTCCTTGAAGGCGGATTCCTGCAGGCCAGTGTAATTGCCGCTGAAAAATACCAAAGGTTTGCCGCCAGTGACGGCGCCCGCAACACATTCGCCGATGAAGATTTCGTGATCGCCGCCGGGTACGGTCTCCACAAGTCGACAGTCGATATAGGCCATGGCATCCTCAAAAATCGGCGCGCCCGTCTCCACTGTGATTGTCGATAGTTTGGTGAAATCCTTTGGTCCCGGCCGGGCGAACTGGTCCGAGAGCGGTTGCTGTGCCGCCGTCAGGAGGTTGATGGCAAAATAACCGCTTTCGACCAGGCTTGTGCACATGAAATTGCGCTTGCTCACGGCGACCAGTACCAGAGGTGGATCAAGCGATAGCGAGGTGAGAGAATTCGCGGTCATGCCCTGGAGGACACCTTCATGTTTTGTCGTCACGATGGTAACGCCAGTGGCGAACCGGCCCATTATTTGTCGCTGTAGTGCGGAATCGAAAGGCATGACGAAGTCCTGAATGACGGATATGGTTTCAGGTGTTGCGAATAGCAGTTGCTAACGTAGAAGGAGCGCCGAGCAATGCAAACGGATCGGCCGTATAGACTCGGGCCGGTACCGAGCCAGCGGTCGAATTTTAATTGGCAGCCTGTCGCCCGGCTGCGTTGGTCGCGGCGATCGGAAAAGTTTCACTGCGCACTTCGGCTTTCAAATACTGCAAATTTGCAATCGCGTTGGAATTCCTCTATTTTTTACAAATACTTTATATTTTCAACAGGAAGCCAGACGCGAGCATTTCGTTGGAAACGTTTCAAGACGAACATCCCATCAGTGACGAAGAGCAGTCATTGGCTGAGCATGAGGAGCAGTTGCAGAAGATTTTGCTGGCCTATCGTCAGCAGAAGATGCGCGAACACATGGCCGGGCCGCTGGTCTCGTTCGTCCTGCACATCGTTCTTCTCACACTGCTTGGCGCTCTTGTCGTTGGTAAGGAGCAGCCGGAGTCGCTGCCCGAGATCGAGGTGATGATGGAGGAGATCCCGATCAAGGAGATCGAGCCGCCGGAACCGATTGTTCGTGAGATCGTCGAGGATGTTTTCGAGGAGGCACCGGAGATGGATGTGCCGATGCCGGCGGTGCCCAACGAAACAGCATTTGAGGCAGCATTCGCCGATGTTATTGAAGAGGCCCCATCAACCGACGACAACTTCGACCTGATCGATGTCATCCTGGACGTCAAGCCGATCAAGTCGGCCACCGTCATCCGCGGGCTTTACGGTGGCCGCACGAAGACTGGACGCAAGGCGGCCGTGTTTAAGAACGGTGGCAAGCCGGCTGGCCAGGATGCCGTGCTGCGGGCGCTGCGCTGGCTGAAGCGAGTACAGCAGGCAGATGGTTCGTGGTATGGCGAACCAGGCTTTTCCGGATTGGCGCTTCTGTGCTTTCTTGCTCACGGCGACACGCCGCAGTCGGAGGAATTCGGCGACACAGTCGAGCGCGCCATGCGCTGGCTGGCACCGCAAGTGCCGGTGCGGGGCGCTTCCCACGCCTATGCGAACGGTATCGCGACGTACGCCATTGCCGAAGCATATGGCATGACCAAGGCCGGGGTCTATGTCCGGGGGAAGGGGCAACAAGGGGGGCAGGATATGGCTTACCTTCGGGAGGCAATGGATCGTGGCATCGGCGTGATCGTCGCCGGACAGCAGGAGTCCGGCGGCTTCGGCTATGTCTATGACCTGGGCACACGGTGGGATATGTCGGTGTCCGGCTGGCAGTTTCAAGCAATGAAGGCCGCCTACGTTTCGGGTTCCGAGGTGGCCGGACTGGGTGAAGCAATCCAGAAAGGCAAGAGGTTCCTCAAGAACGTTTCGTCGGCAAAAGAGAACGGCACATTCGGCTATGCGAGCGTACCGGGGGAGGTCACCGGCAACATGACCGGCGTTGGCTGCGTATCGCTGCAGTTACTTGGTGAGCCGCATGCGTGGCCGGTGAACAGCGGCATCAACACGCTGCTGAAACACCGTCTGCCGGCGTACCAGTGGGAAAATGCCTCCACGGCGCTGTATGGCTGGTACTATGATACGCAGGCGCTCTTCAACGAGGGCGGCTCGAGCTGGCGGCGTTGGAACGACAAGTTTCAGGACGTGCTGATCAGGAGCCAGCATGCCGAAGGGTACTGGGAGTCCCCCGGTGGGCCGGGTGGTCGATTTTCCGGCAACCCCGGCCTGGTCTTTTCAACGACACTCGCTTGTCTGCAGCTGGAAGTTTACTATCGGTATCTGCCCAGCTTCAATCTCGACAAACTGCGAGCCGAGGCGATAGATCCGCAGCCGTTCCGGAAAGATGCGGATAAGAAGCTGCTCGATGAAGATGCGAAGGACGACGAGATCGAAGCACTGATCATTGAGTAGCGGGTAGCGAGTGTCCAGTGGTGCCCTCACGCCTGCTTCCTACTTTCCCTATTCTGTGCTGCGACGATGATGCCGAACAACGGCAGCAGCAGCCAGAAAATCAGCGGGCCCGCGTAAAAGACTGCCTGTGAATTCCACTGCACCGCGACCCAGCCGGCCAGCAGTGGTGCCACACACCAGCCGAGGGCCCGGATCGTAACAGTGATGCCCAGCACAAAGCCGCGTCGGTTCGCCGGGATCATCCGTGCCACCCAGGCCTGCAGTAGCGGGTCCAGCGCACCGGCAAAGAATAGCATCGCAAAGCGCGCCGGAAAGATGAGTGCAAACGACGACGTCAGTGCCATGCATATCATGAACAGTCCGGCACCCGCTGCCGCAACACAGCCGAGTAGGGCCGGATGCCGGCGGTCGGCGAATCGTGCCAGGTAGATGCCCGAGAGGATCGAGGCGATCCCACCGATCCCGTTCAGGGCGCCGGTGATGGTTGCGCTGCCCGCCAGTTGCCCATGCAGTTCCTGTACGTACAGTGGCAGGATGGCCAGATCAAACTGCCGGGCGAACGCCATGCAGAAGGTCGCCATCAGGATTGGCAGCAGCACCAGCATCGGCAGCGAGTAGCGTGTGCTGGCCACCTGCACGCCCTTGTCGTCGACTGGGTCTGGGAGTTCAGCCAGCGTCGTGGTGAGCAGTGCTCCCACGCCCAGCAGTCCCGCGGAGACGAGAAAACAGGCGCGGTACCCCAGGATATCCCCGAGGACTCCTCCGGCCAGGCCGCCGAACATGACGCCGGCGTATACAGCCGTGTGCAGCATGCCCAGGGCCGAGCCCTGCCGGTCGTCGGGGGCGTTGGCGGAGACCATTATCAATGCTGCTGTGTACGTACCCGTCAATACGCCTTGAACACTGCGCAGCACGATCAGCGCCAACGGTGTGTCGACGTATGCCATTGCTGCAAGCACGACGAGTCCGGCAACATTGGCGCGCATCAGCATCATTCGTCGGCCGTAGCGGTCGCTGAGGATGCCCCAGATCGGCGCCATGATCGCGACCGAAAGTGGGGTAACTGCAAAGAACAGCGCCGACCAGAACTTCACCGTGTCGGGATTCGTTACGCCGAGTTCCTGGATATAGTATGGCGCGAGTGGCATGCACAGCGCAAACCCCATGATACTGAAGAGCTGTACAAACCAGATTCGTCTCAGATTTCGTTGCCATGGTTCCAAGCGCTTTCTCCCGGTGCAAAGGCGTCTACATTAGCACGATGTGGACCAGATTGATGGGATGGCGTGTTGGCGTGCTGGCGAATGCGGAAACGCCGGTTCTGTTATTCTATTACTCCATAGCTCTATTCGTGCACTATTCTCGTTCTTCTCCACACCAGCAAATGAACCGTTGCCCTTGAAGCCGATTCGTAAAATTGTTGTTCCGGGTGCCGTCGTTCTGGCGTTGATCATTGTCGTCCTGGTGTTTCGGTTTCACCCGGACGGTCGCAGGCTGCTGCGGGATTTCAGCAACCCGTTTACAGCCGCCGAGAGTGTTGCTGAGGACGAGCTGGCGGAGCAGGTGCAGATGTTGCGATCGAAAGCTGATCTGGTGCAGGAAATCACGGAATTGCAGCAGGCGGAGGAACGTTCAGCCGTACACCTCGCCAGGATCAAACAGCTCGAACGCGAGAACCGCGAATTAGGCCGACTGCTGCAACTTGATGAAACTGCGGCCATGGAAGTCACGCATGCCCGTGTGGTTTTCCGAGATCCTGCCGCCGGAGGACGTCGGCTGCAGTTGAACCGGGGCGAACAGGACGGCATCGCTGTTGGCCAGCCGGTGCTGGCCAATGGTTTCCTGCTCGGGCGGATCGCCGAAGTCTCGAAACAAACCGCCGGTGTGCTTACCATTGTCGACGCCAATTGCCGGCTTAGCGTGTGCCCCGCGGGCACACGCTGTTACGGGATTCTCGCCGGTGCCGAAGATCGATCGGTGCGCAGTCGCCCCGTGCTGTTGGTCAGACATCTTCAGCTCGACTGTGAAATCAATGAAGGGCAGGTGGTCGAGACATCCGACTACAGCATCGCGCCGCCCGGCATTAAAGTTGGAACTGTCGTGGATGCGGCCTCTGGCCCCCGGGGCAACGAGCAGCTCGATCGCACCATCAAGATCCGGCCCTTTGTCTTCGATCGCGCCTTCACCCATGTCACAGTGCTGACTGGATCTCGCGAGTCGCTCGACTGAGTCGCGTACGAATTTTCGCTGGGAGAATCATGGCTCGGCTTCGGATATGACGCTGCAACCTCGATAGCCTGGCCTCTCGTAAAAGCCGGTCGCAAACCAATCTCTGGCACTTCAATTGACTCCATAAGCGTTCCCTTATACTGTCAAGGAACGATGTTACGAAGGTGCAAACACTATTTCCAAAACCTTTATCTTCGGCATGCGTCGTAAATAATCCAGAATATCTCCAGCTTGGAAAGCCGGATCGCTTCCAGCGGCTACGGCCAAGAGTTCTATCAGCATTTACGCTCATCGACTCGGCCGACTTCGGCGGCGTTCCAACGCCCTGGCACAAGCGCGGTGGCACTGGCTCTACGCAATTGCCATCGTGGTGTCCCTGTTTCGTTTCGTATAATCATCGTCGGATGAATCTGCCGGTATGAATGTCAAAAATTGACAGCGAACGTCGTAAGAATAACCGCAAAAAGGTGCGAAAGGGGGAGGTTTTCATGTTGCGGTTGGAGCATTAGATTGTCGTTATGAGCAATATTGGCCGTGAGGATGCGATTGCACATCTCCGGGAGCACGGATACGTGGTCCTGCAGGACGTGCTGGGCGCGGCTGAATTGGAAATTTTGCGTTCACAGTTTGAGGATGTGACCGCTGCCGAGAGGGAGAATCCTTTTCTGGGTGGCCTCAGCCAACACCCGGGAACGCATGCTGACGACGACGCGATTGAGGCGTTCCTGGCCGGGAGCTACGACATCAGCGCGGCAGAACTGGCGCGTCTCATGCATCGGATCCGGTGCACCCGGACAGAGCAGTTGGAAACGCCGTGGCCGGTCGATATTGCCGCGGTCAATAAGCTGTTTCTGCACCTGCCGACGTTGTTTGACAACGACAACTCGCAGCGGATCTGGAATGTGCTCAATAAGATCGAGGCGGCACATCTCGTTGAGCAACCCGATGTGCTTGGTCTCGTGCATGAAGTGCTCGGGGAGGATTGCGTGTTGTCCGACTGCAGCGCCTCGAGCATCGGCGCACATACCGAGGGCGGCGCCTGGCACGTCGACGTGCCTCTCGGGCAGCTGCCGGAGCCGTTGCCGGATTTTCCACTGACGACGCAGAACGCCTTTATGCTCGACGACTTCACCGCGCACAACGGGGCAACACGGGTCGTCCCCGGCAGCCACCTTACCCGGCGCAAACCGCGATGGACTGAAGACGGCGTCGATGGCGAAATTACACTGACGGCGCCAGCTGGGTCGGTGGCCATCTGGCTTTCGAACACCTGGCACCGTTCCGGTCCCAACGAAACGGACGCACCGCGTCGCGCCATCCTGTGCTATTACTGCCGCTCCTGGATAAAGCCTTTCAATGACTTCCAAGGTAGCATACCTGCCGAAAAGGCAGCGACATTTTCGACGAGGCTTCGATATCTGCTCGGGTACTCGGGAGTTGCACCCGTGCGAGGGTAAT
>CAJWLW010000176.1 GCA_913042885.1 uncultured Lentisphaeria bacterium | reverse complement strand
GTGACCGCATCATCTTTACCATCGACGGCAAGACCGCTATCAGTATCGTACCGTAAGCCGGGATCACCAACGGTCGCGCTACTCTGCAAGTGACGCTCAACCCTTGAGCGCTATTTATCGCCCGCAGCTCACGGAGTCGTTTTCGGCCCAAAAAAAATCCCCCGACCGTTTCCGGCCAGGGGATTTTCAGGATTCTAAGTCCGGTAAGGGACTTTAGAAGCTGACGCGCAGCTCTACAGCGAGCGTGTCAGTTTCGTCACCATTGTAGTCTTCGGCGCTTTCCCAGTTGATCGTGAGAAGTGCGTTCTCATAGATCTCCGAGGAGAGGCCAATACCAACGTTTTCTTCGACGTCGGTACCGCTACCATCTTCAGTTTCTTCGAACTTGACGGCGAGGGTCCAGTCACCTTCGCCCATCGGCAGCGCCATCGATGCTTCGATGCTCGTAGCACTGGGCTCGGTGGTGCCGTCGTCTAGTTCGTCGGCCTGTACCATCTCAGCAGCGACCGTGAGGGAACCCGCCGTGATGGAACCGTTCAGGGAATACGCTGAGACATCGCCGTTACCACCATCGTTGACGGAGGCTGCGCCGTTGTCGGCGTCTGAGACGTTGCTGATATAAGCCGCACCGAGGGTCCACGACAGATCCTCTTGGTCGCCACCGATCGAGGCATGGATACCATAGGTGTTGACTTCATCGTCATCGCCGGTTTCGTCATTGTCGCCGTTGAGCGCGAACACACCACCACTGATGGCATCGTTGCTCAAACTGAGCGCCAGACCCGTGTCACGGCATTCAGCCATCTGACGCACCGCCGAGTCGGCAATGAAGTTGCCGTATCCGGGGGTGATGAAGTCGAAGTGCTGCTGGCCAGCGGTAAGCGACATGTTGTCGCTCAGACCGATGGTAACAGTCGCTTCATACACTTCCAGGTTATCAGCGGTGCTGGCCCCACCAGCTACATCTTCGCTCTGCAAGCTGACATAAGCGCTTACATTATCGCTCACGTCGATTGACAGACCGAGATACACCTGGTCAACAAACACGTCATTCGAATCACCGTTGACGTCGGAGTCAGTCGAACTGTAAATGACGTCGACGTTACCACTCAGTTCCACCCGATCACTCAGCTCTTTCAAGGCGCCGAGGCTTTCGAGGTACGTCATGGTTTCTTCTTCGATTTGGATCTGACGTTCTTGGATGACGCCAGTTTGCGCTTCGAGCTGTTCCAAACGTTGTTCCAGAGCCTGGATGTAGTTCTGGAGTTCCTCAGCGTCCACTTCATTAGCGGCGTTGAGGGTCGGAATAGCAAGTGCTACAGCAAATATGAGAGCTAAAACTCTATTCATCTTGAGTTTCCTCTTTCTTAAAGGTTTGGTTCCCCGGGTCATACAAAAGACCCATTGAACTTTCACCGAGTTACTTCAGTGTGCCGAGATAACATATCCCGACACATAACCCGGATATCGCTCAGTATGCTAAGAAACACCTCCTGTCCGTTTCGTGGTTCATGGCTGGATGTTGTTTTTGGCGCGATATGTCAGTCATTGCGCGTGTCAACTCAAAAAAATAAATTCCCATGCAATAGTGGGATTCGGCTGTGAGGCAAGAACTGCGAAGAACAAAGCTAAGTGATGACCAATTCCGGTGTGGCAAACCCGGTCAGTCGAATGTTCAAGTCTTGTTAATCACATATTTTATCCCCACCCCGATTCATGTCAAATCGCTTTTGAAAAAAAAATCAGACTATTTTTTGCCCGGTTTTGCTATGGTACGGCGGTGCAACCCAGGCCTACGCCAAGGTCGAGGTGATGTGGTGGCGCACGGCCGCTTCCGTCGCGGGCAAGACCTCACAACGTGTCTCCAGCGTAGTCAGCGCATCCAGGGCCGGATGCCGGGCCGCTTCGCCGATCGCCTCCGTCACCGCCGCCGCGAACTTCGCAGGATGCGCCGTTGCCAGACACAGCAGCGGCACCTCCTCTTCCTTACGCGCGCGCGCGCCCACCTCCACACCTACTGCCGTGTGGGGATCCAGGATGTATCCCGCCGCCTCGTGATACCCGCGGATCGTCGACAGCGTCGCCGCGGTGTCGCAGGAACCTGTACGCAGGCCCGGATCCATGCAGCCCGGCGCCGCCGGCGCCAACGAAATCTCCCCGGCCTCTGCAAATGCCGCCATCAGGTCGCGCAGCCGTTCGCTGTCCTCGCCTACTGCATAATAGAGATACCGCTCGAAATTGCTGGCGATCTGGATATCCATCGACGGGCTCAGCGTCGGCACCACAGTCGAACGGCTGTAGACACCGGTCGCGAAGAATCGCGACAAAATATCGTTCTCGTTCGTTGCCACCACCAGATTCGCAATCGGCGCCCCCATGCGCCTGGCGAGGTAGCCTGCGAACACATCACCGAAGTTGCCCGTCGGCACGCTGCATTGCACGGCTGCTGCACCTGTCGCCTCCTGAACCCGGAAGGCGCCCCAGAAATAGTACACGATCTGCGCCGCCACCCGCGCCCAGTTCACCGAATTCACCGCCCCCAGGCTGTAGTCCTGCTTGAACGCCAGGTCGTTGAACAAGGCTTTCATGATCCGCTGCCCGTCGTCGAACGTCCCTTCGATCGCGATATTGTGCACATTGTCATCGAGCACCGTGGTCATTTGACGCTCCTGCAGCGGGCTGACGCGATTGTGCGGGTGCATGACGAAAATACTGATGTTGGCCTTGCCGCGCACCCCGGCGATCGCCGCACTGCCTGTGTCACCGCTTGTGGCTCCGACGATATTCAGCTGCTGCCCGCGCCGTGCCAGGATATGCTCGAACAGATTTCCCAGCAATTGCAGCGCAAAATCCTTGAACGCCAGCGTTGGTCCGTGAAACAGCTCCATCACGTAGATATCGCCCACCGGCACTACTGGTGCGATCTCCGGGTGGTCGAACGTCGCGTAACTGCGCGTTACCAGCGTTTGCAGCTCGTCATCGGAAATGTCCTCGGTGCTGGCAAACAGCCGCAGCACTTCGAAGGCCAGCGACGGATAGTCGAGCTGGCGCCATGCCTCCAGCCGATCCGCGACTGCCGGGATCGATACCGGCAGCAGCAGCCCGCCGTCGTCCGCCAGCCCCATCATCACGGCATCGGCGAATCCTACCGGTTCGACCTGCCCGCGTGTGCTGAAATAGTTCACCTGTAACTCCTTACGGCTGAATAGGTATTGTATTGCGCACTGGTGATTTTTCCAATTGAGCGTATAATTTATATACCTATGAGTAAGACAGTCCTTTTCCTCACCGACGGCATGTCGGACGATCCGTTGCCCGAGCTCGACGGCAAGACCCCGCTCGAGCACGCTGCGACGCCGAACATGGACGCAATCGCGGCGGAAGGCGCCTCCGGAATGTTCAAAAGCCTTCTCTACGAAGACATTCCGACTTCCTCCGACGTTGCCAACATGGCCGTCATGGGCTATGACACCAAGCAATTCTACTGCGGTCGCGGTCCCCTCGAGGCGATGGCCCAGGGCATCGAGCTCGGACCCGACGACATCGCTTTCCGCTGCAATCTGGTCCAGTCGGACGGCGAAAGGCTGATCGATTTTTCCGGCGGCCATATCGCTTGCGACGATGCTGTGCGGATCATGACCGACCTGGCCGACACTTTCAACACCGATGATTTCACCTTCCACACCGGCGTCAGCTATCGCAACCTGCTCATTCTGCACGGCCCCCAATTCAGCGCCAATGTCACTTTCAACAAGCCGGATGACCACCAGGGCGACCCGATCACCTTTAACCGCATCGACCCCAAAGACGACAGCCCCGCGGCCCGTCGCACAGCCGATGTCGCCAACGACCTGATTGCTCGCACCACCACGTTCCTCGCAGAACATCCATACAATCGGGGCCGTGCTGAACCTGCCAACATGATCTGGCTGCAAAGCCCCGGCAAGAAACCTGCCCTGCCGTCGTTCTCCGAGAAGTACGGCGTTTCCGGCGCGATCATCAGTGCTGTCGACGTCATTTTCGGTCTCGGCGCCTGTGTTGGCATGACCAACATCCGTGTCGAGGGCGCTACCGGCTTCATTGACACCGATTACGAGGCCAAGGCCGATGCTGCCGTCGCCGCCCTTGCCACCCATGATTTCGTGTACCTGCATGTTGAAGCTGTCGACGAATGTGGCCACATGGGCCGGCTCGACCTCAAACTTCAGGCGATCGAGGACATTGACCGCCGGCTCGTTGGCCGGGTCCGCGAGCAATTAGCCGGTCAGCCCATCACTTTTGCCGTGTTGCCGGACCATCCTGTCCCGGTCAAACTGCGCAAGCACACACGCGACCCGGTGCCCGTCCTCATTGCCGGTCCCCACATCAGTCCGGACGCTGTCACTGTCTACAGCGAATCCGCCGCCCGGTCGGGTGGTCTCGGCGATTTCCAGGGCGACCAGCTCATGCGCCACATTTTTGATCTTTAGTGCGTTTCCCGTATTCTATGATTCTGACCGCTTTTTTAACTATTTTTATAAGCTACTATTAAAGACAAAATATTATAGAAGTAGTTTATTTTCAATATGTTACATAGTTATATCAGGCAATTACCTATAAAATCCCTGCTGGAGAGACCTAAGATCCTTAAAAATGTTGAAAACCAGGCGATTTTATAAGCCAAGGGTCCTTGAAACATCTTGGTTTACAATAGGTTATGAAATAATAGTCAGTCGAGGAGGGTAAGGCCCAGGGGCAGGGTGTCGCCGAGGATGCGGGCCTGGTCTTCGGCGGTCTCGAGCGTCTGGGGTTCGAGGAAGTCGATCCAGTGCTGCGGACAATCTGCGCTGGCAAGATGGTCGGCGATGCGGGCGGCAAGGTCGCGGTCGATGTCAAGACGGCGAACACCCGTGCCGGCGGCAACACGTGTGATGGCGAAAAGACGCATGTGGTTTGCAGCGCCCTCGGCGGGGATTTCCAGCAAGGCACTCAACCATGAGGCCGCGTCATCCGGCGGTATGATGGTTTCCTCCGGTGCATGGAACAGGCGCCGGGCACCAAGACGCGCCAGTACCCAGTACTCGAATGCTGCCAAATCGGCGCCGCGCCCGAGCAAAAGACGACCGGTGGCGATTTTTTTCTGGGCGGGCACCAGCTCGAAGGCTCCGAGACAGCGCCAGCGTTCCTGTCGGGCCTGCTCGCCGTCGCGGATCATGTCACGTAAAGATTGCTTGGGAAACAAAATTTTGGCGTTGTTGTCGAAGATGGTCTGCTGCTGGCCGTTGCGCAGGCCGGCGGCGATGCGACGCCACAGGACCCACCATTCTGCTGCGGCCTGCGGATGCTTTTCGTGGACCGGTCCCTGAAACCAGAACTGCCAGACGCGGCGCAAACGCAGGTCATCGGCGGCATCGCCGAAGCCGGGGCGCAGACAGTAGCCGAGCATATTGAGCCAGCGCAGCTCGTGTTCGGGCGACCGTTTCCGCGCGGATTCCAGCTCGAGGATAACGTCGGCGAGGTCACGCAGCAGCAGGACCGACCATTCGTTGCGCGGCAGCCCGACGATCTGCTCGAGACGGTTGACGAGTTTCGGCAGCGCCCTTGCTGAATCGTCGAAGGCCTGACGCACCGCTGCTACCGCCTCGCTTATTGCAGCGCTGTCGATCAGATTCATCGCCGGGCTGTCGGGGTCGGGCGCCTCGAGCTCGGCCAGCAGGCGCAGATCGAACCGCAACGGCCATCGGTGTTCGCTTTCGCCGCTTTGCAAAGCGACTTCGAGGGTGCCGACTTCGGTGAGTTCAGAGGTGATGGTGACGGTGATTTGGCGGACTTTCGCCTTGCCGTATTGCAGTACCGAAACCAAGGGCGAAACCAGGGACAATTCGTCACAGGTGGTGACAACGTCACCGGGCGTGTCGAGCAGGCGCGTGGCGCTGCTGTACAGATTAAACAAGACTTTGCGGTTGGTCTGCAGCTTGAACTGACGGGGCACTTCGACTGCGGTTCCCTCATCGGTGTCGCGCGAGATGATGCAGACAACCTGGCGCGCCCCTTCGGCGTGTTGTGCTTCGAGGTAATACGACCGGGCCAGACCGCCGCGCACTTTGACGCCTTCGCCTCGCCGCACGCGCCCGTAATAGGCAGCGCCCACGGCGACGGCGAGCGAATAATCCTCACCCGGCAATTCCTCGATCGTTTTTCCGTCGAACCAGCCGGAGACGGTGGTGAGAATTTGCTGCCGTACGACGGGGGCGATCATGCTGCCGCCGTTGAACAGGATACGGGCAGGAAAGACGGCGGCGGTACCTGCGGCATCGGTCCCTGGCTGGGTGAGGCGGTGGGCATATCGCAGGAATGCGAGCAGATGCCGGGTCACAGCGGGTTCGCTGGCGTATGGCAGGCCCATGGCACGAATACCCGAACGTCTCGGGATCGGCGGTTCGTCGGCCACGACTTTGGGGTAGAAGCCGTTGACGAGCATGGACATTAACTCGTCGCGCTGGAGCTTGGCCTTGCGTGTGTTTTGCAGCACAGAACTGCCTTTGGCCAGCAGGGTGATATCGACGCTCTTGCGTTTTGTGTTGAGGAGCGTCTCCTTGGCCTGGCGACAGAGTTGACAGAGCCGCGACCAGTCGGCACCCTCGAGCTCGGTGTTCCACTGTTTCTCGATATCGCGGGCGATGGCTATATCGATGTTGTCGCCGCCGAGCAGCAGGTGGTCGCCGACTGCCAGTCGGTGCAGGGCGCCGCCGGTATCGAGCTCGACCAGCGAGAAGTCTGTGGTGCCGCCGCCGACATCGACGATGAGGATTTTCTCACCGGGCTCGATCCATTGCTGCCAGTCGTTTTCATGGTGATTAAGCCAGGCATAGAAAGCGGCGAGCGGTTCCTCGAGCAGCGCCAATTGCCGGTAGCCGGCCTGGCGCGCGGCGCTGATGGTGAGTTCACGGGCGGTTTCGTCGAAGCTCGCCGGAATGGTGACGATCACCTGCTGGTGTTCGAGCAGGCACGGCGATTCGTCTTTGTCGAGAGCGTGTGCAAAGCGATGGTTCCAGGCGCGGCGGATGTGGTCGAGATAAGTTGCGGTGACGGCGACTGGCGAGAGCGCCTGGTGCCCGAGCTCGTTACCCCAGGGCAGGATTGGCCGGGTACGATCGACGCCGGCGTGGGCCAGCCAGGACTTGGCCGAGGTGACGAGTCGATCGGGCACGTGGGCACCCTGGTCACGGGCAAATGTGCCAACGATGTGGTCCGGCTCATCCCAGGGCAGGGCAGTGGCGTCTTCGGGCAGGTCGGCGGTGCCGGGCAGATAGCAGTAGGACGGCAGCAGCGGCTGGTCGTCGATTTCCCCGGCAGCCACAAGCTGGGGTATCGGAAAGTTGTTGATCGTCGGCGTATCGGCATACGTATCGGCATAGAATACCACGATATTCGTAGTGCCGAGGTCGATGCCGACGATGTATCTGGAGTGTTCCACGTGCAGGACAAACGGGTACAGGGTGCGAAAAAGGCGCGTAATATAGTCCTGCGCTCAACTTACCAAAGCAATTGCGGCCGACCGGGACGGATTATTCCTCGGCTTCCTTGCCCTCATTGTCGGAGGGTTCAGCATCGCGAATTTCGTATTCGAGCTTCCATTCGCGTTTACTGCCGCCTTCCTCGAGGCACCAGAGCTGCAACGTGCCGATTTCGGACAGCACGGCGCGGAGCCGCACGGGGACAAGCGTGCCGGCCGGAGTGTTTTTGTCCTCAACCGGCAACTTGGCTGAGAGGCTGGGCAGATTGTGCAGGTCGTCGCGATTGGCGTCCGACAGGATGTCTCCGGCGTTGTCCTCGGTGCGATCAGCGGAGCCGAAAAATTTGAACTCCGTGGTTTCGCCGACGACGAGGCCGAGGCCGTTGTACGGGATTTCCTGGGAGGTGCCTTCTTCCATGCCGAACTGAACGACGCAAAGGGCGGCGACCGGCGGTGAAACATTTGGGACCGCCGGCATCGAGGATTCGATAGCGACGTAGTAGGAATGCGCGCTGCCGGCGCGGATGCGAATGGCGTTGCCTTGGCGGACATTGCCGTACCAGCAGGCGCCGTGTGCGACGGCCAGGTCCGCGTCTGTGCCTTCGAGTACTGTCAGATCCTTCTTACCGCGCCAGCCGTTGATCGTTTCGACGATCCGCGAGGTGAGTGCGTTGGCCTTGGTGACACCGCCGTTAAACAGGATGGCGGCAGGCAGTTCGTCGCCGTGTCGTGACAGGAAAGCTGCGAGATGCTTGGTGACGGCGGGATCGGCTTCGTAGTCGAGGCCAAAGGTGCGCAATCCGGCTTTGGTGCTCTGCTGCGGGCTGTCGTCGATGCTGCACAAGGGAAAAAAGCCGTCGACGAGTGATTCCTGCATCTGCTCCATGGTCACTTCAGTGGTGACGGTACCACCGACGACGCTGCTGCCGCGTCCGAGCACGGTCAGTTTCTGGGGCCCGGCACTGGCGTCGGCGCACAGGACTTCCTTGGCTTCGCGGCAGGCATGTGTGAGTCCGGCAATCTGGTACTGGTCGAGTTTCATGCCCTTTTTTTCGAGCAGCCGGGCAGCGACGCCGTAGGCCATGGCGAGGTCCATATTGTCGCCGCCGAGCAGGATATGATTACCGACGGCGACGCGCTGCAGGTCGAGGTCGCCGCCTTCGTCGGTGACTTTGATCAACGAGAAGTCGGTGGTACCGCCACCGATATCGCAGACGAGGATGAGCTCACCGGCGGCAACCCGGTCGCGCCAGTTTTCGTTGTGTGCCTGCAGCCAGGAGTAGAAGGCGGCCTGTGGTTCCTCCAGCAGGGTGACTTCGAGCCGGGCCTTCTTGGCGGCCTGCATGGTCATGTCGCGGGCGACCGCGTCGAAGGAGGCGGGGACCGTGAGGACGATGTCCTGTTTCTGGAATTTCGCTTTGGCGTCGTCGGCGCCGATGCTGTCGTTCCAGGCGTCACGCAGGTGTTCGAGGAACCGCTGGGTGGCGGTCACGGGTGAAATTTTGCGGCTGGGATCCTCGTGGTTCCACGGCAGGATCTTGCTGTCGGGGTCAACGTTCTGGGCGCAAAGCCAGGATTTGGCGGACGAAATAACCTTCCCCGGCAGCAACTGGGCGTTTTTCCGGGCGAATGCGCCGACGCAGTAGTCACGCTCGGCGGCCCAGGGCAGGTCGAGCGCCTTTTTCGAGACCTCCTTGTCGTCCGGGAGGTAGAGAAACGACGGCAGCGTGGCGCGTTTATCGCGCTCGCCCTGGTCGGTGATCTGGATGATCGCGAAGAGTTCGGGTACGGCTTCTTCTGCTTCTTCCGCGTTCAGGTACGAGACGGCAACGTTGGTGGTACCAAGATCAATACCGATGATGTATTGCGACATGCTTACCTACCTGGTTGAGGAGGTTTGTTATCAGGTGTCGGCTGGGAACCTGCAAACTTGAATTAACCTGGATAATCCAGGTCAAATGAACTCGACTTCCGCCGCTTGGACCACTGTCGGATCGATTTTACCACTGCGTGTAGGGAAATGCACTTTGGTCGCGCGCCAGCCCTTGTGTCGCAGAAACCCCTTGTAGGGCGGTTCCGAGGGTACTTTGCCGGTCAGCTTGATGGCGGACGGGTCGAAATCCTCGGACACCACCGTCTTTTCATTTTCCGACTCATCGACAATTGCGGTCATTGCAAAGTTCTCCTGCAGCACCTTGCCGCAGTCCCGGTGGATCTGACGCACAGCGGCACCGATTTGTTCATCCTCGTAGTCGTCGACGTTTTCCTGCAGAAAGTCGATCA
>CAJWLW010000175.1 GCA_913042885.1 uncultured Lentisphaeria bacterium | reverse complement strand
TTGTTTTGGTACACTCGCTCGGACTCGAACCGAGGACCCGCTGATTAAGAGTCAGCTGCTCTAACCAACTGAGCTACGAGTGCATACAACTGGGTCGGCAAGCGGGGAATATAGGTAAGGTTCGGTGACTGTCAAATACTTCGGTACCACGGCCTACACGGAAACTATTGGTTTCCTTTCGGGGTATCCAGCTATTTGTTCTCGAACACATCGGGCGAGTAGAAAAACGTTGAGTACGAGCAGCAGCAAGTTCGATACGTTGGCCACATTCCGGCCTGCTTCGCGTCCTTCGTGCCCTGGTGGTGAAAAACGCTCGTCAACCGACCGGCAAACTGACGTCGTCGAAGTTGTCCATGATCCGCTCGGCGTTCATGCGCTTGACGGTGTCGACGGCAGTGTCGAGCGCCATGGTTTCCTGTTCCTGAACGGCATATCGGCGCCAGGTGATGCTGCGTTCCTCGAGCTCCCTGCCGCCGAGGATCCACATGTTCGGCGTCTTCGACGTCACAGCCTTGCGAATCTTCTTGTTAAACGAATCATTGCTGTCATCGATGTCGGCGCGGATGAGATCCTGCACCAGCAGGTCCTTGATCTCTTCGGCGTATTCCTGGACATGGTCGGCGACCGGGATGAGCTGTACCTGCAGCGGCGCCAGCCATGTCGGGAAGGCAGCACCATAGGACTCGATGAGGAACGACACGATGCGCTCGTGCGTGCTCAGCGGGGCGCGGTGGATGATGTACGGGCGCTGATCGCTCCCGTCACGATCGACATAGGTCAGGTCGAAACGTTCGGCCACGGCGAAGTCGAGCTGGCAGGTCGACACTGTTTCCTCGCGGCCAAGGATATTGGCCAGTTGGATATCGATCTTCGGCCCGTAGAACGCAGCTTCTCCGGGCGCTTCGTCGAAGTCGATGTTGTTGTTCTTGAGGATGTCGCGGACGATCACTTCGCTGCGCTGCCATTCCGGCTCGTTGTCGACGAATTTGTCCTTGCTCTCGTCGTGCAGCGACAGGCGCACGCGAAAATCACCGATACGCAGGTGCGAGTAGTACATGCGGTACATGTTCATGACCGCGTTGAACTCTCCCTCGACCTGGTCGTTCTCGCAATAAATATGCGCGTCGTTCATGCACATGGCACGCACGCGCAGCAGGCCGCTGAGCGAACCGTGGCGTTCGTAGCGAAAGTCGTCGCCGTACTCGGCAAGGCGCAGCGGCAGGTCACGGTAGCTGCGGCTTTCGCTGGCGTAAACCTTGTGGTGATGCGGGCAGTTCATCGGCCGCAGGTAATACTCATCGCCATCGTCGAGCTTCATGGGCGGGAACATATCTTCCGCGAAGTACGGCAGGTGGCCGCTGCGATAGAAGAGTTGCGAGCGCGTGATGCACGGCGTCGAGACGCGTTGGTACCCGGCCTTGAACTCTTCTTCCCGGGCCCACTGCTCGAGGCTGTCGCGAATGACCGTTCCTTTCGGCAGCCATAGCGGCAGGCCGACACCGACTTCCTCGTCGATGGTGTACAGGTGCAGTTCACGTCCGAGCTTGCGATGGTCGCGCTGCCGTGCCAGTTCGCGGCGCGCCTTATAATCCTTCAGCGCATCGGGAGACTCGAAGCAGAGGCCGTAGATGCGCGTAAGCATCGGGTTCTTCTCGTCACCGCGCCAGTAGCTGCCCGCGATGTTGTCGAGGGAGAAACTGGCCTTGGGCACTTGCCCGGTGTGTTCGAGGTGCGGCCCCTCGCACATGTCTACAAACGGGCCGTTCTGGTAGAATCCGAGCTGGCCGTCGGCGGCCTTGCCGGTGTCGACCAGCTCGCGGGCGTACTCGACTTTGTACGTCTGACGGCCGGCTTCGAGCAACTCGACAGCCTCGTCGAGGCTTTTCGTGACGTTCTCGAACGGCTGCTTCTCCTTGATAATCTTCTGCATGCGCTTGGTCAGGTCCTTGAGATCATCGGCAGTCACCGGTTCGTCGCCGAAATCGAAATCGTAGTAGAATCCGGTATCCACCGGCGGCCCGAACCCAAGCTGCGCCTGAGGGCGAATCTGCAGGACTGCCTGGGCGAGGATGTGCGCCAGGGAATGGCGAAGGCGATAGAGCTGGTCGACTGAAGGTTCTGGTGACATAGCTGTACTACGGTTGCTGGTTTTAGGAATCGATCGGATCAGACAAGTGATGACAAGTGGCAGATCCCAGGTGCCACCGTTATGGGGCTGTCGCCTCTATGTCAATGTCAGCCGGTTCGGGGTCGACCGGTGCGGGGTCGACTGGTGCGGGATCGGCCGGCTCAGGGGCGGCTGGCTCGGGGTCGACCGGTGCGGGATCGGCTGGCTCGGGGTCGACCGGTGCGGGATCGGCCGGCTCAGGGGCGGCCGGCTCAGGGGCGGCCGGCACTGTCGTCTTCACCTTGAGGTGCACGGGGACCTGGCGGTGTGTCCGGCGATGGTTATAATCCGTCTTGAACACCACTCGCGGAGTCACCGATTTCTCCGGCTTGTACGCCGGATCGACACTGATCGTGTAAAGTTGTTCCTGGCCGGGTTCCAACTCGAGCTCAGTAGGGCCATCGATAGTGATGTTGGTATCCCGCACGCCGACCCCGTAAATCTTCAACACGTGGTCACCGCTATTGGTCACGTTGACCTCACTCGAGGTCAGATCGTATACACCGTCGGTCAACGTGAAGGTGAGGCGACGCGGAACGAAATCCCAGCTCGGCGTGATATCGGCCTTGATGATCATGACCTGGGTCGGATTGACGACGTCGTTGCTGATGAAAGTAATCGACTTGCGCACCATGCTCATCTTTCCTTTCGGATCGAATGTGATGGCGAGCACCGTGGTTTCGCCGGGTTCGAGCACGTCCTTCTCGAGCACGCTCGTGGTGCAGCCGCAACCCGGTTTCACCGCTTCGATTTTCAGCGTCCTGCGCCCGCTGTTGCGCAGGGTGATCTCTGTACTCACCTTTGCCTTGTCGCTGATCTTTCCAAAGTTGTGTTCCTTGACCATCGACAGCTTCTGCGCGGCAGCTGTTCCAGCGGCAAGGACCAGGAATATGATAAGGGTAAGACGCATGATTCCGCTGGAGTTGGTTGTCCAGTGATACGGGTTTTGCTTGTGCACAACTTCGTTTGATACTATAGGCGCGGGTTAGGTACCTGTACAACTGTCGCGAACCATCGACCAGCTCAACAGCCCGTGGCGAATGCCGCCGCCGTCACGGCGGTATTGAGTTCGCGAGACAGCAGCGGGAACAGGTTCATTTCATCACGCGCTTGTATTGCGACGATTCCCAAGGGAATATAGCGTGCCGTGTGACAACGCACCGGGGTACAGCGGACGAGAGCGAACATGTCTACCGAATCTTCGACCACGACTGAGAGCCTCGACCGCCGGTCCGTGTTCAGTTGGGCTATGTACGACTGGGCCAACTCAGCGTATGCTGCCAGCGTGATGGTGGTATTTGCGCCAATCCTCTTCACCGGTATCTGGGCGGCTGAGCTTGGGAAAACCGACAGCACCTTCCGCTGGGGCGTGATCAGTTCCATCACCTCGGCAATCATTGCGGTACTCGCCCCTCTCCTCGGCGCCGTTGCGGACCGCTGCGGCAGGCGTAAAGGGTTGCTGCTGACCTTCGCATTCATCGGCGCCACGGCGACAATCGGCCTGAGCTTTATCGCCCACGGTCATTGGCAGCTCGCCGCTGTCGTGTACATCATCTCCGGTATCGGCTTTTCCGGCGCCAATGTGTTTTACGATTCACTGCTCGTCAGCGTTGCACCGGCATCGGCCCGTGACCGGGTGTCGGCCCTGGGCTACGCGCTCGGGTATCTCGGCGGTGGGTTGATGCTGGCAGCGCACGTCTTTTTGGTACTGAGACACGACAGCTTCCACCTCACCGAGGTCGAGGCGCAACGCGTCTGCATCATCACCGCGGCGCTGTGGTGGATCGTGTTCTGTATCCCGCTGTGGCGAGGTGTCCGCGAAACGGCAGTTCCGCACACTGGCATCGCCGAGGCCGTCCGTCGTTCCTTCGGTGAAGTGGTCGGTACCGTGCGGCAATTGCGGCAGCATCGGCCGGTGCTCATCTTTCTATTGGCATACTGGCTGTACATCGATGGCGTCGACACGATCATCCGCATGGCCGTGCCCTATGGCAAGAACATCGGAGTCAGCGATGCCGATCTGATCAAGGCGATCCTGCTGACGCAATTCATTGCCTTTCCGGCAGCCCTCGTCTTCGGCCGGCTGGGCGAGAGGCTTGGTACGCGCCGATCGATTCTGCTCGCTATCGGCTGTTACATCGCGATCACCGGTTGGGCAGCGAGCATGAAGGCGGCTTGGGAATTCTATGTGCTGGCAGCCGCCGTCGGACTGGTGCAAGGCGGCATTCAGTCGCTAAGCCGTTCAATGTACAGCCGGCTGATACCGCCGGAGAAGGCGTCGGAATACTTCGGCCTGTACAATCTGCTGGGGAAATCCGCCGCCGTACTCGGTCCGCTGATGATGGGGTGGATCGCCGTGGTAACGGACAACGACCGCGTCGGCATCCTGTCGATCCTGGTCCTGTTCATCGCCGGCGGGGCGCTGTTACTACAAGTTCGCGAGGATGCTCAACAATAGTACCGCGAGCTTCCGCGCTTGTGATTGCCCGTAAGGGCCCAGGCTCTTCCTTGACCTGCCACTTTAATCCTACCCTCTTGATTCGTTCGCGTATCGCTGGGATCAAGGCGGGAGGGATTTCTGTCCCCAACTATTCCGGTACCGGGCCATCTTTTGTGATGCGCACGCGCTGCATCCGTGGGCAGGACGATTCGTCACTCCTGCGGCCTGGACAAAAATAGAAGATCAGCGCCACATCAGGTTCCGCTTCGGCCATGAAGCCATTGAACCAGCAATCGTGATCGAGCAGTGTACCGGCGTCCCAGTTGACCCCCCCATCGACGCTCGTGTGCAGCCCCAAACCGGTTTCGCGACCGACAACCGCCAGGTACCCCGATTGCGTGGCAATCATCTGCGGGCCGCCGGAAGGCGAAAACGGCAGGTACGTGCAGCATTGCCAGGTACGACCACCGTCGTCCGAGTGGGTTTGCCAGCCATAGGGCGACCGATACGGCCGGCAGACGGCGACGATACGGCCGGACGGCAATTCCGCGAACGCCGTCTCCGACCAACCACCATGCGGGCTGTCCGGTTCGATGCCGTCGAACAATGCGGCGTTGTCCATGGGTACCGGCACCTGCCATGTCAATCCGTTGTCTTCGCTTCGTGAGATATAGGGCTGGGAAATATTTGTGCCCCAGGTTCCTTCGCCCAGTTTGCGGATGCGTTTGTAATCGTTTGAATAATGATGCAGAAAAAGGGTCAGCAGGGTGCCGTCGCGCAATTGCGTGAAACCATAGACGTGATTATGACAGCCGGTGCGGTAGATCTCCTTGCTCCAGTTGCCCACCAACGCTGACGGCTGCGGCGCCGTCCAGGTCAGCCCTTTGTCGTCCGAGTCCCGGTAGGACAGGACATCTTCCGGCTTCTCAATGTCCTTCAATCGCTCGATAGCACTCTTCACCGCAGGCCCGTGGCAAAAGGCGCGAATCACGCCGGGTTCGGGTTCGAACCAGCGAATCCCCCACGGCATGTTGTACGGCACCTGCTGAGCCGGCGGCGCCACGGTCGCAGGTGCCGGCAGAGCATCGCCGTGACGCTGCCAGCTGCGGCCGGCATCTTGCGACAGGTACAACCGGACCTGGGCATGCTTGTCGCCTTCCCATGCAAAGAAGGCGGCATCCTGGCTGCAGATACCGGCGAGAAGGTCGCCGTTGTGCAGCTTCAGCAAAGTGAAAGTCTGCCGGACCTTGCCGTAACCGGTGTCGGTGTCGGGCTGAAACCACACCTGCCGGCGCTCGCCGGCCGCCGGCCAGCTGCGGCTCTCGTCTGCCGTACCGGTAAGCTGCAGGTTGGTCACCCGGTAGTCGGTGTGGCCACTGACTCCGGCCCAACCGGCGCCGTACGTGTCATCGATCGCAAACGGCCCCTTGACGCCATTCATATACATCTGAATTTGATCGCCACGCCGCACGACTTTCATCGAAAGCCGGGCGTTCCAGTGGGCCGGCACGCCGGGCATCAACATCAGCGCAACATTGCGCGCGTGCCCGGTACCGTCGACTCGAGCGATGGCCGCGTAAACCGCCCGGGCCCGCCAGTTCTGCCCCCAACGCGGCAGATATGCCCAGTAATAATGGCCACGGTCCTGGGCGCCGAACACCAGACCGAACTGCCCCTCCGGCGAATGAAGGATAAAGTCGCATTCGATGGTCTCGTCGGCGAGGCAGAGATCGGTTCGGATCGCCATGCTCGACTCTGATAGGTTGCGTGGCGGCAGCATCAACCCCAGCTCCGGCGTGACCTCCCAGCGCTGGCGATTACGGGTTGCCGCCACGGCTTCCCGGGCGTTGAGATAACCCGCTCGCAAAACCCACCCCTGTTGGCGTGACGACGGTGATCCACCGGTACCGCTGAAGCTGCGCACAACGATCAGGTGCGTGCCCGGCTCGAAGCGGCAGTTGAATCCAAAATCCGTCTTGCTCCACTCAAACGAATCGTTGCCGCCGCGCAGGGTACTGAGCACTTCCTTGCCGTCAACCCACCATTGCATCCAATAGTCGCTGCCGGTGCCGACCGTCACCTCGGTCGATTTGTCGAACGTGACCTCGGCCATGGCATACGCGTTATACCCGCGCGCCTTCCTGGTGAGCTTGTACAGGGCGCCGAAATCGAGGGTGTCCCGCCGCCGCTTCAGGTCCCGGCCTTCAAACACTTGGTCGCCGACAGTGAGCCGATCCGGTATCGCCGTCAGATCGGCAATATCGGCGCTGATGTTGGGCTCGCACAATGAGCCACCGGCCTCGCCCCCACCGTCGACAAAGGTTACGGTCTCCGGCATCAGCGGACCGAAAGTTCGCCAGGTGCGGGGGAAGCCGGTGGTGGTGTCGGGTTTCCTACCGACGGAACGGAGCACACCGCCGGTTCCGCAAAAATCCCAGGGACATGTATCTTCAGTGGACATTCGATCGTCCTTACGTGATTCAGCTCGCAAAAATCTCCCACGACCGGACGAAACGACGACACGCCGGTGGATCCGGAACGGACTGTCCACCGGAGACACGCCGGCCGCATCCTCTGCCCCGCCCGCGGCAAAGACGTCGATGAGTTGTCCCCAACGCGCCATGCCGAACAGTCAGTTCACCCGCATACGTGCTCGGGGTGTTGTCGGCCTCGCCGCACCGGGCCTTCTGTCAGGGCATTCTTTTCGGTTGTTTATCGAGCTTCGCTTTCGCTTTTTTGTCCTTTTTTTTCTGCTGCTGCTTCACGCCCTTGTCCTTGTCCTTCTTGCCTTTGTCTCCCATTGGATCCCTCCTTTTTCTGGTTTCATCCATTTTCTCGGCGTGAGCAATATTGGCGCGTCAACATGGTTGCCGCTGCTCGTAATGAATATAGGTCTAATTCTTTGCTTGCAAATTCCGCCGCACAACCATTCCAAGTTGATCGCGCCGGCGCAAATCGCCGGCGCCGGCGATCAGCCGCGTTGCGATTTCAATGGTCCACGTCGAGGTCTGCCGCCCGGTGAAGCGGGGCGGAAAGTTCACGGGTGCTCTTTTACCAGTCCGCACGCACCTGGACGGCCCACTGCTCGGGCGTGTAATAGACGACGTGTCCATCCAGGAAGACGAGATGTTTCCCATCCAGAAACTGCATGGCGGCCGGGTCCTGGTGATGCACGGTATCCCTGCCCCCATGGGCGTTGGTGTGCATCCAGCCGATGCCGGGATCATAGGTCTTGTACATTGAATCTCCCAGAAACGATCCCTTCGGCGCCTTGTCGTAGTAGGCGGGGTTCTGTTCATAGTTGCCCCCGCCGACGGAAGGGGCACAGTATGAAAAGCTGCCCCTCACGTCCGCGTCCATGTCAAGGCGACCGTATATCTGGCCGCGATAGGCGGCGCGCTCAACACCGAACCCGGTGTTGTTGAGGATGGCAGCCTCGACCTCCGGATAGACCCCGTCCCATGAGATAAAGAAACGTTCAAGGCTGCCGCCGAGGTAATCGACAGCCAAGTGGTAGTGAAGCCACGACATGTCGAGCCAATTTGTGCCCGTCGCCGGGTTCAGCACATCATGAACGACTTGATGGCCGTAGAGCGTTTTTTCCTGGAATGCGTATTCACTGACACCTACGACCCCAGTGTGGGCTGGATGGTAAAGCAGGAACTTACCGGGTGTCGGAAACCATGTGTCGTTGTCTGCCGTGTACGTGAACCACCCCACGTACGCCTGATCGAGATTGTTGCTGCACACCACCTTCTGTGCGGCCAACTTGGCGTGGTGCAAGGCCGGCAGCAGCATCGCGGCAAGGATCGCGATGATCGCGATGACGATGAGAAGCTCGGTCAGGGTGAATGCGAGATGCGAGGTGCGGGATGCTCGATACCGGATACGGGGGTCAAGCTCGGCGGCGGCGGAACACCGTCCATCACGACAGCAGCCGCCAACCTCACGCGGAGTTCCATACAGCATCTTTTTCACCGTCTGCACCCGGTAGTTGCGTGCATTATCACGTGAAGATGATGTTGGAGCACGGAATTGACAAGCAGATGAAGAACTTGGCGTCAAGGGTTGTTGATCTGGGTGTCGTTGCTCGCAATATAGGCGTGACGCTTTACTTTCAAATTCTGCCCCGCGCCTGCGGGATCCGCTTCTCGTCGTCTTCTTCTTTGTCTTCGGACTTGGCGCGTTGATCGCGCATGCGCAAATCGCCGGCGCCGGCGATCAGCCGCGTTGCGATTTCAATGGTCCACGTCGAGGTCTGCCGCCCGGTGAAGCGGGGCGGAAAGTTCACGGGTGCTCTTTTACCAGTCCGCACGCACCTGGACGGCCCACTGCTCGGGCGTGTAATAGACGACGTGTCCATCCAGGAAGACGAGATGTTTCCCATCCAGAAACTGCATGGCGGCCGGGTCCTGGTGATGCACGGTATCCCTGCCCCCATGGGCGTTGGTGTGCATCCAGCCGATGCCGGGATCATAGGTCTTGTACATTGAATCTCCCAGAAACGATCCCTTCGGCGCCTTGTCGTAGTAGGCGGGGTTCTGTTCATAGTTGCCCCCGCCGACGGAAGGGGCACAGTATGAAAAGCTGCCCCTCACGTCCGCGTCCATGTCAAGGCGACCGTATATCTGGCCGCGATAGGCGGCGCGCTCAACACCGAACCCGGTGTTGTTGAGGATGGCAGCCTCGACCTCCGGATAGACCCCGTCCCATGAGATAAAGAAACGTTCAAGGCTGCCGCCGAGGTAATCGACAGCGAAGTGGTAGTGAAGCCACGACATGTCGGCCCAGTTTGTGCCCGTCGCCGGGTTCAGCACATCATGAATGGCTTGATGGCCGTAGAGCGTTTTTTCCTGGGATGCGTATTCACTGACACCCACGACGCCGGTGTTCGCCGGATGGTAAAGAAGGAACTTACCGGGTGTCGGAAACCACATGTCGTTGTCCACCGTGTAAGTGAACCACCCCACGTACAGCTGATCGAGATCGTTGCTGCACACCGCCTTCTGTGCGGCCAACTTGGCGTTGCGCAAGGCCGGCAGCAGCATCGCGGCAAGGATCGCGATGATCACAATGACGATGAGAAGCTCGATCAGGGTGAAGGCGGCACGCGAGGTGCGGGATGCTCGATACGGGATACGGGGGTCAAGCCCGGCGGCCTTGAGCCACACTCTGGCCGCTGCTGCTTCAGCGCCTGTGTGCGGTGCCCGTCTTACGGATTCTAAGCG
>CAJWLW010000174.1 GCA_913042885.1 uncultured Lentisphaeria bacterium | reverse complement strand
CAGGTTGAACGCCGCACTGGTGCGAAAACGGATCTCGAATTCGGCCTCGGCGTGGTCCTCGCCAGTCGTATTCGCCGGATCACCGGCCGGCAGGTCGTGCTCCGGCAGCTCCAGCGCGTCCAGCGGGCGCAGCGTCACCTGGCGAAACGTATGACCTTCATCGTTGACCTGCAGATCCGACCAGTCCACGCCGATCGTACTGATATTGATCAGGTTGCCGGCACGATCATAGAGCAGCACACCGCTGCTCTCGTTGTCCGCCAGGGGCAGCAGGTCGATCTTCGGATCGAACTGACCGTTGCTGGCGTCCACAAAACGCACCGTGACCGCGTTCAACGTCTCGTCATCGGTGCTGCCGACACTGCTGTCCGCCGCGTCGATCTGCAGGATCGTGATTTCGTCGCTCAACGGGTTGATCCGCGACGTGTTGTTCAACGGCGGAACCGGCGTCGCCTTGACCATGAAATAAACGTTGCCGGACTCGATCCCCTCGAGCTCGCCGGTCAGCGGCGTCGGTGCCGGAATGCTCTGGGTTACGCCGTTGGCATCGTCGAACGACAGGCTTGACACCTCGCCGATGAACGAGTCACCGTGCTTCACGCCGGTCGAGGTGGCATTGAAACGGACCGTCACGAAGTTGGGAGCAGCGGGGTCGAGATCCAGCGTGGTGTTGCCCGTGATCGAGCCGTCGAAGCCGCCGCCCTGCGCCGTGATCGCGCCATTGAATACGGTCCAGCGGATGTCGAACGAACTGTAACCGCCCTGATTGTGCCCGGTCAGCGTCACCTTCGGGTTCGTCACGACAGCACCGTTGGGGTCGATCTCGAACATCACCACATTGTCGAAGCCGATGACCTGATAATCCGTGTTCGGTATCGCCACCGTGATGGCATTGCCGCTGATCGTCGGCGCCACCGTGCCGGTCAAGTCCAACACCTCATCCCCGCCACCCGGATCAGTGTACGTGAATGTCGTTAACGCACTGCTGCCGTCGAGAAAAATACGCACGATATTGCGCGCCCCTTCATTCGACAACAGGCTGACGCTCTGCGCGTCGTCACCCCAGGCACTGGCGACACCGGGGGAACCGAGCGTCGTCGAGTACAGGACGTCCATATACCCGTGGTTCGTGTTGCCGGGGCTCGCCGCCCACCGCACAACCGCAATCGGCACTGGGCCCGCGCCACCGCCGGAACCGGGCAGGTTGAAATCCGCCGCGACCAATGAGAAGCTGACCATGGGATCGGGGCCGAACAGGATGTTGCCGTTGTCGATGTAGTCCATCGTAACGTCAGGCGCCGTATCAGCCGGCACGGCGCTGACATCGTCAACATCCAGTGTGATAATGTCAGTGGCGAGGCTCGGCGTCACCGTCACGGCGATACCACCGATCGTCACCGCCCAGTCCGCCGGTGCGCCGCCAAACGCACCCGGCGCCGGCGTCAGTTGCAGGGTGATCCTGTCGATCTTGCCGTCGGTCGGGTTTGCATCAAAGTACGCCGCCGTGCCGGCCATGTACATGGGAGCCTGCGCCATGGCGATGCTGCCCAGGCCGAATGTCAGCAGAACGATTGCGAGTTTCAGCAGCCATGTCGCCCGCCGTGGTGTAGGCGGGCAGAGTTGTCCTGTGGTCGTCATGAATAATCTCCGTGAGGAATAGGTGGGGTTGGGATTGGGATTGGGAACAAAGGAAAGTCGCGTGTTTGAATCTTGCGATTGTCTGGAACTATCGGGGATAAAACCTGTCTCATCGGCCATGAATATGCAGGCTCCGTATGAATGGGATTGGGTGAGCGAGTCCAGCTTAAATTTTGCGAGCGTGCATTACACCGCCCGCCTGCCTGTTTCGCGCAACACATATATATATGCGTGTGACAACGGTGTACTACGCCGAAAAACACACTTTCTTACAGCGTAAAAATTTAAGAAAAAATTTAGGACACCCCGTTATTTTTCCCCTTTATTTTCCCCTCTCAGCGGATATATTCCCGCGTGGACAAGGTATAGAAAAATTTAGGATACCTCTTTATTGCTCCAACACCTCTGTTTCGCAGATACGTTTGTTTCAGGCCTGAATTATACCTGCCGCTCCTGCCGCTCGTGTCAAATAAGGCGCCGGTTTTGGATCTACCCACTGGAGAATCGACTTGAGCAGCACGTCTGCCGTGAAAAAGTTGCCGGCCGGAGAGTGATGGGAGGTAAAATACTTGTCGAGGTAGTTTTCGACGTCCAGCGTTGAGTGCTTGAAGTCCGCAGCAAATGCGTCACGCATGTCGATGACCGGATAATCGCGGGTGGCGAGAAAATCAACAATCGGCTGATCGAAGCGGGGTTTACCGGCGATAAAATCAGTCACAAGCCGCCCGCCGTATGACAGCACGATCATCAGTTTCTTGCCGCTTGCTTCGATGAACTGCTCCACCAGCTCGATGACCCGGCAGGTTGAATAAAATGCGGCGGTCTCAAACACCTCTTCGACTGCCGCAACCGGATCCGTTGCCGCGATCCGATCGGTCGCAACACCAAAGCCTTGCGCGATTGAATCGAGATGCCTCGCCGCGCACTCAGGGGCTCGACGGGTGATGCCAAGCGGCAGCACCGGATCATCGTGAAACATTTCGCTGACCCATTGACGATCGCAAAGCTGATACACCCCCTCCGGCGTCTGGATCAGGTTTTCGCATTCTTCGAATGTGTCGTCACCGACGTTGACCCGCAGATGCGGCCTGGTAAAGCCGGATGGCGTGCGCGAGCCCCCGCGCATGTCGCACCAGGAAACGAGATTGCGTTCGTGGTCATCACAAAAGATGTTCAGGATGATATACTCGGCGTCGTGTTGGCCCGCTGCCGCCACCTTGCGCATACGGCGATACGCCTGGTACACACTGTAGTCGCCGACGCCGTAGTTACGGACCGGTTCCTGCAGGCGCGCCGAGAGGTAGTCCTGCCAGGTCTCGCCATTGTTGACCTGGTCACAATAGGTGAAACTGTCACCGTAGGCGTGAATGCGTGACGGGGCAGTGAACGCGCCAAGGGTTCGGCCGTCAGCGGCGTTGGCGTAGTAAAAGGTGTCGGTGCCGTGCACGCCGTCGCCCCGGGAGATGCCATCCACGTGAACCCAGCCCAGCTCCGCGTCGAAGGTCCAACCCCTGTCGTTCTTCGGGCCGCTGGTCCTGATGAATTCCGCCACCTGCTCACGGCGTGGAATGATCTGATCGAAGTACGCTTCCCTAGTCATTTTCGTACGGTCTCCCCCAAGCCGATCTGGAAAGTGGAAATGTCTCTTTCGAGACAGTGTCTGTGGTAGCTTTGAACTGATTCTATTTTGCTGTTAATCTGACCGTGCACGCCTCATGTTTCCACGTAACTCAGTGAAAAAAATCATTTCGGCTGTGGGATGTCCGTGCAGCCGGGGAAAACGCCTGTAAAAACCCAGGTCGAGCCCCATATAATATATAAGTATCTCGTATTGAAATATTTATATTAAAGTCTTGGTTTGTCATGAAAGGTGTTGCACCGGGCTCACAGGCGTTCAGGCAGTGGCGTCTGGACCGGGTTTGCCCAGCGCCTCGGTTACAAGCGGGACCACGAACCACAGGAGGCGCGGGCGTGGGATCAGGCCTGCTGCCTGAAAAAACATCGCAAGTGGACCAAATGAGCAAACAGAAGTTGACTTGCCGATTATCTAATCTAATGTAGTGTTTTAGCCTAGTGAAATGCATGCCACATACCGTCACCTCCCTGCCAGGCAATTAAATGATCGCGAAAGCCTACAGCGCGTCTATTCTCGGCGTTGACGCGTTTACAGTCGAAATCGAAGTCAACGCAACGACCGGCGGCGAACACCCTGTCGTCTCCATGGTAGGTCTCCCGGACGCAGCTGTGCGGGAAAGTCGTGAGCGCGTCAAATCGGCCCTTTCCTCCTGCGGCTACGGTTATCCCTGGGGTTACACGACGATCAACCTGGCCCCGGCCGACGTGAAAAAGCAAGGGGCGGCATTCGACCTTCCGATTGCGCTGGGCATGATGGCCGCGATCAGTGAGCTCGATGCGGCATTGCTGGCTGAATCAATGATTGTCGGAGAATTGGCGCTTGACGGCAACGTCCGCCCGATTCAGGGGGCACTGCCAATCGCCCTGCATGCCCGTAGTGAAGGGAAAAAGAGCCTGATTCTGCCTCGCGCCAACGCTTGCGAGGCTGCGATCGTAGATAATCTGACTGTGATCGGCGTCAACAACCTTGCCGAGGCAGTCGGCTTCCTGCGCGGTGAACTGTCTATCGAGGCAGCATCCGTTGAGATCGAGGATTATTACCGCGGCAACTCCGATCCGACTTTGGATCTGGCCGATATCAAGGGGCAGGAGATGGTCAAGCGGACAATGGAGGTTGCCGCTGCCGGCGGCCACAACGTGCTGTTGATCGGGCCGCCTGGTTCCGGGAAAACCATTATTGCGCAACGACTTCCATCTATCCTGCCGCTCATGGAACTGGATGAGGCGCTGGAAACGACCAAAATCCACAGCATCGCCGGCAAGCTCAATGGCAGTGGCCCCCTGGTGGTGCAACGGCCATTCCGCAGCCCCCACCATACGATCAGCGACGCGGGTCTGCTGGGCGGACACACAATTCCGAAACCCGGCGAAGTGAGTCTGGCACACAACGGGGTCCTGTTTCTCGACGAGCTGCCGGAGTTCAAGCGGTCGGTGCTGGAAGTTCTGAGACAGCCGCTCGAAAGTGGTGACGTGACTATTGCACGGGCGGCGGGTTCGTTCACATTCCCCGCGAATGTGCAGCTTGTGGCAGCCATGAACCCCTGCCCTTGCGGCCACTATGGCAGTACCCAGCGGCAATGCCGATGCTCGCCGACGATTGTACAGCGTTACCGTTCACGCATCTCGGGACCGCTCCTCGATCGCATCGATATCCACGTCGAGGTGGCGCCATTGTCCGACGATGACCTGATGGCGAAGCCGCGCGGCGAATCGTCTGCCGTTATTCGCGAACGCGTCCTCGCAGCTCGCAGCATCCAAAAGGACCGCTTCGCCGCATCGGGAACCCGTTGGAACGCCAATATGCAACCCCGCGAGATACAGGAATTCTGCGAACCGGACGACGCCGGCCGGCAGATTCTGAAAGCCGCGATCAGCGACCTTAATCTCAGCGCCCGTGCCTACGACCGCATCCTCCGCGTCGCCCGCACACTGGCTGATCTCGAACCTGTCGAGCAGATCGCCAGCCACCATATATCAGAGGCCGTGCAATACCGGACCCTGGATCGACAGCTCTGGTGAGCGAGTCCGATTTCGTTGGAAAGTCCATTGCGATTCATATTCGCCACGTCAAGGAAGTATCAGGTGGCGACCTTCCAACCGACGCGTTCGAAACGGGCCAGGACGAACCGATTCTCCTCATCGACTTCCGCCGGATCGCGTCGGCGAGGCACTTCCCGCGTTTCTCGTTTATTAGACTGGCAACCTTGACACTCAGGCACGGTCATGTAACCTTTTTGTATCTCATAGCAGTAAGCAAATACTGCCGCGGTGCGTGCGCTGCCTGGCCGAGGCCGGAGGATGGCAATCGGGCAAATGCAGGCCGCGAGCTGCGGACAGTAAATACCGAAACGTTACAGTTGCGGAAACGAGCATGGGACATAAGCATTCCTTCCAAAAACGCTTCACTCTGATTGAGTTACTGGTTGTGATTGCGATCATCGCCATACTCGCATCTATGCTCCTTCCCGGGCTGTCGCGGGCCAAGGCAACGGCGCAGAACATAGCGTGCGTGAACAACCTGAAGCAGCTGCACCTCGGCTTTATGATGTATACCAACGACCATGACGGCTTTTTCCCGCCGACGCCGGGCGGCCAGGTTTACCTGTACACAAATATGGCCGGTGCGGACTTGTCCTCCCAGATTCCGCGCCACAGCAAGAGTTACAGCTGCCCTGCCGAGATCAGGAACAACCGGGATTTCGTGAGTTATGGCTACAATCGTTTCGTTATGATGCCAAACTGGATGTCGCATATTCCGGGGCCTTTCCCGCCTAAGAAGTCATTGCGTGTGACGCGGATCGGGCATCCGGAAATGCTGGTGTTGCTGGATGAGAACCAGTGGGAGTCCGAAAGCGTATCCTGGCGAATAGTGACGTCCACGGCTTTTGAAACCGATCCGTACCACAATCCGCATCACGACAACCTTTACTCGAACAGGGTCGCTGTTGAGGGGCATGTGCTGCGGCTTCAAACTCCGGACGTTTGGGCCGGCGGGACCGAGCCGGGTGATTATCCGAACTACGCGACGCGCAAGTACACGTATGAATGGGCAAACGCCGGCACCACCTGGAGTGAATAGCAAAACCGGGTTGCTATTGAGCCTGAAGGAGTTCTCCTGCCACTATGATGAACATGGGATGTTTGCATTTCGCCAGGCTCGCTGTCTGCTCTGGGATCGTTGCGATGGTATCGGCCGCTGACTCCATGGGACAACGGGAACACGACGGTGCGTCGCGCCCCGTAGCGCCGAATTGGCGGCCTGCCGCGCCTGAGCATTCCGGCTGGACCCAGCGCTATTACGCAGACACCGCCGTGCCGCCGCAGCCCGCCGCCGAGGAGGACGCGCGCGGTTTCATGCTCTACAGCAGGCCTTACCTCTCGCTGGTATTCGACAACTCCGTTCCGCACGCTGACGACCGTGCCGAGAAGCTGGCCTGCCGAGCATCCCCGGGCGAATACGAATCGATGACGCTGGCTGTCTACGCCCTGCGCGACCTTAATGACGTCAGCGTGCGGGTAGGCGACCTGAAGACGGCGGGTGGGGCGCGGCAGATCCCGGCCTCGCAGATACAAATCCATGTGGCAAGCAGCCAGCATAAACGGATAACCGAGCGGGCCGTTTACAAAGGGCCGCCGCCGCGGAACGAATTCATGTACATGCCCAGGTGGCTGTTTGTCGACGAGAACGTCGACATGCAGGCCCGCCAGTCCGCCTGGTTCTGGATCACCGTTCACGTGCCGGACACTGCCGAGCCAGGCACCTACAGCACGGACCTGACGGTTTACGCAGGCGGCCAGGTCAAGGCAGCTTTGCCTGTCCGGGTAGAGGTCTTGCCCATCCGCCTGGCGCAGCTTTCGGATTACGCGATCGGCTACTACTTCCGTACCGGGAATCCGGTGGCCGAGTGGTCGATCGAGGCCCGCATGGCCGCCATGCGGGCCTATGGCATGACGTCGGTGCACATCCTGCTGGACGAGGACAGGCTCCCGAAAGTACGGCTCGATGATAACGGCAAGGTGCGCGTCGAAATTTTCGGCTCGAACTTCGATCGGGCCATGTCAGCGTACAAAACCGCCGGCTTCCCGGCGCCGCCGGTGATCTCGCTCAGCGGTCGGGTGGCCAGTCAACTGGTGCCGTATGCCGATCCGCGGAGTGCGCGTTTCAGCCAATTGTATCTTGCCGTCCTGCAAGAGTTGAGAGGTGAATGTGAGCGCAGCGGTTGGCCGGTGCCGATTCTGAATCCGCTCGATGAGGCGGTGAGCCATGGGACGGGCCGTTACGATGTTCCGCGACGGCTGCGCCTGATACGACAAGCGGGTTTCATGACCGAACAGAATCATTTCCTGGCCTATCCCCATAATACGGAACTGTGGCGGCCGGCGTGCCTGCCGCATCTGGATGTCATCACCCTGATCTACAGCACCGGCAAGACGCCGCAAAGCCAGCCGCCGTGGCAGGATTGCGTGGACCTGGCGAACGATTACGGCAAGACCCTGTGGATTTACAACGCGCTCTGGCCCGGCAGCGTGCAGCCCATGAGCTGGCGTTTCATGAACGGCTGGTTTTTCCGCACCTGGGGCAAGGATGTGACGGGTTCGTTTTACTATTGCTTTGACGAGCGGTTAAGCACCCCCAAGAACGACCTGAAGCTGTACCGGGGCAATCGCGGCGACGCAAGTTTCCATGCCTGGCACCGCCCGGATCCGCAGACCGGCTTTGCCGGCGGGCCAGCGATCGATACTGCCTGCGCCCGCGAAGGGATTGACGATCTGCGTTATATCGTGACGCTCGAGCGTCTGATCCTGGAGGCCCGCAGCCACGAGCGCAATGCGGCGGCTCAAAAGGCGGCCGAAGAATCTGAGGGGACGCTGCAGTCGATCATCGCCAGCTTTGATTTCAGCAACGCCCCGCACATCAAGATCCCGAACGCCACGGCTGAGTCCGAGTGGGAGGAACGCGGCGAGCGTGACGGCCTGCCCACGGTCAGCGGCGAGTACCTCTATCGCAACGGCTGGGGCGCGACGGACTACGATCTTGCCCGGCACAAGATTGCTGAACAGATCATCAGGCTACAGACCTTCCTGGATACCATTCGATGAGCTTCGACGGGAACCACGTGCCTCGACAATTCGGCGTCAGGGTTCTGGCATGATGGCATACACAACAATCGGCTCAACCGGTGTGGAGGTATCCCGCGTCTGCCTGGGAACCTGTTTTCGCTCGGGCCTGACGACAGCCGGCTGCCGGACCGTGATCGATGAAGCGGTCGAGCAGGGGATCAATTTCATTGACTGCGCCAACATGTACCACGGCGGCGCCGCCGAGGCGGCTGTGGGTGAGGCGATAAAAGGCCGGCGTGATAAGTTTGTAATTACCTCGAAGGTAGGGGCCGATCGCAACGCCGACCGCAGCCGTGAAGGGCTGGCAACCGCCACGATCAGCCGCGGTATCGAAGCGACATTGTCCCGGTTGGGCACGGATTACGTTGATTTTTATCTGTGCCACCTCCCGGACGCTGAGACACCCATCGCCGAGACCCTCGGTGCTATGGACGAGCTGGTGCGGCAGGGGAAAGTACGGTTCGCAGGGTGCAGCAACTTTGATGCTGAACAGCTGGAAGAAGCACTGGCGATCAGCAAGCTGCAGCAATGCGCAGCGTTTGTCTGCCATCAGGTATGCTATAACCTTCTGGATCGCCGCCTCGATGATGAGGTGATTCCATTATGCACGCAGCAAGAGATTGCAGTGACGGTGTACGGCCCCACTGCGAAGGGATTGCTCGCCGGCCGCTACCGCTACGGCGAACCGCCGCCGCCGGGCACGATGTGGGACCGCATGTCCGACAGCTTCAGCAAGGTCATGACACCGCATGCCGGAGCGATCATCGACGCCGTTGTCGAGATCGCCCGGGACCGAGACCGGACACCGGCGCAGGTGGCGATGGCATGGTGCCTGGCTCGGCCGGGAATCTCAGCGGTCATGACCGGAGCCGACACCCCGGAACGCGTTCGCGAGAACAGCGGCGCCGCCGGCTGGGCAATTGATGCCGAAGCAATGGCGCGTCTGGAAGAGGTGTCAACGAACTCGAATTGATGTTTCATTCGAGAATGAGTGTTCCGAACTTTTCGGTCACATGATTACCTGCGAACGTTGGAGACCATTGCGAGCATTCCGCGGGCTGTTGGACGCGATTGCGAACCACCTGCAATCCCAACTGCGCCCCTGAGCGGACACATGGTTGTCCCAAACTTGCCCACGCCAGGGAAATCTCCAGCGTCCATGCCTGATCGTGTCGTCCTGATTGAACGGTGCATTCTGGACGCCATTGACGATCGGGTCCCTTCATGTGTGCGCTGTACATGGCTGCACGGGAATTGAAGGCCAGATGATAATAACCCCCGCCATCGATCCGCGGATCGATGAGTATTTCCAGAAGATCGTCGAACCAGAACCGCGGCGTATATCCAGCCTCGGCAGTAAGCCCCGAAAGATGCGGCTCGTGGCAACGAATCCTCAGGTAAAGGTTTTCATTGTCGTAGACAAGCTGCACCTCCGTGGGGCAGTTCGTGCGATTCCGTGCGGTTACGTGATAAAAAGCCGCGAGAGTCGAGGAGCTCTGCCAGATCAGATCGTCGAGCTTACCGTCAATACCGGGCGGCCG
>CAJWLW010000173.1 GCA_913042885.1 uncultured Lentisphaeria bacterium | reverse complement strand
GACCTGCCGCCCGGCACGACGATCACCGAGCTCAAAGAGAAACTGAATGATCCCGAGCTTGCCGTGATGATCGAGTGCGCCGAAGTCGGTGGGTTCATGCCGGGCAGCGATGCCGAGATCGATTCGGGGGCATTGCTGCAGCGCGTTCGAAAGTTCGCAGCGATTCTGCTTTTGCCGCTGCTGGTGATTACCGCCTGCGGCAGTGAAACGATCGGCACGTTTACCGAGGCGACCCGGGCCTATGAGCAGGACCGTGTCGCCGCTGCCGAATCGACCTACCGTGACCTGCAACAGCCGCAAACCGGTAATGCGGCGCTTCTGTATAACCTGGGTAATTGCGCCTTCCGGAAAGGCGAGTACGGGCACGCAATTGTTTTTTACGAACGCGCCCGACGTTTGGCGCCGCGCGACAGCGATATCGTCGAGAATCTCAATTTCGTGCGGCAGCAGGTGAATCTGCCAAAAATCGGTATCAGTGACGATCCGTTGTCGCTGGTGGTCAACCTGCGCGACAAACTGCGGCCGGACGAATGGCTGCTTGCCGCCGGGGTGGTTTGGGTCCTGTGCTGGCTGGCGTTCGGCATCAATCGCTGGCGACACGGCGGTTTGCGGGTTGTGGCGATTGTTTTTGCCGTCCTTTGCCTCGTCGCCTTATGGGCGCACATGGCCCAGATTCAGAGTGCCTATCGCACGGCGAACAGTGCCGGCGTCATCGTGATGCACAACACGCCGCTGCACCGGCAGCCGCGGATGAATTCGACGACGGCCGAGGGCACGCTCGACACCGGTACTTATATAACCATCGCCGAGCAACGCACCGAGTGGGTACGCATCCGTATCGACGAGGCAGAAGGCTGGGTGCGCCGCGCTGCCGTCGAACAAATCTGGGAGCGTTAGGATATGCTGCTTGCACGCAAAGATGTCATCGACCTGCTTGAAGAGATCGCCGTGTGGCTCGAGATCAAAGGCGAAAACACTTTCAAGATCCGCGCCTATACCAACGGCGCCCGTACCTTGCAGATGCTCGAAGGCGACGTCGTGGAACTGATCCTGTCCGGCGACATCGGCAAGGTCAAGGGCTTTGGTAAGGCGTTGGTCGAGAAGCTCACCGAATTCGCCACCACCGGCAAGCTCGAGTATCTCGAGACGCTGCGCGCCGAGTTTCCCGAATCGCTGCTCGAGGTCATGAAAATTCCCAATGTCGGGCCAAAGAAAGTCCAGCGGTTCTACAATGAACTCGAAATCACATCTGTCGACGAGCTCATGGCTGCCTGCGAGGACGGGCGCATCGCGGCGATGTCCGGCATGGGCGCCAAGACGGCCGAGAAGATTATCGACTCGGTCGAGCGCATGCGCACCAATGCCGCGTTCTTTCTCTTCCCGGACGCACGTGCCGCTGCCGAAGCAGTTGCCGAAGAGCTCCGCGCATTGGGGCAAGTTAAACGCCTCGAGATTGCCGGGTCGCTGCGACGCTACAAGACCCACACCAAGGACGCCGACATTATCGCCTCCACCGACGACCCCGACGCGGTCATGGCACACTTCGTAGGCCTGCCCATAGTTGATGTTGTGCAGGAACACGGCCAGACGAAGTCCTCGATCCTGGTGAAGGGCGGCATGCAGGTCGATCTGCGGCTGGTCGGCGACGATATTTTTCCGTTTGCGCTGCATCATTTCACCGGCAGCAAGGACCACAACGTGGCGATGCGCTCACGCGCCATCAAGATGGGTATGAAAGTCAGTGAATGGGGCCTGTTCAAGACGGATGGCGACGAGGAGACGCTCATTCCTTGCACCGACGAAGCCTCACTGTTCGAGGCGTTGGGCCTGCATTACATCCCGCCCGAGTTGCGCGAGGATCTCGGCGAGATCGAATTTGCGGAGTCTGAAGAATGCCCGCGTCTGGTGACCGAAGACGACTATCGCGGCGTGCTGCATTGTCACACCCACGCCTCCGACGGCAGCGAAAGTATTGAGGATCTCATAGCGCATGCCCACGGACTTGGACACCGTTATCTGGGCATCACCGACCACAGCAAATCCTCGTTTCAGGCCAACGGTCTCGACGAGGAGCGGTTACTCGGCCAGATCGGCAAGATCGAGGCGGCGCGAAAATCGCTGCCGAAGGGGTTCACACTATTCTCCGGCGTCGAATGTGATATCCGCGTCGACGGCGAACTTGACTATGAGGACGAGATCCTCGAGCAGCTCGATTTCGTGATCGTGTCGGTCCACAGCGCCTTTACCCAGAGCCGCGAAGACATGACGAAGCGCGTCGTCAAAGCACTCGAACACCCCAGTGCCTGTATCCTGGCGCACCCGACCGGCCGAGTCCTGCTGCAGCGCGACGCCTATGCCATCGACCTGCATACGGTGATCGATGCGGCCGTCGCCAACAACGTCGCCATCGAGTTCAACTGCAACCCGCTGCGGCTCGACATGGACTGGACGCTCTGGCACAAGGCCCGTGACAAGGGCGTGGTGTGCAGCATCAATCCGGACGCGCACAGGCTGAGTAACTTCGACTTCATCGAGCTTGGTATCGGCTTCTGTCGCAAAGGCTGGCTGGCGCCCGATGACATTCTCAACTGCTGGGATGCGAAAAAGGTCGAGAAGTTCTTCAAGACGAGGAAGCAGCCTCCGAAGCCTTCAGCCGCGAAATAAATAAAGTCAAGACCGGCTGGATTCCGTTCCGCGGTGTCGCGGCACCCGGTATGCCGCGGAACATAATCACGCTGCTTCTGCGTCCAGGATCCTTCTCCTTATGCGGCATCACTTTTTTTGCTTTTCATAAACATCTTTCTTAATGGCAATCATCTTGGCTCTAGCGTCCTCGGCCGACATGTTGCCTGCTTCGACTTCTGCCTGAAGTTTATTCCAGGTCTGGCGTAACCAGTCGTCCGTTTTGGCGTTCGCGGCAGGCTGCGACTTCTTCACGCGAACCATCTCGAAGACAATTGGCTCCGGCAGATCGATGGTCACAATCAATGTGTCATTGTCCTTAAACGCTTGCCGGATGCGGAGAATGCCTTCCTGGCCTTCGCCGCTCACAAACATGAGGTCGAGAATCGCCTCTCCGTCTTTCCCAACTGTCCATCTGCCCAGACTGCTGGCGCCCTGGCTGTCTGCTGACAGATTGAAGACATCGCCGGTCCTCGGGTTGAGCCCTATGAGCGATACGCTTTCCTTTTCTCCATCCCAGCTATCCCAGCTTGTGATTTCGATTACCCGGTCCTTGAATCTCCAGGCGTAGGTCGTCTTGTTCCTGGAACCCTTGGTCTCTGCGTCAACCCAGGTCCCGATGATCCGGTCCCACCCGGATTCACGAAGGACGTCGCCCAGGTTTTCGGCGGCCGCACACGCGATGCCCCCGATTGTCAGCATGGCAGCAACGATGCCACAGCATGTGGTGGTTGTGGTTGGTCTCATGATGATCTCCTTTCTTTGGATGAAATAGAGTGGTCATTTGTCAGGATGTCAAAGCCCGTCCAGCATGCCGCTGAGCAGGCCCCAATCGTAGCGGCTGCGTTTCCAGTCTATAGCGCCTCGAACTTCCGCCGACCAGGTTGATTCGGCGATGCCGGGCCCGATCAGCACGTCAAGGCCGAGATGCCCGCGGCGCGCGCTCAGCATGGATTGGACGCCGGCTGCGTGGTGGCAGTCGGCACAGCTCGCCAGCACCTTGAACGGCGGCCCCTGCCGGAACGGTGATGCTGCCGGCTCGCGAAACGGATCGTCGGTGTAGGCTTCCGGTCCGCGCGTGAAGCTCCTGGCGTCCACCTGCACGGCGGCCAGGCCGCCCGCTATGCCGGCAAGCAGCAGGCGGCGGCTCATCAGAAAAGCCGCTGGTTGCGGTGGGGCCGTCGTGTAGGTGGAGAGGTGTACGCTTTCGACCAGTGGTGTCTGCCGGACGACACCGGCATCGTCGATCACCAGCAGCTGGCGCACCAGCGCCAGGCGGGCGCCGGTCGGCAGGTCCTTCTCCTCGGCGCGGAACGTCGAGAGATAGGACCGGGTCGCATCCCGACCGTCGGGCAGATGCATAAGGATCACAAACACCGAGCGGCCGCCGGCCATGTTGACATGGGCGCGTGATGCCAGGCCGCGATTCGAGGTGTCGCCAATGGCGACCCACGCGCCTTCGAAGAGATCGTCGGGCAGCCCGTCGATGGCGTCGACGGCTGCGGGGTAGTTCGCAGTCAATGCCGCAACTTGCTTGGGCGACATTGCCAGGCGCTGGATGATGATTACCAGGCGCCGCTGCAACTGGCGGGCCCGTTCCACATAGCCGACGGGCCATTCGTCGGCGGTGCCGGCGAGCCAGTCATAGACCGACCACAGATCATGCTGCAGCACGGCGCGGGCATTGGGTGCGTCAATCAATTTTTCGGCGTCATCGGCGATGAAGGCATCGAGCACAGCGAGCTTTCTGGGGAACGGCGTTTCATCCAGCAGCGCGTCCGCCCACAGCAGCGGGTCGAGGAGGTCGTGTCCGTAGGTATTGCCGTTGGGGAAGGTGCGGACGAGCAGTTCGGCATGCAGCCGGTTCCACGGATGTTCAGGGTCAAGGTCGTAGATGCCAGTGGACCCGACAAGGCAAATCGTCACCTGCGCGAGCAGGAGCGTCGCTGCTGCGTGGATCGCCAGTTTCAATGCTGGCGCCCTGCCATTAGTGTTTCTCGCAGATTCGGCACGAGCGGGCGCGCCCGGCGCGCCCTTCCAGGCGCTCGAACGCGGTGATCGGCATTGCGCGGCCGCACTTTGCGCAGACCTGCGTCGAGGTTTCACGCAGATCGGCCAGTTCCTGCTCACTCACCAGGTTTTCAGACAGTGGGAGGCCGCTGAGGTAGGTCTTGAATTCGGAGTCTTCGGCTGCCCAGCGCTTCAGTTCGAAACGCAGCCATGCCTGCAGTTCCGGTTCCATGCTGCCGGTGCCGAGCAGGTAGCTCAGCACCCGGGTGCGGTAATAATCGAACGGGCGCAGGCCGCGACGCTTGTTGTCGCGGTCTTTCTTGATGATCTGCATGTAGGTTTCGTAGACGCGCCCAGCATGCGCGGCAAAACCTGCGGCCTCGTTTTGCTGCCCGAGTGCGAGCGAGGTAAAGGAGCGGGTCAGGAAGCCCTGAACGATCGTCTCGGCCTGGTCCTGGGTGGCTTCATCGACGTCGCTCTGCAGCTCGGTGAAGGCGAAGTGTTCAAGTGTCTGATGGTAGCGTAGGCTTGTTCCGTACCATTCGCTGCTGCGCATCCACAGCAGGAACTCGGTTGCCTTTTTGCGCTGGCCGCCGACATAGAGCGTGACAATCGCGTCGACCATGAAGTTCTCGAACCCGGACTTGACCGAGCGGTTGTCGGGATGATTCTCGGCGGCATCGAGGTACGCGTTGCGGGCGCTGTCGACCAGTGCGGTGTTGTTGGTGGTGTAGTAAACCCACCACTTCTTGGGGTCTGGGCTGAGGTGTAGCAGGAATCCGTTGAAATACGCATCGTTGAGGCTCTGGAAGATCATCCGTTCGCAGTCGATGCTGGCATTGTTCTCTGCGTGTTCCAGACCTTTGCGCGCCCAATAGACGGCATGCGCTTCCGGCAGGCGGAAATCGAGGTAGCCGTATTCGCGGATGAGCATGGCGATGTATTCAGGGTCGAGATTAAGGTCCTTCTGCAGCCAGCGCCGCTGCAGGTGGTTCCGGACCTTGTCACGCCAGCCAAGCTCTTCGAGGGCCAGCGCGATGTCTTCCGGTAGTTGTTTCTGTTTGCGGAACTCGAGCTCGAGCTGCGGATGGTTCAGCTTGAAGGATGCGAGGATCTCGTTGAAACGTTCCGCTGCGGTGTCGCGGGCCGCGGCCAACAGGGGTTTCGGCCCGTCGGGCCTGGTGTCGAGCGCTCGGGTGAGGACCACGGTGACGGCAGCTTCTTCCGGCGCCTGGCCGAGGCGCACAGGCAGCTGGCCGGTGTCCGTGTATGTGGCAATGACCTGGCCCATGGACAACCCGTGACTGTCGATGAGCCTGGTGATGCTGTCGACGGCGATCTCGCCGAGAGCAGCGTGCAGGCCGGCTTCATCGACCGGTGCCGCACCGAGCGCTTCCCAGTCATAATGCCGGTCATTACCGAGGACGGCGATAAAGTCGTTCGCCATCTGGTACTTGTAGTAGCGGTTCGCGTCGTCGAGGTTCTGGCCGAGCTTGTGCTGATAAAACCAGCCGAGCTCCCGGTACAGCAACGGGTCATCGGGGTTGTAGAAGAGTGCCTCGTCGCGGATCAGTTCGATGCCGCGCTGCACCCAGCGCCAGCGATCGGCGTAACCCTGCTGGGTCACAGAAATGTTGTAGGCCATGTTCCAGGCGAGAAACGCCGTGGCACCGGTGAAACGCGGCTGCAGCTTGACGATCCAAGAGCTCAATTGCACCAGTTCGAAATAGTTCTCGGCCTCCTGCATCTTCTGGGCGCGCAGGAACAGCAAGTCGGCCACGACGCCGCGGAAGGCACCGCCGGCTACCTGGACAAAGGCGACAAGCGGCGGCGCATCGACCGTCAACTCGTCGGTCGTGAGGTTGGCGACCCTGCTGATCTTTTCCATCCGATCCTGCAGGAAATGGAGGGCTGTCAGACACAGAATCGTGCCGACAAAAATTCCGAAAACATGTCGTTTTTTCAAGGTATTCATCGTTTGGTCACTAGTCCAAGTTCCTTGACCTGCAATGCCCAAATGCCCAGCGCGGCGATCGGGATGCCGCGTAAAAGAAATAGTTTCAACGTGATCGCGGTCATCTGGCTGACCTCAACCAGCTCGCCTCGGGCGAGTTTGCCGACTTCGTTGAACTCATTGATCGAGACGATCAGGAGATCGGCTGCTTCCCGTATGTAATAAGCGCCTCTAAACAGCACTTTGCTCGGGACAACAAGGTCTTCGGGGTTGATTGGTTTCATGGCCGTCACAGCAGCTCCAAGAACGAGATATGAGGCCGACAGAAAAATCGCAACGGGTATGGAAAGCCCGGCACCTGCAGTGCAGCCGATGATAGCAACAAACATGACCTGCAGGATCAGGAGCACCACGACGCGCAGATAGTTGTTGATGAAACTGGAAGCCGGTACCAGCAGTTGCGGCCCGTCGACGAGCTGGAAAATTACCGAGACTTGCTCTGGGTCGAAGTTCTGGTATTGGATGGTCAGTTCGCCGTCCGGCGAGATAAATCTGACCGGAATTTGCAATTCGTGGTAAACCCCACCCATCAGTTTCATCGGTACGGGAATCGCCTTGTCGTCGCCTGGATTGCGCAACGCCCAGATGCCGGTCGTTTCGCGCTGGTCCTTGGATTTGGCGGAGTCGACGTAGATGCGGTAGCGGAGCTGAACGAATTGTTCTTTTTCAAACTCGGGAAGCCCACGGAAGGTCCAGACCCTGAAGTCGGCTGGCTGCAGCTCGGCCATGGCGCCCTTGAGTTTTCGGCGGATTTGCTGCCGGGCAGAACGTTCCGACACGACCGGGCTGTCGACGACGCGTCCTGCGTCGACGCGTCGTTGGTATTCCTCGCGCACCTGTCTTTCGATGTCTTCGGGGCCGGTGTAGACGAATTGGCGACCGCGCATTTCGTTGTAGTTATATGTCCGGCGGCCGACCATCACTTCATGGCGCAGCTTTTCCATTTCCGCTTCGGGGAAGTCGCTTGTGTGGAACCGCCAGTAAATGATCGCCAGGATTGCCGCTGTTGCCAGCACCAGCAAGGCCACCTGCATGATCACGATGCCAAACCACTTTCCCATCCAGTACATGGCACGCGGCACCGGCTTGCTGACGACCAGATGAATCTGGTAGCCTTCGACGTCGTCGCCTATGCTGATGCAACCCAGCCACAGGGTCACGACTGCCAGCAGTCCGCCGACGATGCCGAGGCAGTAGTTCAGCGTAATGTGCAGTTGTCCGTAGGCGGTGCCGTCGCCGACGATGGTCATCGGCAGTACGATGGCCGCGAGGGCGAGCAGGAACAGCAGGACCTTGACAACGTGCGAACGGATTGCCGAACGTATGGTTGTCAGTGCAATTGCAACAATTGGGCGCATGTCATTTGACCGTCTGTAAATCGTCCACGAAAAGTGGGCGGAGATTTTTGTCGGCACAATATAGCCGAGGGCACCGCGATCCCAAAACATAACGGCGTTGTTATGCAGGGAGTCGGAATTGGTGCATATTACTGCCGATTCACTTCAGATTCATTCTCACCCAGCCACATTTTCCATCATCTTATGGGCAAGACAATTCTTGTTACCGGCGGCGGCGGCTTTCTCGGGTCGCACCTTTGCGAGCGTTTACTCGAGGACGAGCACGACGTAATCTGCCTGGACAACTTCTTCACCGGCCGTAAGGCGAATATCCGTCATCTGCTGCACAACCCCGGCTTCGAACTTGTGCGGCACGACGTCACCTTCCCGATATACCTCGAGGTTGACGAGATCTACAACCTTGCCTGTCCGGCTTCGCCGGTTCATTATCAACATGACGCCATTCAGACGATCAAGACCTGCGTCCACGGCCTCATCAACATGCTTGGCCTGGCGAAACGGCTGGGGGCACCGTTGCTGCAGGCCTCCACCTCCGAGGTCTACGGCAATCCCGACGTTCATCCACAGGTCGAGTCATACTGGGGCAATGTCAACCCCATCGGGCCACGGTCCTGCTACGACGAGGGCAAGCGCTGTGCCGAGACTCTTTGTTTCGACTACCACCGGCAACTGGATCTGAGCATCAAGGTCGTGCGTATCTTCAACACCTACGGTCCGCGCATGCATCCGAACGACGGCCGGGTCGTCAGTAATTTCATCGTCCAGGCGTTGCGCGGTGAGGATATCACGGTATACGGCGACGGCGAGCAGACGCGGTCCTTCTGCTATGTCGATGACCTGATCACCGCCATGATCCGTATGATGAACACTGATCCGGCGGTAACCGGCCCGATCAATATTGGTAATGAGCAGGAGTCCACAATCCGTGAACTGGCGGAAAAAATCATCGCCATGACCGGCTCCAAATCCAAGCTGATTTGTCTGCCGCTGCCGCAGGACGATCCGGTCCGGCGGCGCCCCGACATCCGTGTCGCTCGCGAGGTTCTCGATTGGCAGCCGACGATCGACCTGGCCACTGGGCTGGAGCGGACCATCGAGTATTTCCGTTCGGAACAAACGTAGTCGGGCGATTATGATGAGCATGAAAGAGCACATCAGGCCGGGCGTGATGTTGTCGGAAATGCTGTTCCCGCATCTCGGGCGACCGGGCATCTTCGCCGATTCCATCGAGAGGATCATCGGGATTGGCTTCTACGAGAACGTCGAAATCCTGCCTATACTCGATGCCGACGAGCGCCAACGCGTCGGCGAGCTGATACGCACGAACGGCCTGAGCCTGAACTCGTGGATGTCATTTATCCAGATGGAAGAGGGCTTGGACCTTGGATCGTTGGACGAAGGTCATCGCCGTAAGTCGGTCGCACGCACTATCGAGTTCATGGAGCCGGCGGCCGAGGTGGGCACGCGCGGTTTCGGCGTGCTTGTGGGACCAGATCCCGGTCCGGCACAGCGGGCCGCAGTGATCGATGCGCTGGTTATCAGCTTTTGCGAACTGGGTGATGCGATCTCTGCTTTCACCCCAATGCACCTGTTGTTCGAACCGATGGATCGCGAGGCGCATAAGAAGGGTGTGATTGGCCCAACCTCCGAGTTTGTGCCGCTCACCGAGCGCGTGCGCAAGCACTATCCGCAGATAGGCGTTTGTTGGGATTCGTCGCACATCGCGCTGAATGGCGAAGACCTCTGTGACTCGCTCGAAGCGTCGTGGCACACCGTCACTCAGATTCATTTTGCCAACCCTGTCCTCGACCCGCAGTCCCCTGTGTACGGCGACACCCATCAGCCGTTCGGCCCGCCCGGCATCATCGGGCCCCAGAAGATTGCCGACGTCATATTGAAAGCCGAAGC
>CAJWLW010000172.1 GCA_913042885.1 uncultured Lentisphaeria bacterium | reverse complement strand
AGATCGACTTCGACAAGGACACATCCACGAAGCAATCGGACGAAACGGGAGAGTTCTACATGGAGTGGGACAATGTCGGTGCCGTGCGGGTCCACTTCAATCCTTCTTTCCCCGGTGAATTTTTCACCGACTTCCCGTTGTCGGTCGAGCGCTCTTCGCGGCAGACGATTCCCGGCCAGAGCTTTGGCTGCCTGACCAATGGGGACGTTGGTATGACGTTGATCAATTGCGGCAATATCGGCTATTGCCGCACCCCGGGAAAGGACATCGGATTGTCACTGATTCTGGCCTCGGGCAACAGTGCATATCGGTACGGCCCCTATCCGTTGAGCGGTAAAATTGCCTTCGACTATTCCCTCATCCCGCATCGCGGTGATTGGGTGACGGCGGGGTCGGTATTGCGCGCCGCCGAGGTGCGCACGCCCGTGCACGCGACGACAGTTTGCGGCCGCCTTGCACCGGACGTGCGTCAGCCGTTCATGCAGATTGCCGACGAGCGTGTCCTGGCAACAACCCTGTTCCAACGCAAAGGCGTTGTTTTCTTGCGCCTCTGGAACAGCTTGCCCGAGCCGGTAGAAACGGAAGTCACTTGCAGATTCCCGCTGCAAGATGTACGCGCCACCGACATTTTCGGGGAGAACAACCAGGCTGTCGCGGTAACGAAAGACCGTTTCAAGGTGTCGCTCGCACCATTCGAATTGACAACGCTGGTACTCAGGGAAGATGGCTGAACACGCAGGTGACCGGTGATCGGTGAAACGAGAAAGCCGGTAGAAGAGCAATGCAGAAGCTGATCAGAAGACCATGAATCGTAATGATTGGCGAATAAGACACCCCGGCGGACGCGGACAAGCCGCGCCACTGAGCTTTCGCGTTCTCCGCATTCGGCGCAGACAGATTTGCGAAACCCGCAGATTTGACTTAGGTTGGATTTTGGTGCGCGCCTCATGAGATATTTTTTTTATAGGACAGTGTATTGATATATAGTGACAGCCCGTGGGCAGGCCGCCCAATGCTCCTGGCAACGTCGACGATCGATGCGAAAAGAACAGGACATCCCGCCGAGAAGATGACGGCGATCGAGATGACTTCTGCTTCTCTCATTCTGAGTGCGGAGGAGATGCAGAGACTGCGGGCCCTTGGTTTCAGCGTTTTTCAAACCGACCTGGATCAGATGGGCACCAATGAGATTGGCGACGGTGTCTGGGACTGGCAGGTCACCGATACCCATCATCGGGCCTGCACCGCGGCCGGGGCCAAATGGTCGCTGGCCGCTCACTTTCACGTCCCGCCGCCCTGGTTCCAGGAAGCGTATGAGTTTGTCCCGCTGCGATGTATGGCGCACAATGCCCCCTTCCCGGGCTGGTCGATCTGGCATCCGGGCGCCGTGGAATTCAAGGATCGCGGCTATCGCGCCCTCGCCCGTCAATACGGCGGTCAAATCTCGGCGCTCTGGGTCGGGGTCCACGGCGATTACGGCGAAAACGAGTACCCAACGGGCTACCGCGCGTTCCATGCGGCCGAGGCCAAAGAGTGGCGGGACCGCTTCGGGGACGCGCATGATCACCCGGGATGGTGGTGTCAGGACGAGTTTGCTCGGGCAGATTTCCGCCGGCGGATGGTCGACAAGTACGGATCGTTGGCCAAGCTCAACAGCGCCTGGACAACAGGCTTCGAAATAGAGACGGACATCGCTTATCCGGTATCGGAGCAGCAGAAGCGCTACTGGCTGGACTTCGTTCAGTGGTACATGGATTCGATGGTGCGTTTTTCCGTGGCAACGGCGAGAGTGGCGCAGCAGCATTTGCCGGCCACTCGGTTGTTCTGGCTGCTCGGCGGCCCCTGCGAAGACCCGCGAATGGGGCAGGACCAGTCCGGCCTGGCCAAAGCTGCAAACGAGCTCGGGATCGAGATAAGGTCCAGCCACGGCTGTCATCTGCCGTTTGCCGAGAACTACGCCACGATGTTCAAACGTATCGGCAGCGCCTGCAAATTCTACGGCGTTCCTTTCTGGTCCGAGCCGCCGTACACGGTCGATGCTGCCGGCACGGTCGGCCGCATTTTCGAAGCCGTATCGTGTGGTGCCGCCGCTTACTACGACTGGGCCTGGAACCCGCTGGAGCCGACCGTTGCCAGGGCGTACGAGGACTACGGCTGTTACCTTACCACCGAGAGACCGATAACGGACGTGGCTCTCTTCTATCCGACGACCTATCACCTTCTGAACGCCAATGAAGACCCGTTGCAGGTGGACTATCCCCAGCGTTTCAGGGAAGCAGCCGCAACCCTGCGCGAAGTCTTTGACTTTGATATCGTGGACGAGCGGATGATCGCCGACGGGGCGCTGAGCCAGTACCGGGTGCTCGTTTTTCTCGAAGGCGATACGGTCGAGGCATCAACGCTCGAGTCCGTCGCCGAATGGGGCGGCACCGGCGGTGTGGCGGTGACCTACGACTTGGGAAATGTCGCAACGGTTGACGGCGATCCCGCCCCGTGGCGCGAAATTTTCGGCATCGCCGGAGCGCTTGAATCGACGGAAAAATGTTTGCCGATTGAAACGGCGTACGAACATTTTCTGCAACATTCCTCCGAGAACGAGGGCGTGGCGACGGACCAGGTGTGCTCCCGGATCGCCGCGGGTGCCCGGGTCCTGGTCGGCAATCAAGAGGCGGCGGCGGTTTGGGCGTGCTCGACAGGCAAGGGCTGGGGCATTATGTTTGCCGGGACTTGGGAGAAAAGACAGACCTACTACGACCTGTTGCGGGACGTCGTCTATCGTCTCTCGACCTTTGACGCCGCAAAGCAGGATGCCCCCGCCATTGCCTGTCGGTGGGACGGCGTGTACGCCACACTGTTTGAAGGCGGTAAAGTGTTGTTCTACAATCCGACCGATGAGACAAAGCACCTCGACCTCTTCGGCGCCACCATGGACCTGGCGCCCGTGTCGCTGAAACACGCATGCCTTGAATCCGGAGCAGAGCATTGGCGAGCCTGAACTGCAATGTGTTGTTGGTGACACTGGTCCTGCTCATCTGGACCGCCCCCCTGATGGCGGCGGGTTCAGGCGGCCCGCTGCAACCGCGCGGCGAGCCGGCGGCAGGCGAGTCATTCGCCTTCGTCGTCATGGGCCACTCGCCGACGCACGGTTCCCGGGCAACGGTGAAGGCGCCCGGGCCCTCGCCCGTGTTTACCCGGCTGATCAAGCAGATCAACCGCACTTCACCGGACCTGGTGGTCAACACCGGCGACATGATCCGGGGACACTGCGACCGCGACATGGCGATCCGCGAATGGACGGCATTCGATCAGGCACTGAATGGCCTCGTGCCTCCTTGCTACCTGGTCGTCGGAGATCGTGACATCTGGAACGACTGGAGTGCGGACCTATACACCCGGCGCTACGGGCCGGCGTGGTACTCGTTCAATCACAAGGGCGCGCATTTCATCGTTTTGACTACCGAAGAGCCGGACAAAGCGGAGCGGATCGGTCCCGAGCAACTCGAGTGGCTGGCAAACGATCTCGCGGCTCACACCGATTACAAACCAACCTACGTTTTCCTCCATCAGCCGTTGTGGGCGTACGGCGGCGAAACCCCCGACGACGTGTCCGGGACCAGGAAGGACGGACTATATGAAGACTGGATGCGCCGGGTCCATCCGTTGCTCAAGCAATACCGCGTCGACGTCGTGTTCGGCGGCCACTGGCATCAGTATCTGGCACAGAACATCGACGGCTTGCGCTACGTGACGACCGGCGGCGGCGAGCTCGGCGACGCCCCCCCCGAAGTGCTGGGACGGTTCAATCATTACCTGATCGTGACCGTGCGCAACGGCAAGACGGACATCCTCGTCGCCAAGCTTGACGGAATCGGCCCCGAAGACCTGATCACATCCGCAACCTTCCAGGCCGCCGCCGCCACGCGTTTCACCTATAACGAGCTGCGGACCGATTTCGGCACGTTCGAAGGCAAAATGTTACTCGCGCCGGGTGCGGTCGACGGCGCCGGACACATGTGGGTCGAATCCGACGGTGGCAACCCGCTGAGCTTTGTCAACGTCAACATGTACACTGTCTACCACGATCCCGCCGCCGAGCAGTTCCATCGACGCGGCGCCGCGGCCGTCGGCAGACGGATCGAGCTGCCAGCCGACCCGGCCGACATTCTGGACGCCGAGTTCCGTGTCGACTATGCCAACTGGCGCACCGACAGGGTCCCGGAGAGCAAGGTATGGCTCATGGTCGTACCGGCGGCGTCGTGGGATCATGCCGGCGGCTACACCGGGCCGGGGGACTACGACTTGAGTCAACCGGACCCGCCGGTGTACGTCGAGGCGTTCACAACGCCGGTCGGACCCGAGGCCTTCCCGTCGCCGGCAATCATGCCGGCTCTTTCTGGCCATCAGGAACCGCGGGGCGGAACATTCCCGATCGCGTGGTCGAAGGCCCGCGCCGATGGTGACCGTTTGCTCTCAGCCCTGCGAGCCCACAGCGGCCAGACAGTCGTGTTCGTTGTTCAGGTTCGCGGTGACTGGGCGAACACGAGAGTTTGGGGGCATCTCGACAACATCGTTGTCGAGGTCGTGGTCAAAGACGGCAACTGGCCGAAAATATTGGCGGCACAGGAAGGGGCAAGATGAAGCGCGTAATCGGCATGGCATGGCTGGTGCTCGGCGTCATCGCGATCTCTCAGGCTGCGGCACAAGAGATTGCGGGCCAGCCGCGCGGCAAAGCAATCACCGATGACGCTTACACCTTCGTCGTCCTTGGTGACAGCCGCACGCCCGGCGGCCGGTATGCGACCGTGCAGGTGCCGACAGTCTCACCGGTCTTCGAGAAACAGATTCAACTGATAAACCGTCTGTCACCGGACCTGGTGGTCGATACCGGCGACCTGATATGGGGACACTGCGATCCCGACATGACCACGCGGGAATGGGACGCCTTTGATGCCGCGATCGATGGCTTCAACGCCCCCTTCTACATGGTCGTCGGCAATCACGATATCTGGGATGGACCAAGCCGTGAAACCTACATCCGGCGCTATGGACCGGAGTACTACTCCTTTGACCACAAGGGCGCACACTTCATCGTTCTGTCCACTGAGGTGGCGGGCCACAGCCCGCGGATCGCCGGAGCGCAGCTGGAGTGGCTGGAACGGGACCTGGCTGCAGCCGCCGCACGCACGCCCAAGTATGTCTTTCTGCATCAGCCGCTGTGGGCCTATGGCGGCAAAACCCCCGGCTTCGTGGAACGACGAAGGGACGATGCCGCACACGATTCGTGGATGCAGAGCGTTCACCCGCTGCTGAAAAAGTACGGCGTCCACGTCGTCTTCGGCGGCCACTGGCATATGTACCTGGCCCAGGTGATCGACGGTATTCGTTACGTGACCACCGGCGGCGGCGGTGCCGAAATGGACGGGCCGAACTCACTCGCCTGGCGAGGCCGCTTCTACCATTTCCTGATCGTCACTGTGCGCCATGGGCAGACCCACATCGGGGTCGCGACGATGGATGGCATCGGGCCCGGGGACTGGATTACGCCGGCAACCTGGCGCACGGCCGGCAAGTTCGTTGAAGAGTTGGTCCCGAGCCGGATCAAGATCGATCACGGCACCAACGCACTGCCCCGGGAGATAACCTGCCGGGCCACCAACCCGTTCGCCGAAACCGTTACCGGCGAGCTTCAGTTCGCCACGCCGCTGGGAAGTCCATGGTCGATTGCCCCGCGAAGACTTGTTCTTTCGATTGCTCCCGGGGAAACGCAGACCCATACCCTGAGCATAGCTTACGATGGCGATCCGAAAGAAGAAGATGCCGAGCAGTGGCAGGCCAGGTGTATCGCTTCGCTGAAGGTCGGGCAGAAAGTGTTGTGGCACGAGCGCGAGTCCCGCCTGCAAGTTGACAGGTGACCACAGGAACTGTCCGGGCTGCTGTTCCGTGCCGGGCTCGCGGCATGCGCAGTCACCGGCATCCGGCTCCGATTCCTCAATCCTGCAATCCTTCAATCACCACCGTTCCCATCTTCGCCACGTCCCTGAATGATATCGTTGCGTCGTACTGCCAGGACCACAGCCAGCGGCTGCTGTCGGTGGTGCGGTTGCGAATGAAATTGGCACGCAATGTCTCGCCGGCCTTTGGTGGACCGCCCAGGTCGCTCCAGGGAATTGCCATTTCCACAACGTAGCGATCGTCCAGTTTCACAGCGGCCGCTTTCGCCGCGCTGTCCCACTTCTCCTCAGCGTCTTTGTCACCGTCGTAGAGGACGCCGGCAGCGCTGACCATCCATTGCCTGAAATAGTCGGCGGCGTCGGCATCGCGATGGATGAATACTTCAATGCAGTCGTCGTACCAGAGATCGGCGTCGCGGCCCTTCGCCCCGGTGCGCACTGCCGCCATGTTCGGTTCCAGACATTCGAGCAGGAGATTAAGACCGTGTTCGTCGTGACACAGCCGGACAAAGCTCCGGCCGACGTCGCGTATCCTGAGGTTTCGGCAATGATACAGGATCTCCTGCGGCACCGCGGATTCCCAGGCGGCATCGCCCGCAAGACCGTCGATCGTCGGCGCCTGCCGGCAGCGGGATGCCGAAATCGTCGACAGCCCGATGATCTCGTTGACGCGTTCGATCGGGCGCAGGTACTCGTCCATCGTGACGGCATGCGTAATGCCGTTCGTTTGCCCCCCCTGCCGTTTCACCCGGTCCGGGTCACCGACGATGTACATGTCGCCTTGAACTGTCACGTTCTTCAGCGTCACGTCGGTCAGATAATCGGCTGCACCGTCGTGTCCCGGTGTCGCATTGATCCGGACCTCGCCGGTAATTGTGACATCTTCGATAACGACGCGACGCGCCGGCAGTTTCCCGAACATTTCCGTGTTCTTGTCGCGGTAATGGTGTTCGTCTTCGTAGTCCGTGTAGAAGCCGATGCACAGACTTCCAAAGGTGCCGCCTTTCACCGTGACGTCATCCGAATTCAGACGGACGGTCAGATTGCGGTCATCCGCCCGGCAATCGATCAGGCGGACATTGCGCACGGGCTCCCCGTGTGTGTAACCGGCGACCGAGAAGGCTTCGGGCCCGGCATCCACCGTGCGGCAGCGAATCATTTCGACGTTGCCGGTCACAAACCGTCCGCCACCGTGCGGTCGGACGTAGAAACCGTTGGCGCTGGTATTGCGGACTTCGCAATCGATCAGTTTGACGTCCTGCGCGCCTTCCTCGATCTCCCAGCCCTTGATCCGCCCGCCGGAGGGGCCGCCGTCGGTTTCGCTCAATGAATCCGCCACAACGCAATTACGGAAGACAATATTGCTGGCGCCGCGTTCGACGTGTTCGGGCGTAACCCCGAAGCCGTCGTGATGAAAGCCGGTCACGATGACGTTGCGCGCTTCACAGTCGTGCGCCCCGAGACCGAACGTCATGCCGACGAACGGGCGGTGGATCGAGACGTCGGAGATGGTCACCGTGCGTGCATGGTTGATCATGATGCCGCGCGTGGTGCCGGCAACCTTCGCAGCCGTCTGCCAGGACCCGGCGCCGGCAATCTGCCCCCAGTAGTTGGCATCGATTTTCAGGCCCGAGACGGATACGTTCTCGATGGGCGCCTCGGGCGTCCCCTGAATGCGGATGATGTGCAGCATGTCGTCCGCCCCCGCACGACCCCGCCCCGAGCCATCCTTCAAATAAACGGTCGCCCCCTCGCCAACGATGTGCAGGTTTCCGGTTTCGAGCCGAATCGAGTCGGTGATCAGGTATGGCTTGTCGGCCGGCGGCAACAGAATTTGACCGCCGCCGGCTGCGGTTGCCGCTGCGATGGCGGCGCCAATTGCCGGCGAACAATCGGTCGTGCCGTCTGCCGTGGCGCCATAGTCCGTTATCTTGTACACCGCCGCGATGGCGGACTCCACAACAAGGCAAACCGCCACAGTGACAAGTAATAGTTTGATTTGGCTCATTCGATTGCTCCTTGATTGGTCTGCCCACCGGCAGCGCTCGCTTGCAACTGGTACCCTGCCGCGACACATTGGTCAAGGCAAATGGAGGACATGGCGTTATGGCTGAGAATATACGTGTCGGCATCATTCATTGCGATCTGCATTCGGTTTACTACGGAGCCTTGATCGAGGATCACGATCCGCTGAAACTGCGGAGCCCGCGACCGCCAGATTATCCGAAAAAAACCGAATGGGAAACGGGTGCCGCCCATTTCTATCACTACACGTTCTACGATGACGCGCGGCGGATCACCGTAGAAACCGTGGACGGGTTCGAAATCGTCAAATGCTGGGATCCGGATCCGGAGCGCGCAGAAATTTTTTCCGAGGTGTTCCATGACAAGCCCGTGGTATGCGACACACTGGAGCAGGTCAGCGACGATGTTGATCTGGTGTTTATCGGCGACTGCTGCGGTAACGGCAGCGCCCATCTCGAGTGGGCCCGGCCCGGATTGGAAAAAGGGATCGCCACCTTCGTGGACAAGCCGTTTGCCTACATCGTAGCAGACGTGAAACAGATCCTGGAACTTGCGGATGCAAACAATGCGCCCGTCATGTCGCTGTCAATCCTGCGGTCCTTGCCGGATGCCACACTGTTCTCCCAGCGCATGCCGGAGATCGGCGGTGCCCAGTACGGCACCGTTTTCGGCGGCTTCACAGACATTGCCGGGGTAATCCACACGGTCAGTTTGAACCAGCATATTTTCGGCGCCGGCGTCGAACGTGTGAAGCGGGTGTCCAACGGGCAGCAGACGCTCATTCATCTTGACTACGGCGACCGGTCGGATCGGCCGCGGTACGGCGTGACCATCAATTGCATGATCCCACTCCCCCACTGCGCACTGTACGCCAGCGCCTACGGCAGCCGCGGCCGGATTCATTCGCCGCACTTCGACGATTACGTGTTCCCGTTCGGCGCTGCGGAGAACGTGAAGAAAATCAAGCAGATGGTGACGACGCGTGAAGTGCCGGTGCCGCGCGACGAGATGATCGAGTGTGTGGCCATCGCTGAGGCCTCGCGCCACTCCGAGCACCTCAACGAATCCGTCGCCGTCGCCGATGTCATCGCCGGGAAACTGGCGGAACTGCCAGATGATGCCGGCTGATTTCGACCGCAGCGGAGGGGGTGAACAACCATGCACACCAGCAGCATACTCAAGGCAACCGATTTTCGTTACCGGTGGTCGGACAGCGGGGAGCCGGCGGACTTTGGTGCGTTCTGCCCTGACTATCACGAAAACGACCGGCTGGCCGTGGTCTGCACCTGTCTCGAAGACGGTGTGCTGCATACCGGCTACGGATTGCTGGCGGTAGCCACGGCCTTCTATGATGTGCTGCGGGAACGGGGTGGGGAATTCTTCGACTATCCGCGGCACTTCGCCTTTGTCGACGTCGATGAAAAAGGCGTGAGCACCCGTGGGGAACGGGTGAATCTGGACCATGCGGCCCTGGCGGCGCCGTGGTCCAACCTGGACGTGTGGCCGGAATCACAGTGTATCGAGGCTCCCGGCACAGCGGCGGAAATGCTGCGCAAAGTCTTCGAGTTCCAAATCAACCGGGTGTTCTGGCCCGAAGGGCTGGCTCCAGGTACCGACGAGGCAGGTGATGAACCACTGCCGGACTACGCGCGCCAACTGCTCGACAGCCGGCTCAAGAGCGTGCACTATTACGCGTCGACGGCGTCCACTCTAGAAGTCCACGCAGGCCCGCCGGCAGTGGACCTGGTGCAAAACAGCTTGCACTGTGCAGACCACGGCGAGGACCAGCCGACCGGACTTGAAAACAACTTCGCGGGTTACCGACAGGTAACGGTCGACGGGTTTCTGGAAGAAATGGCTAGCTGTTTCGCAGTATAGCGCAACTGCATATAGCGCCGTGGCCGCGACATCGTCGTAGCGGCGCGTGTCTATGGCGACAAAACGATATTCAACGTTCGCCCCCTGTTTCTTCAACCTCGACCCATCGTGATTCCTTTGCGGATCGGTAGCAGGCGGCCAGGGC
>CAJWLW010000171.1 GCA_913042885.1 uncultured Lentisphaeria bacterium | reverse complement strand
AACCGGATATCAACTGCGGGATGTAGCCGCCGGCGGCCTGATGGGAAGCGCCGGTCACCGTGGCGCTGCCGATCCCGCCGACGCTGTCGTGCAGGGTGTAGGTCGAGCCGCTCTTGTTCAGCCCGCCCTGGGACAGGGTGGAAGGACAAAGCTCAGCACCCTGAATCCGTAATGGCAACAGTCCAAAAATGAGCACTGTTCCAATTGCCGCACACATCTTGGCTTTCTGTTCTATCATTATATCCTCTTGATTGCTGTGACGTCCAATCCCGCGTTTCCGGTGGTCGCCGGAATGCCGGATCAGCCGCAATTGCGGCCCTCGCCCGGGCTGCCATGATTAAGCAACGATTCCTTCGCACTCCTTTTATAGACAATTTGTCGGCACATTCCAAGTTTTTTTTTAGGGCGGGAGGGAGGAGCGACGTCGCAGCCGATCAGACTGATATCGCGACCAATGGCGGTTGCAGGAACCAGGCATGACTCAAGTTGTCATTCTTGTCTGGATATAGCTCGATGAGCAGCGTACGGTATCGGGTTGGTTCGACATTCCTTTTCCTGATCTTTTGTCCCGGTCTTCTTCCAATGTGGAGTAACGCACAACATGCAATCCATCCGAGTTGCGACCTTTAGCGGCCCCGGTGCGCCTCCGGTCATTCAATCGGTGCCCTACCCGGAGATCCCACCCAAGGCAGCGTTGATTCAAATCGGCGCCTGCGGCGTCTGCGGCACAGACCTGCATATCTTGAAGGGGCATTGGCCCAAGCCGCTCCCATGGCCCTTTACATTGGGGCACGAATTGGCCGGCGTGATCGTCGAGAAAGGGCCGGCGCTGGAAGCGGATTTCATGGGCCGGACGCTGGCGGTCGGGTCGAAAGTCATGTTGCCGCCACTGATGCCCTGCGGCACCTGCCACTACTGCGTTCACTATCCGGAAACAGCCAACAAATGCTTGACGCCCGTCTACTACGGCCGCTACCTCGGGTTCGAGAAAGCGCCCCATCTGTGGGGTGGTTGGGCCGAGATGGTTTACGTCGACCTGGACGCGCTTCCCGGTACGAAAATCTACAAACTGCCCGACGATATGTCGCTGCTCAACGGCACCCTCGCCGAACCGCTGACGTCCTGTATTCGCGCCTTCAATCGGGCCGTCCGGGTGGGGGGCTTCCGCAATGGCGACACCGTGGTCATCCAGGGATCCGGTCCGATCGGTGTCCTGGCGGTGGCGGCGGCTCAGGAAATGGGCGCCGGCCGCGTCATCGTGATCGGTGCGCCCGAAACACCCCGACTTGAACTCTGCCGGCGGTTCGGCGCCGAGGCAACAGTCGACATCAACGCCTGTCCGACCGCAGCGGCACGGATCGATGCGGTACGGCAGATCGTCGGCGGATTCGGCGCCGATCTGGTGATGGATTGTGCCGGCCATCCAACGGCCGGGCCGGAAGGTATCGAAATGCTGCGCGACGGCGGCACCTATGTGGAAATGGGCCAGTTCACCGACGCCGGGTCGATCGAGACCAACTGGCACCGCTTCTGCACCAAGGACGTCAACTTGCTGGGAAGTTGGGCATTCACCGCGAACGACATTCCATTGGGTATCGCCATGCTCGACCGCGCTCGCGACCGCTATCCCTGGAACGACATGCAAACACTGTTTCCATTCAGTGAAGCAGGAATCAGCGAGGCGATAGAAAGTGCAGTGGAAATGCGCAGCGTGAAATCGACGATTGTCTGCAATGAGGCGCTCGACTGAGCACAGTTCCAAATGGAGCTTTTGGACGGGCTTCTGATGGCGAGCCGTCTACCTGAGAATCAAAAAGCAGGTCGTCCCCGATCTCTTTGACAACACCCCGAATCGAAGGCCCCGTCTGAAATTGCGCCTCGGTGCGCGGGCTCTCGCCGGCAGCAACCGTTGCTACTCTTCTTTTGCCGCGGCACCCTCAATTACAGTCCGTTTCACCCAGGCAAGCCCTGCCTCGTCAAATGCATACCTGCACCGGGGCGCAATGTGGAAACCGGTCAAGGACAGGTCACCCGCCACGATCCACTTACTATGGAGGGCGGGCGGCGGATTCAGACGGCGGCCCCATCGTTCAAGCGCTTCCCTTGCCTCCTCGCCCCCCCAATCGACATCATGTGGAAACGGCCTCCAGAGTGCCTCGTATTGCCCGGTACGGAGATCACCCCGGATCACCTCGGTTACCTGTATTTCCAATTTTGGTGGATTTTTGTTGGTATCGGCGTCGGGATCGACAATCGCGATGACCTCTGCTACCGCGATAGCTCCATAATGAAGCAGAAGTTCTTCGTCCGAAAAAAAATGTTCCATGCTGCCACCCGCCATGGCCTGATGTGCAAAGCCGGATGTCAGCAGGCACAAGGAAAAGAAAAGCTTAAGCAGTTGCGGCATTTTTCATTCCTCTTTTTCGATTTGACAATTGAAAGGCGTGTGCGGCCCGTTCCCCGGCCGCAAGCTTCACAGCCTCACTGCGGGGGTCGCCGGCAACCATCGCAGCGGCACAGCAAAGCCTCGGGAAAGTGAAACCGGGGTACTGCTGTTTGTCGATCATCGTGTCACTCGCGGTTGTCGGTCACTGTAGCTAAGACGCGCCGGACACACGCTTCGTTAGTGCCGCTGTAAAAAAAAAATATCCGCAGCGGGTTCCTGATCCCGAATGACACCGCGGGTCGGTTCCGTCATTGGGAACAACTGTATTGCAGCAATTTGAAATCTGCCGTACAGACCCCATGGTGAACCGCAACGCTTTTCTGAAACCCGAATCATGTCAACGGATTCTGTGGGACAAGATATGGAACGACAATCAGCAACTGCGCACGAGGCAGACTGCGCAGCGTATACGGCACGGACCGCCGAATCCCGGGCGCTGTTCGAACGCGCGTCGAGGGTGCTCATGGGCGGGACAACCCGGACGAGCGTGTATTATCCGCCCTACCCCGCCTGCATGGTCAGGGGCGAAGGGTGCCGCATGTACGATGCCGACGGCAACTGCTACGTCGACTTCCTGAGCAATTACACGGTACTGCTCCACGGCCACAGCTTCCCGCCGATTGTCGAAGCCTTGAAGCGACAGGCGGAACAGGGCGTTTGCTTCAGTGCGCCCTCGGAGCGGGAGATCGAGCTGGCGGAGATTCTCTGCGAGCGCGTCGACTCCGTCGACAAGCTGCGTTTCGCATCGTCGGGCACCGAGGCGGTGATGTACGCCATTCGACTGGCACACGCCTTTACCGGGAGGAATATGATCGCCAAGTTCGAGGGTGGCTTTCACGGCGCCTACGACGACTGCCAGATCAGCCACAGCCTGTCGGCGGAATTGATCGAGACTTCGGAAGCGCCGATCAAGACCGCCAACACTGAGGGACTGCCATCGGGCGTTGCCGAGCGGGTCGTAATTCTCCCGTTCAATCGCCAGGCAGAGGCCTGTGCCTTGATCGAGGCGCACGCGGATCAGCTCGCCTGCGTCATCCTCGAACCGGTCCTGGGCGCCGGCGGCGTGATCCCGGCGGAGCAATCCTTCCTGGCAGCGCTCCGAAAAACAACCGAAAAAACAGGCATCCAGCTTATCTTTGATGAGATCATGAGCTTCCGGCTCGGCTACGGCGGGGCCCAGCAGGTCTATGGCGTAGCGCCGGACCTGACGACGTTCGGCAAGATCATATCCGGCGGCCTGCCACTGGCTGCCTTTGGCGGCCGGGAAGAGGTCATGGCACTGCTGGATCCGAGAAATGGCCCGCCGCCAATTCCGCAGAGCGGCACCTTCAACGGCTCTGCAATCGCAGCGGCTGCAGGTGTCGCCTGCATGGAGCACCTGACCCACGAAAGCCTGGCCGCATTGGAAGCCATCGGTCTCGATATGAAGGCGCGGCTGCAGGCGGTATTTGCGAAAACCGGCACAGCAGCACAGGTCAACGGCTTCGGCTCTCTATTCAACATCCACTTTTCGGCAGAGCCGGTTGTGGATCACCGCGGCACGGTCGGGGCGGATCGTGAGAAACTGGCAAGACTCTCGATGGCGCTGCTGCTGCGTGGGTACTTCATGGCGCCGCGCGGCATGATTTGCCTGTCCACAGCACTCGGACCGGCCGAGATCGAAGGCTTTGCGAGTGCGGTCGAGGATGCGTTGGAATCGGGCGAAGTATAGATGCGGGTGTCACGGGAAAAAGGACAGAAGGGACACAGCGAATCAAATGTCGCGTTTTTTCTGTCCTTTGCATTACTGTCCCTGACCCGCCACACCCAAAACCCAGAATAAAACAACCAACTGCCAAAACGTGCCAGCCCCTTTCAAACCCCGCGTCCTCTTGGCCAGCCATTTTGATCGTGATGTCACCGCCGAGCCGGTCGAACGTCTGCGGACAATGTCCGCGGTCGACCTGGCGGTGCAGCTGATTGCCGATTGTTTTGCCGGCAAGCGACCGGAGAACCTGCTCAACCCGGATACCTGGGAACAGGCGCGGATTCACAACATAAGGGGACACTGACCATGCCGTCGGGACCGAATGACCAATACAAGATCGTCATCAACTGGGATGAAGGGGCGATGTACAGCTTCTGCCCAATGCAGGCGGCATCTGAGCGCGACGATGTCGATGCCGAGGCGATCAAGGGCATGCTCGAGGAAATCGTCGACGAGCATGCCAAAGCCGGGGTCGACGTCCTGGCACATGGCGTGTTCAGCGGTTTTTTCAGCATGATGCCGTATCCCAGGCTTCACGAACCGGCAGACGGCGGCCGGCATATTCCGGCAAGCAGTGAAGAGCATCATCAGTGGTGCCAGAAATATGGCAAGTTCTGGTTGACCGGCTTCAAAAAACTCCGTGACGCGGGACTCGACCTCGTGGAGATCGTGCTGGCGCGATGTCACCACAACGACATGCAGTTCGTCGTTGCTTTCCGCATGAACGACCGCCATGCCGGGAGCGGGCAGGAAACGACCTACTATCCACGCATCGAGCAGTGGAAAACGGACCATCCGGAGTGGCTGCTCGAGGAACATCCCGGTGGCGTCGACTACAAGTACGAAGGCGTCCGAAACGCCGTGCTCGAATTCGTCGCCGAGGCGATCGAACGCTACGACCTCGACGGCATCGAGCTGGACTGGATGCGCTGGTGCCACATGTTCAAGTCGAGTGAAGCAGCCGAGAACGCGCCGCTGCTCACCGACTTCATCGGCAAAGTGCGCAAGATGCTGGACGATGCCGCCGCGGAGCGCGGCCGGGACCGGCTGCCGCTCGGTGTGCGGATCGCGCAGTCGCTGGACGAATGCGCCAACCTCGGATACGACATAGCGACTTGGATAAAGGACGGACTGGTCGATTACATCTGCCCGACAGATTTTTATTTCACCGATCCCAACACCCCGATCGACGACTTCGTGAACTTGACCGAAGGTACGGCATGCAAGATTTATCCGGGCATCCACCCGTCAATCGCCTGGCAGAGTGATCAAACGCTCATGGGACTGCCCGAGTACGCCGCGGCCGCGCAGAACTTCTACGCCTACGGCGCCCATGGCGTGTCACCGTATAATTTCATGTATCACTGGGGCAAAGTGCGGTCGCCGAGCTACCCCGGCCCGGTAGAGATGTGGCCGAACGCATTCAAACTGCTCACGGCGCTGAAGAGCGCCGATGAAATCGCCGCCAGTGACCGACACTACCTTTTCCATCCATGCTGGACGGGACACCGGGACAGTCATTGTCCGACGGGCGCCTACCGGCACAACATAATCGTCCTTGATCGCAGCACCGACGATCCCCGGGGAACATTTACCTTTCGCATAGCGGAGGACCTCACGGATGATTCACTGTCCGCGACACTCGAGTTCAAGATCACCTACATGATCGCGGCCGACCAGCTGGAGATCGCGATCAACGGCGACGTTGTGCCGGACGATGCGCTTGAGCGCCAATGGTACGTCGGCCAGTCGCCGCAGGAGGGACGACCGTTGGCAGCACACTTCCTGTATCGTATCCCGCTGGGCTCACCGCCCGCAAAGTTCGGCGACAATGTCATCACTATGCGCCTGACCAATCGGGTCGGCATGACTCAGCGCCGGCTCATGGCGCAGGAGTTCGAGGTTTTCGTGCGGAAATCGTAGCCTTCTGGCGGTTTAAACATGTCTGACAAACCAAATGTGATTGTCTGCGTCTGCGACCAGATGCGGCCGTTTGAGGTCGGCTGCTATGGTCATACGGTCGTTCGGACACCTAATATCGATCGATTCGCCGCCAAATCGGCGCGGTTCGAGGTTGCCGTCACCAGCAACCCGATCTGTTCACCGGCGCGCTCATCGCTGCTGACCGGCCAGCAGGTGCGGTCGTGCAACGGCATACTGACCAATGTAAAGGACCGGGACCCGCCGAATCCAAAGCGCGAAATGCTCGTCGACACGACGCTGCCCGAAGTTTTCAGGGACGCCGGCTACCGCACCGCACTGGTCGGCAAGTGGCACGTCGACCCACAGCCTCAGTTGGTCGGGTTCGACAGTGTGGTCTACCCCAACTTCGAGCACCGCAATTATGGGCAGACTTACCGCGACGAGACCGCCGAGCCGTTCGTCGTCGATGAGTTCATCGGTGATTGGGAGCTGCGGCAGGCCCGTGAGTTTCTCGCCGGGGATCGGGATCAGCCCTTTTTCATGTACTACAACATCTCCTTGCCGCACCCGCCCATCGGCCCCGGGCAAATGCCGCCGCGATACCACGACATGTACAGTCGGGACGAGGTGGAATTTCGGGCCAACGTACCCAGTGCCCGTGATCCCGACAACGACCGGTTCTGGTTCAACACCTACACCAGCGCCGACTACTATTGGCGCTATCAACGACAGGAAGCCCAGGACCCCGATGACCTGGTGCCGGACGATTTCGACCTGGCTGATCTCACCCGGCTCTACTACGCGGCAATCACCTGCACCGACGACCAGTTCGGTGCCCTGATCAACACCCTCGCCGAGCTCGGGCTCGACGACAACACGATCGTCGTGTTCCTGTCCGATCACGGCGACAACCTCGGCAGCCATGGGCTCTTCAACAAGGACTCGCTGATCGAGGAGTCGATTCGCATCCCATTGATCGTTCACGACCCTCGCGATTGCGCGCCGGTACATGACACCACCCATGTTGCCAGCATCATCGACGTGATGCCGACCGTAGTGGATCTTGCCGGGCTGCCAACCCCGGACAGCGTCCAGGGCCAAAGTCTGGCGCCCATCGTGCACGGTGGTGACGACATCCCCGGTGGCCGGGCAGCCTTCATCGAGACCGGGCCAATGATCGGCATCCGCACCCCGACGCATTGTTACGGAATGTCCTTTGACCTGGAATCGCGACGCCCGACCGACAATGACATCTGGTTCTACGACCTGACCGAAGATCCGCTCGAACTGCACAACCTGGCCGGTACCGAAGCACAGCCCGAGCTCGAGCAGGCGCTGCGAAAAGCCCTGTTGGCATGGGATCAGTCGACGCCCTGGCTGCAGGTGCCGGAGCACGGGTGACCGGGTTCATTTTGTTCTTGCAATTCACGTCACATTTTAGTAGAATATTGTCGCGTATGGTGCATTTCGCAGTCTTCCCGCCAAGCGGAGCAAGGCTTGCGAAAGCCATTAACCATTCAAAAAATAGATAGTTGCAACTAAACCGAACCACAAAGCGCAGAGGAGTGTTTAAAATGAAAGCCCGCATAGCAAAAACCCTCAACGGATCATGGATTGCCGCCGTGGCAGCGATTCTGATAGCCGCCACAGCCTACCAGGCCCAAGCTTTCGACTGGGACCTTATGGATGACGATTACGGCAGCAGCAGTGCCAGCATTCACGACTCCTGGAGTGTTCACGTCTGGACGGCTGTTGACTATTCTGACGACCACGTTCACCTCGGTGGGGCTTGGTTGCAGACGAGCCTGAACACCAAGATTGGTGAAATCGTGCTCCCGTCCGCGTTTTCCATGGAATTCCGGCTGCGGGTAACCGCGTTGTCTGGCGCAAACATGCAGTTCAATGTCTACGGTACTGACACACCAGCTGCAGAGATTGCCTGGCGCAACAATGAGAACAAGGACATGATCATGTATGAGACGGCCGCTTGGTCAAATGTGGTTACGCCCGACAACGGATGGGCCGTCGGCACCGGCGAGGGAGACTGGCACACCTACCTCATCACCCTTTCGTATTCGCCGGTCGACAACGCGAATGTGTACAAGATATGGATCGACGACAACGACCAAACGGGTGATCCGGCCGCAACACTCTCCGGCAACTGGGTGAATGGCGGAACTGCCAACAACACTCTCAATTTTAAGGTCACGGAAGACGGTGGTGGAAAGCAAGAGATTGATCTGGACTATTTCCGGATCGGAAGTGGCATTAAAGCACCGCCCGCTTGGGCTGGAGATCTCGCCGCCCTTCAAAGCCAGATCGACAATATCTCACTGACGCCCGGCCCGCAGGGTCCGCAGGGCAAGGCCGGCGCCGATGGTGCCGCTGGCGACTCTGGTGCCGCTGGCGACTCTGGTGCCGCTGGTGCCGATGGCGCCGCTGGCGCCGCTGGCGCCGCTGGTGCCGCTGGTGCCGATGGTGCCGATGGTGCCGATGGTGCCGCTGGCGCCGATGCCCCGTGTGTGGCCTGCGCGGATGTCGCCAGCTCAGCAGTCGACCTGGCCTGCGCAATTCTCGGCGAGAACCCGGCGACCAGTCTGGTGGAACTGCAGGAGACTGCTAACACCATTGTCAATTCGCTGATGATCAGCGCCAATACCTGCGAGGAGACCTGCGATATCGGTGCTCAAATCGATGCCGCCATCACGACCAAGCTGGGTGAATAACCCATAAGCGGGACCGCAAGGTTTTTACTACGAAAAGCCCGGGAATCGAGCGATTCCCGGGCTTTTTTGTGCGCGCCGGGCATGGCGCTATCGGCCACCTAAAGACCTGTACCCATCTGCAGCCGAAAAGCCTGATCTGTAATTGCATTCAAAGGGCTTCGGCCGTACTTTCAACGCCTTACACTCTTGAGCCGGAGGTACTGTGAAAGTGGGGATTCATCCCGAGTCCGAACCTGCTCGCTGCTCATTCACCCTCATCGAGTTGCTGGTCGTCATCGCCATCATCGCCATCCTCGCCAGCATGCTGCTGCCGGCGCTGGGCAAGGCCAAGGATTCAGCCGCGAACATCACGTGCCTGAACAACATGAAACAGGGCATGGTGGGGATGCTCATGTACGCCGGAGACAATGACGACAACCTCATTCAGCACACCCATGCGGTCAGCACAGTCCGCGGTGCATGGACCTGGAATTTGGCACCCTACGTTGGTTTCCATGGCTGGGCAAGCCTCACCGGGCCGGTCCAGGTGGACGGCGAAGCTTTCGGCTGGCATTTCCTGCGCTGCCCAAAGGCCGTAGCCCCACACGTCGACCCATGTTACCCGCCGGCACAGCCGGGGTGCGACGGTGCCGGCGGGCCAGCGGCCAGTTACGGCCTGCACTACGGCGGACCGGACACACCGTTCAGCCTGGGCAACGGTTCACGCAAAATCCAGAACGTATCGGATCAGTTCTTGATGGCAGACGACAACGGGTGGGGCTGGCCGTCGCCCACGATTCCTGGCATGCCCATTCTCGGTACCGGTGGTGTTGACCGATGGGTGAACGCCGACCACGACGCTGACTGGCGGCACAACGACGGATTCAACTTTGCCTACAAGGACGGGAGCGTCACAGGTCACAAACGTTCCTGGTTCCTCAATCACCCGGGCCAGGTGCCCTGACTGGTTCACAGCGCCCGGCATTTCACATATCTTCGCCATCACCCGATCCTTGCTGCATGTGTCCGATGTCTAAAGGACCGTAATTTCCCGAGACCACCCGAATGAGATTCTTGTGCGCGGCTACCCCATCGAATGCAGCTGACACGCAGCGGGTCGCGAATACATGATCTGAGTTAGCTGGCACAACCTTCAGTCGACCAACCCGAGGTTGGAATTATT
>CAJWLW010000170.1 GCA_913042885.1 uncultured Lentisphaeria bacterium | reverse complement strand
TCTGCTCGGCTACATGCCGGTCGAGGCGGCCATCCTCATTGAACAAGCGTTGGATCCGGACGGAACCGTTCGGCAATCCCGTCAAGTCCGAGCATGCCGGCGAACGGCGGAATTTACGCCAATCCGCGCCGCTCAACCAACTATGAGAATCAATCCGATATTTCTCACTCTATGTGTTTTCGCATTGATTTCGGCCGTGTTCCTGCTGTCCGAGGTGCGAGGCCCGTTCAAAGGCTGGGCCACCGATGTGTACCACGCCGCCATCTACGAGGAGCCGGTCCCGGCCTCCGAACCCGAAGAAAAACTGCCCGAAGAACCGCCGCCGGACAAGCCCGTTGACGAGCCGCCGCCCGAAACCGATCCGAACGAATCACCGCCGATTTCGGAGCTCGAACTGCTGTACAACGACGAATATAGCAAAGCCCTTGCGACCATGACACCGCCGACGCTCGGCGAGCAGTACTCCATCAAGCTTCGCAACAAGATGACCGTCGAAGGTCGCCTCTTTGAGGTCGCTACCGGCCGCATCAAACTGCAAGTCAAATACGGCACTATGTTCATTCCCGTTGACAACGTCCACCCTACCGAGTACTCGCGCCTGTTTCCCGAGCAGGCCGCCAAGCTGATGGCCGTCAAAGTCGTCAACGAGATTCTCAAGCAGCGCGCCGCCATAGCCTCTGTACCCGACGATGAGCCAGACGGCGCAACCGAACCGATCCGGCGCCCACCGCCGGCCACTGCCCGCGCCAAATACGACCCTTCACGCGCGGCCACCCCGGAACATCTGAAGGTTACCAGGGACATGTACGGCCAGTGGCTGGAGTTTCAGAAGCGTCGTGTCGGGGTCCAGTTCGTCGACCAGATTTACGCCAAGGAAGCGGGGCGCAACGTCGAGTTGTACATGGTGATGAACGAGGCCTACACCGTTCAGGACTACGACGTGCGGTTTAGCCTGGCGGACGCACTGTGGAAGTCCTGGTCATTCCGTTGCCAGGGCGCCGGACTGATTCGCAGCATGTCCAACGCCCATTTGATCTTAATCGACGACAAGCTCAAGATCGTCGGTGGTTCATCCATCCATGACGGCGCCGACGTATGGGTCGAGAAGTAGCCCGGCTGGCAAACCAGTTGATTGCGATAAGGGCGAGGCGTGCCGGGAGAAGGTGGTTGCGGATATCGATAAATAGGGCGTTTAGGAACTCTCCCGCGATTCTGTATCACCTTGCAGGTCCCGCAAAAGATCTGCAAGTAGCCTGTTGCCGACGCCTTGCCGGTGATCGGCCAGCGCAGTATATTTCAAATCGTCTGTTTACTGCGGCGCGGCGTCGGTGTCGCGTGGGTATCGTATCTGCGTCGATAACTGTAAATGGTTGTCACCGACACCTGAACACACACTTGCCACAAGCCGGACAGCGTTGTCTGAAACGGCTGTGATCTCATTGAATTGGAGGATGCTATGTCACTTGCGACAATGAATAGGTGGTTCATGGACCACCCGACGATGGGTAAGGCCTTTCTCGTAATCGTGTTTGTTTTACCTCTCGTTCTGCTGTTTGGCATCGGCGGTGTCGATGCCGGCTGCGGCCTCAACCAGGGAGGTGCAGTCGGTAAACTGGGCGACCGCGCCATCACCCAGGACGACATCGAGCAGCAATTTTTCAGCTTCGACCTCTGGTACCGTGTCAACTACAACCAGGGCTTCACCACCAGCAGCCAGTCCGTTATCTCCGCGGTCTCCGATTACCTTTTCCGCCGGCTTCGGGTGCTGCGCGAGGCCGAGGCGCTCGGAATCGACGAGGTCACACCCGAGGAGTTCACCTCCTACATCACCAGCCATCGAGGGCTCCAATCTCCGTCCGACCCCAACAACGCGAGGTCCCCGGGTGTCTACGACGAGAGCAGGTTCAACCAACTGCGGGACTTCTTCATGTCCCAGCGTGGGTTGAAGGGCAACGAGTTCGATGAGCTTTGGAAGCAGAACATCATCATTGATCGCATGGAAAACCGCATCACCCAGTCCGTCGCCGTGACGCCGACCGAGCTGCAACTCAACTTCCTGCGCAGCGGCAGCCAGGTCGAGGGGCAGATTCAGAGATTCAACTCCGGAGACCACCTGATTGACATCGAAGTAACGGACGAAGAAGTCGAAGCCTACTTCAACGAGAACATGGAAGAACGCTACATGACCCCGCCGCAGACCAGGCTGCAGGTCGTCGCGTTTAAAATTGCGGACTTTGCAAGGGACGCTGGTTTTACGCCTACAGAAGAGGAAATGCGCGCCGCGTACGACGAGTACAAGGACGACTATTTCGCCAAACGCCAGCACCATCTTCGCCACATCCTGTTCACCGTCAATCTGCCTGACTCAGAAGAAGTCATGAAGGAGAAGCGCGATGAGCTGACAACGCTGTTGGCTTCCATTCGCGACCAGGAGAACTTCGAGGAAATGGCAAAACTGCACAGCGATGATTTTGAGACGAAGGACAAGGGCGGTGACCTCGGATTCGTTGACGAGACGTTCCTGGAAAGCGAAGTACGAAATGCCGCGCGCAAGCTCGAAGTTGGAGAAATCAGTGATGTGCTGACCACCAAACGTGGCTTCCAGGTCATTCAGAAGATCGAGGAGCGTCAGTATCTGCCTTACGAAGATTCACTCGATGAACTCATCGAAACCATGGAGCTGCGCGCCCACTACGAGAAGAACAAGGACAAGTACCAGAGCCAGGAACTGAAAGGCCGCCGTATCCTCAAGCTTGTCAAGAAAGACGCCACACCGGAGGAGAAGCAGGAAATCCGCGAGGGCCTCGAGAAGATCCTCGCCGACGTACGTGCGGACGGGAAATTGTTCCACCGCAACGCGCGTTTTAAGAGTGACGGTCCGAATGCCTTCAAGGGCGGCCTGCTCGACTGGTTCCCGGTCGGCTCGTTCCAGAAGGAAGTCGAGGACACGCTGGTGTCACTCAAGGACGATGAAATCAGTGACATTTTCGAATCGGCCGAAGGCCTCAACATCGTGCAGAGGCTCGGCGTACGCGAATTCAAACCTTTCCGGGAAATACGTGACGAAATCAGCCGCACCAAATCACTCGATGGCGAGAACACTGCCCGGACCCAGGCGCTCGAAGCAGCCTACGCCTTTGTCGACGGCTTCCAGGATGCCACTGACAACGAAGAAGACGGGCTTGCGATCTCAAAGGTTTTTCAGCAGCATTGCAGTATACCCGGCCGTGGAAAGCTGTGCGTGAGCAGCGGCTTCTTCAGCGACACTGCCGCCGTCATTCCCGAAGTGCCCGGTGATGGTATCGAGCTCATCGAGGCCGGCGCAAAGTGCAGCCAGAACAGGCCCTATACCGGTGTCGTGGCTGGCGACGATTACGTCTACATGGGCTGCTGGCTTGAGAGTGCGCCGACGACACCGTCGTCGCTGAAGGAGGAAACTGCCGATGGCGACGTGATGGTGCTTTCGAAAATGGGACGCCAGGCGAAAACCGACCTGCAGGCGGCCAAGGCCCTCGATGCCGCGCGCGAAGCCGCGCGTGGCGTGCATGCCGATCTCGCCGAACGCATTGCTGCAGGCGCTTCCTTCGCTGAAGCCGCTGAAGCCGCTGAAGCCGATTTCACAGAAACGACGTTTCCGCTCTCCCGTGGCCCCGATCCCATCGGCGCGGATGACGATACGCCGACCGTCGTCAAAGACCTCGCCGAGGAATCGCCAAACGACACGCTCGCCGCGCCGAAGGACACAGCCAAGGGTGCGGTCATCATCTATGTGGCTAAGCACTTCTACCCCGAAAACCGCAGCTTCAGTTCGAACCGGGGTATCATGATGTACCAGTACATAAACCGGAGGCAGAATGCTGCCATCGAAGGGTTCTACGCCGACCTCGCAGAAAAGTACGAGCTCCTGCTCCCCGTCGGTTCCTTTCTGCAGGACAATCCCGATGCGCTCACCACGTCCGGCGGTAGCGGTGGTGGCAATCAAAATGGCAGCGGCCGCAGAAATCGCGACGGCAGCGGCGGTTGATCTGTCGTTTGACCGACGACGAGGATTATCCGGCTGACAGTGCCGCGGCCGGTGCGGTTTCGATCTGATCCGCCAGTACCGCCGGAATCTCCGCCGACTTCATGACGCCGTCATCCTGCATAGCGACACAGACGCTGACGATTGTACCGACCCCTGCCAGGATACGCGCATCCCCACCCGCCTTGTAGATGTGAAAGCGATACTCGATCGCCTTCGCCTTTTTTTCCGCGACCAGCAGCTCCACTTCGATTTCGTCCTCGAAGCGGATCGGCTGCCGGTAGTCGCACTCGGCGCGAACCCGCGGCCAGCCGTACCGACAGCCGTCGATCTCCGTGTGGACCGAATAGCCCAGCGAGCGGATGAAGGCGTGCTCGGCCATTTCCATGTAGTGAAAGAAATTGGAGAAATGCACAATACCCGCCATGTCGGTTTCACAAAACTCGACGCGCTTCTTGAAGATGAATTGCCAAGCCATGATTTGTTTCTTCTTGTCTTGCCGTGGAACGGTCGCTCTCAGCCATTAATGTGACAGTATAGTGCCGATCTCCCAATCACGATCGAGAGAAATTGGTACTGCAAAATCGAACGGCACTAAGATAGGCGCTGATACCCCGAATCGTTACTGGTCCGTCGTGTGTTCCAGAATATCGACGAACTCGCGGCACATGCGCGGCAGGCCGAAATGTTCGAACGCTCCGCGGCGTCCCTCGGAACCCAGCGCCCGGGCTCCTTGCGGATTATCCAGCAAGGTGCCCAGCGCTTCCGCCAGCGCTGCCGTGTCGTCCGGTTCACACAGTATGCCGCCGCCGGCCAATGTCAGGACCTCGGGAAACGCGGCGTGCCGCGGCTGCACCACAGGCACCCCTGCCGCCAGCGCCTCGATGACGTACAGTCCGAAAGATTCACCATAGGTCGCCGGCACTGAAAGCACGGACAACGAAGCCAGAAACGCCAGTTTATCGGGGCGCTCGATGTTTGGCGATACCTTGAGGTCGGCGGCGAAACCCGCGTCCGCGACCTTCTGTTTCATGCGCGCCAGAAACGGTTTTTCGGCCGGCACCAGGCTGCCGGCCACATGCAGCGTCAGGTTGGCGATGCGATTCGCCTGCTTCAGCACGAGGAACGCGTCGATCAGCCGTTCGAGACCTTTGCCGGGAATAATTTGTGTCAGATACCCGATCGTCGGTACTGCTGCCGGGCGCAGATCCAGATGCTCGAAGTCCGACAGGTCGATGCCGTTGCGCACGACATTCGCTTTGGCTGCAGGCATGTTGAGCCGCCGCTGCATTGTCTCGCCGTAGTAGTCGCTGACTGCGATGAACGCTGCGATCTCCGCAACATTGGCACGCAGCGCGTCCCAGCATTTTGCATCGAACGGCGGTGGCAGGCTGTCGAGAAAAGCGTCCTCGCCCTGCAGCGTGCAGACGACGGGCACCCCGAGCGTCTGTTGTATTGGCCGGGCGAAACCGCTCAGCAGTGCGTTCGACAAGCAAACCACATCCGGCCGTTCATGCGATGACAGCCAGTCGATCAGCCGATCCAGCTCCTTGCGTTGCCGGCTGTCCCCGACCTGCAACACCGCCAAAGCCAGCTCGCCGAGATCCCGAGCCTTGGTCATGCTGGCATTGCGCGCCGCCAGGCGCAACAGCGCTGGGCTATCCAGCAAACGGTCGAGCCAGCGCGGCGTATGGCGGCACAACGAGAGTTTTTCCCGCAGATACACATTGATGCCGCCAAAGAACAACGGCACGTCGCTGTCCGCCGGGGTCTCGGTCACCAGGGGCAGATACATCGGTACCATTGTCGCGTCATGCCCGAGATCTGCCAGCCCCTTGATCAGTGCGTGATCGCGCAGACAGGTGCCGCAGTAGAAATTACCCGTGCCTGCTGTTAACTGAATGATTTTCATGACACCCTGCCGATTTCCCGCGGCTTAACTAAACCGCAGCGCAAGCACAGTGAGCGGTGCACATCGGCCCGCCGTGCGGAATTTTTTCGGGAATATCTGCAAATTCTGCAATAGCGCTGAACAGCGGGTCGAAATCTTTTTGCAGATCCCCGATCAGGCAGTCGGTCAGGTCAGCGCGCAGATCAGGATATTTCCTGATGATCGAGCCGAAGCTGAAGTCCGGGCTGTAGAAGGCATAGACCAGAGCGCGCATAGCCTCGATCGCGTTACAGCTCTTCTTGCCGTACTCGCAGAAGCGCCAGGCCCGCACGTCGTTGTCCGTCAGTGCCTGATCAATGGTTTCCGCGGCCATGACACCCATCTGCAGCGCCAGAAACAGGCCGGAGGAAAACACCGGATCAAGGAAGCTGAAAGCATCGCCGGCCAACACCAGACCGTCGGTAGCGCAATACTTCGACCGGTACGAAAAATCGCCGGTCACAAAATAGTCTTCGACGCGTTTGCCTGGTGCCAGATGCTCGCGGATCCAGGGGTTCTTGACTATTTCGCGTTGAAAAATCTCGTCGCGGTCACGCGTGCCGTCGTACAGATAATCGCGCGCACCGACGATCCCGACGCTGACCCGATCGTTTTGCAGCGGGATGTACCAGAACCAGTTCTTGCCGCCGACATAGGCCACGGTAGTGGCGCCGGCGTCGCGGCCGGGATCGCGCGCCGCCCCTTCGTAATAGGTCCACAGCGCGATCTTTTTCAGGTTCTGGTCCATGATGCGCCAGCCCAGGCGCGTGGCGGCAAAACTGTGCTGGCCGCTGGCATCGACCGTGATCGGCGCGTGCAGCTCGAAGTCGCCTTCATCGTCACTGGCGCGGACGCCAGTGACAGCACCGCTCTCGTTGCGCAACAGATCCGTGACCGTGACGCCCGTGCGTACCTCGGCGCCGCTTTCCCGTGCATGGTCCAGCAGCATGGCATCGAACTCAGATCGCTCGACCTGCCAGGTCTTGCCCGCTTCGTGCTGCATGTGGTCGACAAAATAAAACGGTGCCGATACACGTCCGTCTTCGCGGACGAACTGGACGCTGCATTTGTTCACGAACGCCGATGCCTTCATCTTCTCGAGCATGCCGATCTCGCGCAGCGGAAAATAACAGAACGGCAGCATCGACTCTCCGACAGCGTACCGAGGAAACGATTCGCGGTCCAGCACGATCACGCGCCGGCCGCGCTGTGCCAGGCCGCAGGCCGCCGTGCTTCCGGCCGGACCGCTGCCGACGACAATTGCATCGTAGGGTTTGTTCATTCTTGGGGCGGCAGAATCTCTACGATGTCCGCCAACAGTGTGCCGTTACTCGAAATGATGTTGCAGCGACCGTACAGCGTACGGCGGTCAGTGAACTGCAGGGCATTGGCGATCAAGTCATCCGATTCCACCGCGAAGTAGCAGCGTGGATTCGAAAGGTGCGGTAGTGCGAGATCTGTTATGATCGACCCGAGCGGCCGATCGTCCTTGAGGATCAACTCCCGGACTGGAGCCGGGAAGGCGTCCAGATACATGCAGATGGCGCCGAATTCGACGGCGCGCTTGCCGGCATCCAGGACCAGCGCGACCTGGCGCGAATAGACGTTGCCCTCGCGCACAGTATCAATCACTTTCAAGTGGATGGTGTCGTCATAGTAGCGTTCCAGCGTCCCGGTCATGTCCATCTTGTGTACCAGTAACTGCGCATAAGGCTGTGGCATGTCGCCACCTTCGATCTGCGTAATCGAGGGCAGTGTGTGGCCCGCGGTTCGGTAGAATGCAGCCAGCGGCCAAAGCGGATCGACGGTCTCAGGCATAGCGTTGATTGCGGTGTTTTTCCAGGAAGAAATCGTGAAGCAGCCAGTCAACCTGCATGAGACCGTCACGGGTCAGACGCAATTGGGTGTCATCCGTTTCGAGCATGCCCCGTTCGGTCATGGCCATCAACTGGCTGGCGAAACGGTCGGTGATGTCGACGCCGAATTTCTCCTGGAAATAGCCCAGACGCACGACACCGAGCTTGAACTGCAGAATCAGCTCGCGGATCATCAGTTCTTCGCTGGTCGGCGTCAGAGCGCGGTAGATCGGCAACTCATTGCGTTCGAGGCGCTCGAGGTAGCCGTCCATGTGATGCTCGTTCTGGAAGTGCGTGCCGTTGACATGTGAAAACGACGCGACACCCAGCGACATCAGGTCGGCCCCCTCCCACAGCTTGTCGCGATAGACGAACTTCGTGGCCGGATCCTTGACCGCCGTCGTGGCACTGGTCACGGTGTAACCGTTGGCTTCCAGCTCGCTGAACGCGTACTTGACCCATTCACGCTTGGTATCCCAGTCCGCCACCGGCGCTGCAATCTCGTCGTTCTCCTTCATGCGCTGGTAGATGGTCGTGTTGTATGGGATCTCCATCTGATAAATGGTGACACTGTCGGGCGCCATGTCGATTGCTTTGGTCACGCAGGTCCGCCAGTTCTCCTCCGTTTCATTGAGCATGCCGGCAATCAGGTCGATGTTGATCTGCGGGAAATCGCAGGCCTGCGCCCATTCGTAGGCCCGATAAATCTCGACGGCACGGTGGGCTCGGCCGTTGAACTCCAGAATGTCGGCATCGTAGTTTTCGACACCCAGACTCAGCCGCGTCACGCCCAGCTCCTTAATGAACTTGAGTTTCTGCTCGTTCAACGTCCCTGGTTCGCACTCGAACGTGATCTCCTCCGCCTCGTCCCACGGCAGTACGGCCTTCATCTGCTCGGTGATCGAGGTCAATTGCTGGGTGGAGAGAAACGACGGTGTGCCGCCGCCGAAATAGATAAACGTCGGCTTGCGTCCGCCGATGAACGGCTGCCTGGCGTACAACTCCAACTCCTTGATGGCGCCCTCCACATAGGTGCGCACCTGCTTCGAGTTGACCCCTGTGTACACCCGGAAATAGCAGAAATGGCAGCGCTTGCGACAAAAAGGAATGTGCAGATAAATGCCCAGCGGGGTGTCCGGGCGCGGCGGCCGGTTCAATGCCGCCGTCGCTTCCGGCACGTGATCCGGTGTCCAAAACGAGTACGGCGGGTAGTTCGAAATGAAATAGTTTCCCGCCTTCGTCTTGTTGTCCTGCGGCGTTTCTTCGACTGTCTTGCTCATGCTCATTTCCCCTGGTCTTTTGGACGAAAAGCGTATACGGCACCATCATCCGCGCCGACGATGATGTATCCGTCGACCACGGCCGGCGAGCTCTGAATCGCCGCACCGATGTCGTATCCCCAGCGTTCCTCGCCGGTCGCCAGCGACAGGATATGCAGCCTGCCGCTGTCCGATCCGACCACGATACTGTCATCACAAATTACCGGCGAACTGTCGACCCGGCCGCTGCATCGGAAGGTCCAGCGTGCCTTGCCGGTCTTGCGGTCGAGGCAATGCACCAGTTTGTCGCGTCCGCCAAACACCACGGCAGCCTCGCTGACTGCCGGCGATGAGAAGTACGGGAACGGCCGGGCCCGATAAATCCATCCTAATTCGCCGTTTGCAATGTCAATGCTGGCAAACTCGTTGCCGTAATGCCCAACGTAGGCGATGCCGCCGCCGATCGCTGCGGCTCCCGCAACGTACGCCCCGACATTGACGACATGTACCGGCTTGCCATCAGCGCTGTCGACGATGTGAACATTGGCGTCGCAACCGCCAACGATGACACGATTTCCAGCAATTGCCGGTGTGCCGTTAATATAGCTTTCAATCGGGTAGGACCACAACAGCTCGCCGTTTTCTGCGGAGACACAGTACAGGGTGCTGTCATACGACCCGAAAACTATGCCGTCGCCGGTCGGGTGGATCAGCCGATTGATGCCGCCTTCTATCCGGTCGTTGCAGGTGTAGTGCCAGAGTTCTTTGCCGTCCTTCATGTCGAAGGCATACAACCGGGCGTCGCCCGACCCGACAAAAACCCGGCCGTTGTGAAGCAAAGGCGTCGAGGCGACACCGCCGGCCGTTTCGAACGACCAGATTTTCTCGCCCGCTGCCAGACTCACCGCGTACACGAACGTGTCGAGCGAGCCGAAACACACAACGCCGTTTGCTACCACTGGACTCGACTTGACGGC
>CAJWLW010000169.1 GCA_913042885.1 uncultured Lentisphaeria bacterium | reverse complement strand
GAAAGAAGCAAAGCCGGACTATGCCCAGGGCGAGGCCGCGGTTGCTGCCAGGGCGCTTCCTGCCGATGCCCGACGATCTGGCCGCTACTCCGTTTCTGGTGCTCTGGGAGCATAACGTCTTCGCGTTTCTCCTGGCCGAAGGACGTATCACAGAGAAGGTGGTTGAGCAGATGCGTTCCTGGAAACATTCGGGGAATGTTGACACTCCACTCCGTTACGTTCTCCAGGCGGGCTGTCTCGCTGGCGCTCGGCTCAGTGTCGATAAAAGCGTGCACGTGTCCGCCGGCGACCCAGCCGCGATGCAGCGGGTCGTCCAATACATGGTGAGATGCATCCGACCGGGCCAAAGCGTGGCGGAATTCCAATCAAATCAACAAAGTCCGAATCAATCCCTGGTTCTGCGACGAATGGTATCCAGCGTCGTTCACGGAATGTTGGCAGGATTTCTGGAAATCCTAAAATATTCCTCCACTGTAGATCAAACCAAGGAAGAGCCCCATGCGAATCAGAAATGCTGTATTAATCATGTTCATCGCTTTGGCCACGTGCGCCAATGCCAAACCATTAACGATCGTCGAGGACGGTAAGAGCCAGGCGGTGATCCAGGTAGCGGCAGGGCAGCCTAAAGCGAAGAAGGCCGCGGAAGCCATCCAGAAGTACATCCAGAAAATGTCCGGGGCTACCTTGGAGATTATCGACGAAGGCGCCAAGAGCGACGCCAAAATAAATATCTATGTGGGCCACACCAAGGCCGCGGCCAAGCGCAGCTTGAAGATCCCGACCGGGTTCGACCCCTCCGTCCGCGACGATGTCTTCGAAGAAGAAGGCTACATACTGAAGACGAAACGGAAGGACATCTTCATCGCCGGCAATGAGACGGATGTCTATAAAGGAACGATTTACGGAGCGTATGCGTTCCTCGAGCTCCTCGGGTGCCGCTGGTATTTCCCCGGCGCCTGGGGCGAGGTGGTCCCCGAAAAGAAGACCGTGGTCGTACCCCATCTTGATGTGTTGTCGAAGCCGGACTTTGCCTTGCGCGGTATCGGCCTCAATACGGGATGGGTGCCGATGACACCACAGGATCACACGGAGTATAAGGAGTGGACCGAGAAAATCGCGTTCGACAGCCGCGGCGATTCCGGCAAGTATTATCCTCTCGTGGGCGACGGGTTTCTGGGCATTCTGCTGCCGCCTGATAAATACTTCAAGGACCACCCGGAGTATTACGCAATGAATAAAAAGGGAAAGCGCGTCATCGGCGAAGGCGACATTCTGCACACGACGATGCTCTGCCTGTCGAACCCCAATGTGTACACCGAGATCCTGAAAAACCTCAAAACGGCCATCGCCGAAAAGCACGATGAACAGGGGCCAAACACCCACCGGATTTCCCGCCACGGCATCGGCATCAGCCCCCCGGACGGCTCACCCTACTGCTATTGCGATGCCTGCGACAAGGCCAGCCAGAAGTTTGAAAACATCCAATTGGTGTACGGGCCACAGATGAGTGAGGAATACTACGGGTTCGCCAGCAAACTGGCCCGAGCATTTCCGGAAAAGTTCGTGGCCACCATGGCATACTCCCTGCGCGAACTGGCGCCACAAGGCGTCACGCTGCCGAAAAACCTCGCGGTGATGTACGCCCCCATTGCCGGATGTGCACTGCACGACAACAAGGACAAAAGCTGCTGGCGCCGCATCGAGTACATAAAGAACCTCCGTCAATACAGAAAGCAGACGGCGCACATCTATCTGTATGAGTACCACCCCGACTTCCTCACCGGTCTGTTCATTCCGGAGCGCCAGACCGCCAACGCCACCGTGAACTTCCCGCTCTACAAAGAAATGGACATCAAAGGCCTCAGCGCGGAGGGGCGCAAGGCCTTCATGCAGACGTGGACCAGCTTCTATGTGATGGGCAAGCTGCTGTGGGATGCGGACACCGATGTGGCGGCGCTGAAGAAAGAGCTCTACTTCGACCTGTTCGGTGCCGAGGCAGGGCCGCACCTGCAGGCCTGGTGGGACGCTGTTGAGGCACACCTGGGCGCGGCCACCATCCATCTGCATGAGGATTTCATGCTTAATAATGTGTACACGGTCGCGTTCACCTCCAGCATCCAGAAGCATATCGACGCCGCCCTGGCCGCCGGGGGGACCGCCACGCAGAAGGCCCGTGTCGTGGCCGTGGGAAAAATCGCTGAGCATCTCACTGCCTATGCCAATATGGAGGCGGCCGCCATGCGACTCGACTACGCGACCGCGGCGGCAGAATCACAGCGCATGCTGGACTTGAAGCACGAGCTCAACAAGATCTACTCCCACTTCATCTCGGAGACCTTTCCCAAGTCCAAGAAACCGCCGGCATTCATCTCGCGCGGACGCACGAACGAGTACAAACGGCTGCTGTCGTATACCAACGGGGACCAGGGCAATAAGGTTGGCGAACTGCCCTTGGACATGAAGTTCGTCCGCGATCCGTACAACGAAGGTATCTTCAGCGAATATTATCTGCCAGAGTTCGACGACACCAAGTGGGACATGCGCAATACACACCTCCTTTGGGACGCGCAGGAGGAGCCCCTTGATGACAAGGGCCACGACTACGACGGCTTCGGCTGGTATCGCGGCACGTTCAAGGTGGCTAAAAGCGCCAAGGGCAAGAAGGTCATATTCCACTCAGGCGGCGTCTTCAACGAAGGCTGGGTCTGGGTCAACGGTCAGTACGTCCACCATGAGCCGCACAAGGTCTGGTGGTGGTGGAACCACACATTTGATATTGACGTCACCGACGCCATCAAGCCGGGCAAGGTAAACCAGATCACCGTCCGTGTCTGGAACAAGGCTGAACTCGGAGGTATGCTGCGCCGCGGTTTCTTCTTCACTCCCACCGACAAGTACGTTCCGAAAAAATAGACGCGTTCGAAAGCTATGGCCGCAAAATCCAGTTGGATTTCGGCATCTCTCACTGATTACGTGGTGCTTCCGTCATCAACTGTTGGTAAGTTGTAGTTAAATCCTTGATGCGTTATGCTTTGCAGGGCCGTTTTATGAGCACGATGCACGGAGGTCCTGATGAGGAACAGCACGAAAAATCGAGCATGCGGAAGCACCGATCGAGCCAGCAGTATCCGACCACACCGGTCTCTGAAGTTTGGCGATGTCACACGAACTCCAGCGATGCAGGCCGGCTGGAAGTCCGGGTGAGATATTTCCCCCCGTGCTTGGCAACGAGCGCGTTCGTGGGTCCGATGTAGGCCGGTATCCAGTCCTCGCTGGTAGGCGTGACGTCTAGCACCGAGTAGTAGGTCATGATTGCTTTTCCTTCGTTTTGTCTTTGAGCGAACAATACGCCCAGATTAGTCTGCCCCAATTGATCTGTCCACCTCCCCGCTTACGGGCAGTCCAATGTCAGTCCAGGCCGTACTGATACCACTTCGTCCCTTGTGGATCCGGAATCGTTACCTTGAGTGCAGTGCCGCCGATGATCGCCTTCTTCCGGTTGGTATCGACATCGCGCAGCGTGTACCGGGTGCCGACGTCCAGGCCCGGCAGGTTTACGGTCGTCCGTGTTGCCGGCGCATTGACCCGAAAGATCTGTACGAACCCCTGACCAGTCAGCGGATCATGGAACTGCCAGCCGTCGAATTCGGCTAAGCGCTGTGGAGCAAACAGCGGATAATAATCCTTCAGCAGCAGGTGCCGCTGCGCTTTGTACGCCACGATCTCGCGTTGCAGCTGTTCCTTTATCTTCGGTGTATAGAGCCGGGCGCTCTCGGCAAAGCCGAGTGAGCCGCCCATGCGCGAACGCAGCGGCGACGTCGGGTAGCCATCCCGCTTGAGCGCCGCCAGACTCTGAGTGCGCCGATGGTCGTGCGTCGCCCACAGCATCGTCGAGTTCGCGTAACAACCCGGCACCACCCGGTTAACGCCCTTCTGCATCAGCCGAATCGGATCGTGGGTGTCGGTATTGTCGCACATCCATGCCGTATGCGCGCGCCGCAAAGTCCCCAGGTCCATGCGATAGCCGCCGCTCGAACAAGCCTCGATCGACACTTGCGGACAGCGCCGCATGAACGCGTCAAGTAAGGCATACAGGCCTTCGGCGTATTCGAGCTGACGCCAACCTCGCTGGCCAGGTGGGTCGGTGGCTTGCCAGATCGGTTGCGGCGAGTTGTTCATATCCCAGCGCAACCATTCGATGCCGTATTTGTCGACCCAGGCCTCGAGGAAATCAGCGACCCTGTCGCGCACCTCTGCGTCACCGAGACGCAGCAGCAGATCGTTGTACTCGCCACCGTCATAATGCGTGTCGTAACGTCCCGGCAATGCATCGAACCAGTCGGGATGTTCAAGGGCCCAATGCGAGCCTTTCATAGCCCATTCGATTTCGAGCCAGGAGCCGAATTTCATCCCGCGCGAACGCACGTGCTCCGCAAACTCGACCATGCCGTTGGGAAAACGCTGCTGGTCTTCGACCTCCCAATTGCCGATGCCCTGACGAAATTTCCCGGCAAACCATTCGGCATCCACGACGTAGTACTCGACCCCGAGCTCGGCGTAGATGTCGGCTTCGCGGAATTGATCTTCGACCGTCCAGTCACGAGGCAGTCCGAAGTAGTGATTGTAGAACACCGGCGGCAACGTCGGCGGCCGCAGGTGCTCGACGATGTGGCGGCGCAAGGCATTGCTGCCGGCTACAGCGTCACCGACAAAAAAACCGATGTGGGCCCGAGGAATGGGTATCGATTCGCCGGGCTCCAAGGTCAGATCGCAGCCGCCTACTTTGATTACCACCGGTATCATACGCTTGCCACCGGCGACAACGTTGCGCACGTCGATCGTCCAGCTTGCCGGCCATTCGAGGGCGCAAAACAAACCGCTACTCTCGGTCTCGTCGGTGAAAATAACGTACGGCATTTCTGTTTCGGTCGAGCGCCCCCCTTCGTGGCCGCCGAAGAGAAAGCGGACGCCGTCGGTCTCGGTAAGCTTATAGGCTTGCGGCGGGTAATCGCCGTCGGTCGGGCCACCACCGTAGACCGATGTCATTCGCACCGTATCGTTCTTGCCGATCGCCAGGGTGAAACACAACGACACCGGTCCGTGTACATGCTGGATCGATTTTCGACTGCGGTTATAGATGCGCCCACTGATTTCGAGGGTAGCGGTATCGCGGTGTTCGATGAACTCGACCTGCACCTCGACACCGCTGGCGTGGTGTTCGAAGACGCAGTCATGAATCCGGCTATCCGGCAGCGGATCACCGGCAGCCGAGGACAGTGAGCGAAGCGACACATCCGCCTGGAACGCAGCAGGGGGCATCTCCTGCGTCGTCAGTGCGAAGCCACAAGTCGGCTGCAGTCCGGCGAGCAATGTGTTGCCGGGCTGACGGAAAAATCGTCGGATGGAAAATCGTTTCTCTGGCATGATTCCGTTGTGTGTGGGAGGTTCGTGTACTCTACAACGCCAACCGGCGATTCCACGACGGAGCAAAAGGCAAGTAGTGTTGCGGGATGCCCGGCAAGCGATTTCATTTATTGGGCAGGTTCTCAGATATGCAATGGCGTTTTTTGCGGCACTGGTATCGCCCGAAGCCTTCTATCCATGACGATCCATAGTAGTCCGTGGAGATGCGGACATTCCTGCGGACAGTTTCATCCATGCCTGACGGAACGTGATTTACCATTGTAGGTTCCAGACCAAGCGTGCCGGTTGGGACAACCGGTGCACCAGTAGGCGTCACGGACTTGGGCATACATCCAATGTGGGATCAGTAAAAGTACGTCGTGAACGTTTCTTGAAATTCATCAGACGTGCTTTGGAGATCGGTTGTATCTTGAACCCATACGCCTTAGAAGTGTTATATTGCTGCTCGAATGACCCGGCGGCGTAGCCTGGCGAAGGCCAAATGGGAAATGTCGGGTAAACGGTAAATTACGAGGAAGACAAATGAAGAAGTCATTTGGTGTATTGCATGTGCTGGCTTTGGCGGTCTTACTGTTCACTCCGCTCCTTGGCGCGGAGATTCAAACGATCAGCCTCGAGGATGCAACCCATGGTGATGACTGGAGCCACGGTCCAAGGACTACGATAAGTGGAATCCCGATCATCTCGACCGGTAAGCGCAGAGCGACAATGACGTTCGAGGTCACCGTCGGCGCGCCCGGTGGAACGTACCAGGTATTCTTGCCCGTGGTGAAAGCTTTCAATGCCGCCCACATAGGCGTCTACTTTGATGGCGAACTCCAGGTTGAAGCCGATATGTTTTCGGCGTCCAATGTTCAGCATTCAATTCTTATTACCGAACGATACATAGCGCCGGGGCCGCATACGATCAAAGTAAAGAACCTGGGCCAGAAGAAGGCCCTCGGCGGCAACAACCTCTACATCGAAGGGCTTCGGATTGTCGGCAAAGAGGGAAGCGGCACATGGCGGGTGCGGGTGGAAAGCAAAGAATTCGTTTTCAAGCCCGCGAAAAAGGAAGCCATCCCAGAATACGATAACTTCCTTACCGCCGCCCTTCCTGCCAGAGCGCAGAAAGAGCCGTTTTCAGTACCGGAAGGTTCGGTCGGCAGCGACATGTTTTCCCATCCCTTGGTTTTCGTCAGGAACATTCCCTTCCTTATCCCCAATGTGAAGAATATCCCCGAAACAGGGCTTGCAGACCAGAACCCCCTGCAGGTCGTTCTTGCCAACGCGACGAGCGAGGTGTTTCTTCTGGTCTGGTCACAAATTCCGCCTCACGACGGCGACCTCGGGCCGTCTCTGCCGCCCATCGCACCGATTGACCAGAGCGAACGCTTTACCATAAAACTCACATACGAAGACGGCACCACCGAAGAGATGATCCCCTTTGATGTCAGACAAAAGAGGTACGGCCTGGATAACGGGATCGGCCTCTATGTTCTCCATCCCGACGCGAAAAAAGTTCTCCAACGGCTGGCTTTCCAGGACCGGACGTATAAGTCTTCCTTCGCTCTGGTCGCGCTTACCTGCAATCTGGATAAGCCCATTTCACCTGAAGTCGCGCTGGGCGGACTTGATGCATGGTATCCGACTGTCAACAAGACCCCTTCAGCGGCAGGCAAGGGCGAAGTGTCCATTGCGAATGGTCGCGCGGTTCTGGCGGACGGCAGCATCGAGTTAACACTGGATATTAAGGACGGCTTGAAGTGGGAGAGCCTGGGAACGCCTGCCTATCAACGCGTTGTCCTTGATGACTCCGATCTATTCGCTGTCAGGCCGGCGGACGGATGGATTGGCTCAAGCAGTTGGAAAGTGGCGGATGCGAAAGCCAGGCAGAATGGGGTGTCGATCGTTCTTGAGTACAAGGAGAAGAACGTAAACCTTGAAGCTGTGGTCAAGCTGACGCTGACGAAAAACGGCAAGATAAAAGCGGGCTTGACATTGACCAACCGAGGAACAGAGCCATTCCTGGGGCGGGTTAAGTTCCCGATTCTGGAAGGCGTTCGCCTAGGCGCCCTTGAAGATACCTGGTATTTCATTCCACGCTCAGGCGGAGCCGTGATTCACCGCGATGAGGTTAACGTCTATGCTTCGCACGGCGAGCAACATCCTCTGCAGGTGGAGTCGTTCTTCAATCCAAAAGAGTGGTTCGTGCTGACTCTTCTGAGCAACGATCTGGACGGCCAGTTTCACTGGTACGATGTGGGTAAGGACGACAAAGGCGGCTGGTACAATGTGGAATACTTCGAGAAATCGCTCAAGCCCGGCGGTGTCTGGACTCTTCCGGAGTGCACCATTGCCGTTACGCCCGGTGACTGGCGGGAAAGTTTCCGTTTGTACCGCCAATGGATAACCACTTGGTACAAGCCGAAACCCGCGGCGACCGACTGGTATCGCAAATCGTTCGTTCAGGGGTTCTGGTATCAATACACTAACAGGGACTTCGCCACGGATGTCAAGCAGGTTCGCGACGTCTTTGGATACTGCGACGGCTTGAACGCCTACAACTGGAATTCCCGAGAGTATCCGAAAATGGCGGGGTTCACGTTCGGGGAGTACGACCGGACTGTGCTGTGGCCCGGCTTCGGTGGAGAGGAGGGGCTTAAAAAGAAGGTCGCGGAAGCCGGCGTACCCCTAAGTTTCTACACTAACGCCATCCTCATTCACAACAAGGCCCTTCACAACGGCGTACCCACCAAGACTAAGCAGTGGATGGGCGCGGGGCCCGCCGTGCATGATGGCTTGCCGTCCTACCGTCCCTGCCTTCGCATCGAGGAATGGCTGGACTATATGGTCGCCGCCGAGCGCTGGCTCACCCGTGAGATCGGAGCCAAGATCGTCTACCTCGACGAGTTCGGATACGGCGCTCGCTTCTGCTACAGCAAGGCGCACGGCCATGATGCGCCGGAGCCAAGCGCCTACGGCGAGCGCGAACTGACCAGGAGAATCCGGGCGGCGATCCCCGACGACGTGGTGATCCGCTCGGAGAACCAACCGGAAGATATCCGGTTTCAATGGCAGGATAGTTACTACACCGGAGCACTCGGCAGGAGCAAGCCGGCCGAATCTGTTCCCCTCGATTTGGTGAGGTTCGCCTTCCCCGATAGCAAGGCTTTCAACCTGATCTACGGCTACAGCCTCAAGGACGGCAACTGGGAACTTCTCAAGTTCATCCTGTTCAATGGTTCATCCTACGGCATGAGCCGATCCTACGATCCCAAATCATACTTTGAGGAGCGCTCGATTCTTGTGCTCAGGAAACTATTCCGCATACTGCACGAAAACGCCGACGCATTCACTTCGCACGACGTAGAGCCGCTCATTACAACCGAACTCCCGGGAGTTTTCGTCAACAGGTTCCGAGGCACAGAGAAGACTGTCTGGACCGTTTACAACGCCAACTACAGAACGGTAAAAGGGGAACTGATTCAGGTTGCGCACAAGCCGGGCGCACAATACGTGGATTTGTGGAAGGATTACCCGGTTAAGGCGCAGGCCTCCTCCGGCGACGTAGCTACCCTCATAGTAGAGATCGGCCCAAGAGATGTCGCCTGCATAACACAGGTTAATCCGTAATTATCGAACGCGGGATCGGCTCTTGACAGAGTGGAACGTCAAGATCAGAAACGAAGCTATGCAAGCCGGGACTTCCGATGATCGATAACTTGCGGGATCACGTGTCCCCGTCATCGCTGGGTCAGGATGGACAGGTAACGGAGATGGTAGTGGGCCTTGGCGTTTCCGCCTTGAAAATCAACTGGTTTTTCAGCATGGCCTTGTCGGCATTGCTCTTGCCAGAAATCCAATTTTGTCAGTTTCCAGCATCCTAGCACCTATGGGATACGAAATTCGACAGGCAACTGTAAACCTCTTTAGGAGCATCATCAACATCCGTGTGCCTCAGGACGATGCCGAGGCGGTGAAGTGGTTCCGGAAGGCGGCTGAGCAGGGATATCCCCAAGCGCAGTACAACCTCGGCGTGGCGTACGCCAACGGCGAGGGAGTGCCTGAGGACGATGTCGCGGCGGTGAAGTGGTACCGCAAGGCTGCTGAGCAAGGACTTGCCGTCGCGCAGAACAACCTCGGCTATATGTACGCCAAGGGCGAGGGTGTGCCTGAGGATTATGCCGAGACGGTGAAGTGGTACCGCAAGGCCGCTGAGCAGGGATATGCTGTCGCGCAGTACTACCTCGGCTTGATGTACGACATCGGCGAGGACGTTCCTGAGGATGATGCCGAGGCAGTGAAGTGGTACCGCAAGGCGGCTGAGCAGGGATATGCCTTAGCGCAGTACAGGCTCGGCGTGAAGTACGCCGAGGGCGAGGGTGTGCCTGAGGACGACGTGGCTGCATATGCGTGGATCAGCGTAGCGGCAGCATCCGGTGATGACGACTTCCGCAAATCTCGCGATATTATCAAGCGCAAACTCACGCCGTCCCAGATTGACTGGGGCCAGGCGATGGCCCGCGAAATTCATCTCCGGCTGCAGTCCCCCGGAGACACCCCAGCAGCTCCTGATGAACCTGTCACGTCATCCGGCACCGGTTTCTTTGTCAGTACTGACGGACTTCTGCTAACTGCCA
>CAJWLW010000168.1 GCA_913042885.1 uncultured Lentisphaeria bacterium | reverse complement strand
ACGAGGCTTCGATATCTGCTCGGGTACTCGGGAGTTGCACCCGTGCGAGGGTAATCTCATGTCATATCGTTTCTGACACCTGAAATTCCGTGCATGATCGACGTCGATCTCGACGAAATTACGACTGAAGGATGCCGCATCCTGCCCGGTCTAATTCCGCCGGAGCAGATCGAGTTGATCTTGCGCGCATGCTGCAGCACGACGAAGTGGCGTTTGCGTCAGCGCTGGCAGCGGCATCGACGCGGGATTGCGATAATAGCGATAACCACGAGTAACCCGATGAGGGTAAACATCCGATTCTGATGGCTATCCGTGGTGAGTCGATTCAGCGCAAAAGAATTCAAAAAACTCCGCTTTGGAGTGATCCCGTTTCAGAAGGAGAAAAAAACACCGTTCATTGAATGCTGTACCCATTGCTCGAGGGGGCCGTGGCGTCTTTCCACGTGACCATCGCCGTACAGTGCGTTGGTGTCGATGAACGGTGAATACGTGTAATTCGTCCCCGCGCCGCTGTGTCGACTGACATCCGGCCAGGCAGGCACGTTCGTAGAGGCGCTGGAGTTTTCATCTGACACGAGAATAGCCTTCGGATCATCGATTCTAAACGGCGTCCCGTCCGGTGTGTCGGTGTCGTTCCAGCAGCCGTTCGTGCCGGGTACCCAGTTGACCGCCATGGCATAGCCCACGCTTGAATAGGTGTCATACGGCGGTGACCCGCTATAGAAGTACTCGTTGTATGGCGCACTGCCGCCTGTGCTGTCCTCTGCGGAGACGCCCTGAGAGAGCGGGCACCAATAGAACTTCTTGTCGCCCCCCGCCATTTCGACGTAGATGTCCCTATTGTCGGGGTAAGATTCGACCGTGTTGTGCAGTAATGAGGTATTGGTGCCACTGGGCGGTGGGTATGAGTTCCAATTACCAGCATAGATTGCCAGCGCCAGCCCCATCTGGCGCTCCTGGTTGGAACAGAGAATCACCTTTGCACTGCGCTTGGCCAGATTCAGCGACGGCAGCAGCATGGAGGCGAGGATCGCGATGATAGCGATGACCACCAGCAATTCGATGAGGGTAAAGCAGCGGGAACGTGACTTGGATCTGCTGGGATCTTTCATGACCTGCTTATTCCACATGCCGGCTTTGGACGGATTGGTTTCTTTCCTTTCGCCAGAAGAGAAGGAGCAGTGCGAAATCGAAGGCGTGGCAAGCGATCACGCGGGTATAGGGTGTTTTTTTTAAAAAATCCTGGGATAGGCTTCGTCGATAACCACTCGCAATCCGATACATTATCCTGTGTTTCAAGTCTGAACGAAGTAGAACGACAAAAGTATTTGGACAGTCGATTCTTTTTACCTTTTGACCTTTTCCATTCGACCTATTATTATTGCACCATGAAACTCGGTGTCATCTCACAGAATTTACTGCACTTCGATACGACGGAGGAAGGGTTGGCATACGCCCGTGACCTCGGTTTCAACGCGGTCGAGGTCGGGGCATGCGGATTGTGGAGCAACAGTTTCTGCAGGACGGAATCATTGATCAGGGATCCCGGCGAGATCAGTCGCTGGCAGGATCAGTTTGCTAATTATGGCCTCGAAGTCAGCGCGCTTGGCTGTCATGGTGCACCGTTGACTCCGGACAAGCAGGTCGCCGACCAGTATTCCCGCGAGTTCCGCACGGCTTGTCAGTTTATGGAGAAGGCGGACGTGAAACGTATGACGCTTCTGGCCGGTCTGCCGGAAGGGGCTGAAGGTGATCAGTCGCCGAACTGGGTGAGTTTCGCCGAGTGGCCCCATCTCCGTGATACCCTGGAATGGCAATGGGAGAGGCGCCTGCTGCCCTACTGGCGCGAACACGGAAAGATTGCAGCGGATCATGGCGTGACATTGTGCTTCGAGATGCATGGCGGCGATATGATCTACAACCCGACGAACCTGATACGGTTGCGGGAGGCGATCGGGCCCGTCATCGCCTGTAATTTCGACATCTCACATATGTGGTACCAGTGCATCAACCCGAGCGAGGCAGTGCGGTTCCTGGGCGACGTTGTCCAGCACGTCCATGCTAAGGATGTCAGCCTTCAGCAGCATAACATTCGCATCAAAGGTCTGATGGACAACAGCACCCCGGAAAATCCCGCCGAGCGCTCCTGGAACTACACCCTGGCCGGGTGGGGGCATGACGCGAAGGAGTGGACGGAGTTTATCACGACGCTCCGCCTCACCGGCTATGACCATGTGATCTCCGTCGAGATGGAATGCGAGTTCATCGAAGTCGATGAAGGCCTGAAGAAATCCGTCGAGTTTCTCAAGCCGCTGGTGCTCGAGCGTCCGGCCGGTGCCAAATGGTGGGAACTGGTTGGTCACGAACGTGCCGGCGGTCTGTCAGTGAACCGAGAAGAAGGGGGACTATGAAAGATCGCCTTAAAGAGCTGCTCGAAGAACACGACCACTTGTACGGTGTCATCTGTCGCGACACGACCATCGTGGAACTCGAACTGATGGCGCAGGCTGGATATCATGTCGTTTGGCTGGACCTGGAGCATGGGGCGCAGTCGAACTCGGAAGCAATCCGGGTATCGCGTACGATCGCCCATCTCGGCATGGTGCCGCTGGTACGGATGCCTGAGCTCTCCCGCAGCCATGTGCAGGTCCTGGCGGATGGCGGGATCCAGATTCTGAACCTGCCCGACGTACGCATTGCCGAACAGGCCGAGGCCTTTGTGCAGCTTGGAAAGTATCCGCCAGTGGGCAGGCGCGGGGTGAGTTCGAGCAGCGTCAACTTCGACTATCACCTGGTCGATTCGGTGCAGGATCTGGCTGACTCGAACGATGCAACCCGGCTGATGGTGATGATTGAGAGTGACCAGGGATACGAAGCGCTGAACGCAATCCTCAGCGTCGATGGCATTGACATGCTGACGATTGGGCCCGCCGACTGGGCCGCGTCCAGCGGACTCGACAGCGTGACGGCCAAAACGCAGCTCGCGCCAAAGATCGAACATGTGCTCGAGGCGGCGGCGCAGGCCGGGAAGATCACCGCCATGGGCGCGTTCGATCCAAACAGCGTCAGTCGCTACCTCGACCTGGGCGTGAGAATAATCTTTGTAGGCGTAGACGTGAATCTGAAACGCAAAATGCTGATAGATACCCTGGGCCGATTCCACGACGCAGTGGGATAAGGTTGAGTCACCTGCCATCTGCCAGCCGAAACCTGAAACCTCGCGACTTCCCATGTTTCAACTTTCCATTTGTGCCGGCACTGTCCTGCAGAACCTTCCATTTCTCGAACGTGTACGGGCGATCGCGGCTGCCGGTTTTGCCGCCGATCTTTGGGACTGGGAGGATGATGCCCTGGACGAGATCGCTGCCGACTCGGAGATCACCATTGGCGCTATAACCGGGTGGCGTGGCGGGAGCATGGTGCACCCCGACGGTGTCGAGACGTTTTTCGAGGGCGTCGAGGCCAACCTCGAGGTTGCAGCTCGACTCGGCTGCCAAAACCTGGCGATCGCCACCGGCGAGCTGAACGCTAAAGGGGAGGTCGTTCATGCGGCTGCTGAGCATCCGGCGACGAAGTGGATCACCATCTATAAGTGCGGCTGCCGCCTGGCCGAGCTGGCCGAGAAATATGACGTGACCTACAGTTTCGAAATCATGAACACGAAAACTGATCACGCCGGGTACCCGTGTCCGCTCATCGAAGACGGCCTGCGGCTGGTCGAGGAAGTCGCCAGTCCGCGCCTGAAGTTGCTGCTCGATGTGTATCACGCGCAGATCGAAGAAGGCAATGTTAGCGAACTCATCCGTCAGACCGCAAGCGTGCTTGGCTATGTACACGTGGCGGATGTCCCGGGCCGCCATGAACCGGGCACCGGCGAGATCAACTACCCACATATCGCGCAGGTGTTACGCGACGTTGGCTATACCGGTCATGTCGGGCTGGAAGCCTTTCCGAAAGCGGATGATTACGCGGCTATCGAAGCTTTTCGCACGGTGTTTTCCTGACGCTGGGGTTATGTGGGACGAGCGCAAAGGCAGCGTGGTACTGATCCCCCTCAAAACGTCTCGGTCGCCTCATATCCCGCCGGTTCCAGCACAACGATCGTTGGCCTGGAGCACTCAACCCTGGGCAGCGGCAGGGTCACGGTGTGGTTGCGGACAAAGACAACCGGATCCTGGGGGCGGCGCTCGAGGAACCCGTTCAGCTTGGTCATGCCCGCGGTGATTGGCGGGCAGTTGTAATGCATCGGCAGAATCCACGTGGGCTCGAGGATGTCGATCATCGGATCCAGGTCTTCCAGGCGCAGGGTCAGATGCTCTCCGACGAGTGCGAGCAACACGTCACAGTGCCCGGCAAACGGTGCCAGTTCATCGGCGCCGATGCCGTAGCCGAGGTCACCCATGTGCAGAATCCATAGACCCCCGGCCTTAAACGCGTACAAGGCATTGTCATCGGGGCCCTCGGGGTGGTGGGGGGCCTCGGTTGCTTGGACCGCATAGATGAGCTCATTATTGATCTCGGGCTGGATCGTTCCCTGGGCCACGTCCAGGGCGTTGATGACCTGCCCATAACCCTCGACCGCCTGCACGTAGGAATGTGCCTCGTCCGTCAATGAACTGCAGATAACGGTATCCGCCTCTATTTTGAAGTCGAGCACGGCGGGGTCCGAAATTCCGCAGGCGTTGGCAACCACGGGTGGCGAATACGGATCCATAGCGAGTGATAAGCCGCCTTCTTCCCAGAGGCGAAAAGTCGCCAGGCCGAACCATTGCAAATGAACGCTCATGAATTGCTTCCTGCGGTTGAATGTTGTTGATATTCAATATTGCTTGAATTCGGTTTTGTACGAGCGAATCCTGCCTGTGGATTCTCCAACGATGCTAAGTTTTCCGAACCGTCACCGTGATCCGATCAGTGACTTGTAGCAGCCGGCTCGATCCTTCGCAGCGCAGCTTTAGCCGGGGATACGTGAGCCTGTCGGCTGAGTCATGCGTTGGCCGGGTTAAGTTGCCGTTCGAGCGTTGCGGCATGTATCCTGCGTGCACGCGAATCGTTCTGTGCCGGTTGATTTTTTGAACATCGCGCATGACATTAGCCTTATGAATAGCGAGCGGAAGACTTCTGACTTGACTGCCCTGGAGGCAAGTTGCCCCAAGTGCGAGGCGGAGACCTCGTTTGCACCTGTCACTGTACTCACCGACCTGCAAACAGGCGATCTCAAGAGCCTTTTTTCAGGGAGCCTGAACACTGTGCACTGTGAAGCCTGCGAGACGGACTTCCTCTACGAAACGCCAATTCTCTATCGCGACGACGCCGGGCGCTGGATGGTCTATTATTTGCCGCCGACAATCATTGAACGGCTCGATGACGCTGTTCTCCAAGTCGAAAAAGTCTATGACACGGTGTTCAAGGATTTTTCGAGCGAGGAACGTCCCGGCTGCCGGCTCGTCACCAAACGCAACGCGCTGATCGAGAAGATTGCCATACATCAGCGGCAGTTCGACGACCGGATCATCGAATACATCAAATACCAATTATACCAGAATTGCGACAACCTCGACACCATCCGCCACGAGCTGCTGTTTGATTTCGGCAACACAACCGAGTCGCAGCTGATGTTTCTGGCCTTCGACCGGGACACCGGCAAGCCGACCTTCTCCATGGCTTTTCCAGTCGAGGACTACGAGAGCCTGTCGACCTACTTCCTGTCGAGCGAAAAGATGGAACACGAACTCGGGCGCATGTTCCGCCCGCATTTCATCCAAGTGGACGATCTCATCTGATGCCGTTGCGGTTGGCTGATGGTCTGGTGGAGAGCCGGGGCCATTAATGTCACAGATCCTGAGCGCAAGGGAATCCGTAAGGCGTGTTGAATGGGAAACGGCGTTTTGTGTTTCCGTATTGCCGCGGCCCGGTACCCACTTCGAAGTCAGAAGCGATCCGCCTTCAGATGCGGCAACTTTGCTGCCAGCTCCGCCATCGAACTCGGCCGGTTCCTCGGCGCCGTTGCCATGCAGCGATCGACGATCAGCACGTCCCATGAGCGCGCGACTTCCGGCCGCCACTGAGCCAGCGGCGGTGGTACATCATCGTTCAGGTGACGCTGGATCACTTCCAGTGCGTTTCCCGCCGAGAACGGTGGCTGTCCCGTAATCAGATGGTACAGCGTGCCGCCGAATGAGTAAATATCCGTCTCCGGCGTCGCGTCCTGACCGCGCGCCTGTTCCGGTGCCATATACAGCGGCGTCCCGACGCAATAGCCCATAGACGTGAATCGCGTCTCCCCCATGCGCACCGCGATGCCGAAATCACCGACCTTGATTTCGTCGTCGTCTGTCAGGAAAACGTTCGTCAACTTTATGTCCCGGTGGATAATACCCATCTCGTGTACTGACTCCAATGCCTGCACCAGTCCTGTTGCAACAGTATAGATGGTGGCGAAATCAAGCCCGTCCGGATGCTCAGCCAAAAGGTCCTCCAGGTGCCGACCCGAGACGTATTCCATCAGCATATAACTGTTGTCCGCATAGCTGCCGCGGTCGATGAAACGCACCACATTCGGGTGATCGATGCTCGACATGATGTCGACCTCACGCTCGAACCTCAGCAGGATGTGCTCTTCGGCGTCACCCGAGGCGTTGAGCATCTTCATCGCGAATGTTCGACCGGCGTGATCCTCGACACGGTATACATAGATACGCCCCGCGCAGCTCAGTAATTCGACGATACGATAGCCATCGATCTCGTCGCCGATCTTCGGTACTGCGGCCTGGGTTTCCAGCACAATGTTGATTTGCGTGTCGCTGCCGATGTCCTCGGGTTTCGTCTGAGATCCGAGCAGTTGCGACAGGTTGTCCAGTAACGCATTGGGGGACACCGGTTCGACTACAAAGGCGTCGGCACCTGCATCGATCATCCTGACGTGGTCATCGACCGAGTCGTCGCCCAACACCATGATAATCGGCAGGCGCCGGCCGTAGGCAGCTTTGATCGCGCCGCACAGGTCGCGATTGTCGTCCGGTGCCAAGGTCATATGCGTGATCGCCACAGCCGGCAACTGTTTCGCCGTGCCGGTGACGTAGCGTCCGTTGCTCGAGGTGCTGATGTCCAGTGCCTGCAGCGCGGCTTCCCGTGACCCCACAACCTGGACATGAGTATATCCCGCCTGATGCAGGATGCCCGCAAGAAAGGACTCCCGGGGCATGGGATCCTGGGCAATCAGAATTCGAATCTGGTCACGGCTCATTCAACTGATGGGTATTGGTGGCGCGTGAAGGGTGTCTTGTAGAATAGTCTTGCCTATGCATTGCTGCAATCAGAAACAGGAGGGTGAGGAACGGTCAGTGCAATTTTGGGTAAGAAATGAGCGAAGAGCTGAGGTGACCGAATCATATTTCCGAGTTTACGGTCCAGAATTCCATCCTGTCCTCTATGACCGATTCGATTCGAGACTATGTTTATAAGGACGCCCTGCTTTCGGAGTCACACCAAAACGCCCCGTTTGGATCATGGAAGAAAACCTCGCTGAATGCACCATCGATGTTTTATCTGGAACGTTCGTTCTGGAATTGCGGCGACTTTTGTCGTCGGAAATAAACCGCAACACTATTCATGAGCTGCGGCAGAACATTGTCTGCTTGTGTGGGCAATTAAAAAAACACGAGTCGTTACCGCCTGAATCCGTAAATGAAATTGCCTGGTTAATGCAGGAGGTGTACCAGGTAGAGGAGCAGTTCCTCCACAGCGGCCTCCGGAATGTGGAAGGGGCTCCGCAGTTGCTGCACGATCTTTTGCTGGTACTGGCGATTCTGCCGGAGGTCCTCGATATGGACGCCGAGGAAAATCTGAAGCTCCCATCTGGCCTGACCCTCTATGACTGGCTGATCGAGTTCAAAGATTCTGATCGATTCGACAGACATGCCACGCATCCGTTGTCGTTGTCACACGTGGTTATCCGTGCACTGATATTTTGCGGACTGGATGCGGACGACCAATACGATGTCGACAATGTTTTCCGGAGAATCGCTGTAGCAGTTTTTAGGCGCGAGATTCACTATTCGTATTTTGACTATGCAGCGCGATATGTGCAGTTGAAGTTCTGCGGCGAGTAGTCTGGAATCCGAAAATCTACCCTGCCTTTGCTCGATCGGGCTCTGCTGCGGGAGAGTCTGTCCACGTTGACAACCCGTCACGCGGACTGTACAATAATCGTTAGTTCCCGCGCCCCTGTAAAGCCTTTTTTCCTTACTTTCGCAATGGGCATTTATGCCGACGATCCTCGACAAGATAGTTGAAGTCAAGCGCGACGAAATCGCTGTCCGAAAAGCGCGTATCCCGCTCTCGGACTTGCAGGCACAACTCGACGAACAGTCGGCGCCACGCGGGTTTGCATCGCATCTCGACGCTGTTGTGGCTACCGGCCGGCCCGGCATCATCGCGGAAATCAAACGCGGTTCGCCCTCGCTCGGCTGTATTCGCCCGGACCTCGACGCCGCGGTGCAGGCCGGGGCGTACGAAGACGGCGGCGCTGCGGCGTTGTCCGTGCTCACCGATGAGACATTCTTCTTCGGCAGCGATCGCGACTTCGCCGACACCCGCGCCGCCGTGAGCCTGCCGATGCTGCGCAAGGACTTTGTCATCGACGAATATCAGGTCTACGAGAGCCGTGCTCTCGGTGCCGACTGCATTCTGCTCATCCTCAGCATCCTGGAGGACGCCGTGGCGCGAGCGCTGTGTGATTGTGTGCATGGCCTGGGCATGGACGTGCTCGCCGAGACACATAGCCGTGAGGAGATCGACCGGGCGGTCGCCCATCTCGATTTTGACCTGCTCGGCATCAACAACCGCAACCTCAACACCTTCGACACCGAGATCGGACACACCAGCGAAATGGCTGAGGCTGTTGCCGATCGCAGCACGCTGGTCGCCGAGTCCGGCTTGCATGATCCGGCGGATATCGCGGCGTTGTGGGAGCAGGGGATTGGCCGGTTTCTCGTTGGTGAAGCCTTCGTACGCTGCGACGATCCTGCTGCCGTCGTACGTAGTTTTGTACAATGCCGGACTATTTGCAGAGAGACCACATGAGCAGTGTAGATTTTCGTACTTTCGACGGCCGTTTCGGAGAGTTCGGCGGCCAGTACATCGCCGAGACCCTGATGCCCGCGGTGAACGATCTTGCCGAAGCCTTCCGCGAGGCTTGGGACGACCCGTCGTTTCATGCCGAGTTCGATCGCTATATGCGCGACTATGTCGGGCGCCCGTCCGCGTTGTACCAGGCTGAAGCGCTGACTGCGCGGCTTGGCGGTGCGCAGATCTACTTCAAGCGCGAAGACCTCAATCATACCGGCGCCCACAAGATCAACAACACGATCGGCCAGGGATTGTTGGCGAAGCGCATGGGGAAGGGGCGGGTCATTGCCGAAACAGGTGCCGGCCAGCACGGTGTTGCGACCGCAACGGCCGCCGCGATTTTCAAGTTTGAATGCGAGATATTTATGGGCGAGGAGGATATTCGGCGCCAGGCGGAGAACGTCAAGCGCATGAAGCTTCTGGGGGCCCGGGTTATTCCCGTCACCAGCGGTACCGGTACACTCAAGGACGCCATGAACGAAGCGCTGCGTAACTGGGTGGCGACGGTCGATGACACATTCTACATCATCGGCTCGGTCGCCGGTCCGCATCCGTATCCGCTTATGGTCCGGGAATTCCAACGGGTGATCGGCGACGAGACCCGGGCGCAGTTCTTCGAGCGCGAAGGGCGGTTGCCCGACACGGTTGTCGCCTGTGTAGGCGGCGGCAGCAATTCAATCGGCATTTTCGCGCCGTTCATCGATGAGCCATCCGTCCAACTCATCGGTGTGGAAGCAGCGGGCAGCGGCCTGGCTACCGGCAAGCACGCGGCAGCAATTGGCGGCGGCAGCGTCGGGGTGTTGCACGGCAGCAAAACCTACATCATGCAGACTGATGAAGGGCAGGTGATCAATGCCCACTCGATCAGTGCCGGTCTCGATTACCCCGGCATCGGCCCGGAACACTCGCATTTGTTCGTGACCGACCGGGTCGAGTTTGTGCCGATTGACGACACGGATGCAGTCGCGGCGTTTCTCGAGTTGACGCGGGTCGAAGGTATTGTGCCGGCACTGG
>CAJWLW010000167.1 GCA_913042885.1 uncultured Lentisphaeria bacterium | reverse complement strand
TCCCGAATCCCGCAGGCATCAGGCAAAACTACGCCATCAGTATGGCTTCCGCGGAACGAAAAAAAGAAGATTCGACGCACTTGGGACGAATTTCGTTCATGGTCGTCGAGATCCTGTCCCCGTCTACCCGGCAGAGATTCTCGAAGTGGTGTGGAATTTCGGAAAGTGGTCGGGGTGGCGAGATTCGAACTCGCGACCTATTGCTCCCAAAGCAATCGCGCTAACCAGGCTGCGCTACACCCCGAGCAAGTGCATGCAAGGATACACCGGCAAACGGCTAATAGACTGTGGAACGCAACGGGTGTCAACATATGCGGGACGGATCGTCGCTGAATACCCTACGCGGGAGAAATTAGGCGGCGTTGGGATCGATTGAAGCATAAGCCCGACCTTTGAGATGATCGTAGGGGGCGCGGTCGAGGATGCGGTCGTCCTCGCACGGGCCGCCCATCGTGAAGTGGTATATGCTCTGATATGCACCGCTGCTCAAGCCGAAGATCTCGTGCACAGGCTCATCGAAAAAGCAGCCCATGCCGGTGCCGCGAATCCCCGCCGCTTCAGCCTCCAGATACAACAGCTGGCCGATCAATCCCGCTTCCCAGTGCATGCGCCGGTAGGCGTTCGCACCGAAACTTTCGAGACTGGCGCGGAAGTCGGCGAGGATACCCAGGCTGAAAGCCCCGTCGCCGGCGATCTCCTGGCGGCATGAGACGATCTGTGATTGCTCACGATAATCGCCGCTTGCAAGGTGGTAGAAGCCGATGTGCGTTGGCGCGTTTGCGGGCTTCTCCCAGGTGAACGACGGTTTCATCGCTGCCTGCAGGTCTTCCAGCGCCACGGTCGAGCGGTGCAGAAAATACAAGCCGGATGTGAGATCGTCGACGCGATGCACGAACATGATGAAGTCGCAAGTGGGCGCCCAGCATAGTGAATCAAACGGCGCGACGTTGGTGCGATGCAGTGAGCGGTCCATGATGACGTAGAAGGCGTCGGCGCTAAGGCGGGTCTCACCGTTCAGGTCGATTGAACTGCGCCGCTGCCGGATGATCTTCGTCGCGCCGATAGTGGTCGGCGGAGTGGCCGGCGGCGGCAACGTATCCTTTCCGGGATCGTCCGGCGACTCGACAGTATCCAGTGTCGACGCTGCAGCGACTTCGTCGATCGGTGGCCAGGGATGGTGCTCCGGACTCAGCTGTCGCGGCTGCCCGTGCCACTCGCCTTTGCCGGTTGCTGCGGACAATGTATCGGAGATTCCCGAGACGTGCGGTGCCAGGTCATTCGTGCGCCAGACAGGATTCGGCGTCACTACCATAAACCCTTCGACGTGTTCCTCTTCACCGGTTACGAAGCCTTCACGATCCAGTCCCAGCCAGCCGACCAGCCGTGCCGATTCGAACGAAATCATCCGGCAATGCCAGCCAAGCACCGCAGCGGCGTAGCGCAAGCTGCCGATAACATGGCCCATATCGAGCTGGCAGTAGCGGAACGCGCGAACGCCGTACTTCCACGACTCGCGCCAGTAGATCGACGTCATTCCCACCAGCACACTGTCTGCCGGCAACGCCGAGGCGACGGCCGCGGCATCTGCGTCGGTGAACGTGCAGCGGGTCTCCAGACAATGGTCGTGGCTGTGATAATGGTGCACACCGGCGGTGATACCCGAGGTGTCGGCGGCAATCAGGTAGCCTTCGGTCGGATGCAGGTTGCCGCTGGACGGGTCGCAGCGCACGGCGCCGATGTGTTCGCCCCACTTTTTCCAGGCGGCCAGCCCCAGGCCGAGCTCGAACAGGCAGGCGATCGTTTCGAGCGTGATCGGATATTGCCGCGTCGGCTCGGTGGCGTACAGGTCGTTGTACGTCGCCGTTGCGGACTCCGCAACGATCGGCAGCAGAATTCGGGGCGCCTCGTCGTAGTTGCGAAAAGGATCGGGCCGGTTGTCCCAGTCGAAATGTCCAAGGTAATCAGCGAACCGGTCGAGATAGTGCTTGGTATGTTCGTGGTAGGCGGCGGCTTGTTCGACAGCAGTCATGGTAGATCCGGTTTGAATTGAGCCGAATAACTTGCACCGAAATCCCGGATTCTCCAGAACGAATCGCAGGAATTTATGCAAGACATAGTGGAGGGAATCAGGTAAAGCGGGAGGCGCAGTACGCGATACAAAGTGGAACCCGCCTCCCACTTCCTTGGCCTGCCTTACCGATGTGATCGCCGCCCGCCCCGCTTTGCAACCGATTAAATCGAACGCATGAGGTTTGCGGCTTTGCCAGGTCAGGATATGGTTAACACCGAATCGTTCCCACTGCAAAGGATTCCCATGTCCAATCCGCATGACGCACAAATCGCCGACGTCGCCTGCTACCTGCTGCCGATTACCTTCCGCGTGCCGCTGAAATTCGGACATCAGGTGATGCGCGAAGTCTGGTGCGCCCGCGCCTGTATCCGTCTGCGCGGCAACGATGGCCGTATCGCCGAGGGCTGGGGCGAGACGCCGTACAGCATCGGCTGGGCCTGGCCGTCCGACTTGCCGTATGCCGAGCGCGAAAAGGCGATGAACGACTTCGCGGCGTCGCTGGCGACAGATTTGAAAGGCTTCGAGACGACCGGTCACGCTATCGAGATCGGTGAGGCCTATCAGAAGCAACGGCTGACGACGCTGCGCGAATCCTTCGAAGAAACCAACGGCGTCCGGCTGCCGTACCTGGCAGCGCTGGTGGCTTTGTCACCGTTCGACGTCGCGCTGCACGACGCCTACGGCAAACTGCACGATGTCGATGTCTACACCACCTGCAATGCACAGTATATGAATGACGATCTCGCCGCTTATCTGACCCCGGCTGATGGCGCGGACTGTTCGTTCGAGGGCAAGTACCCGGAAGACTACTTCGAGGAATACATCGAGAAAGTACCGGTCTGGCACCTCGTCGGCGGCCTCGATCCGCTCACCGAGGATGAATTGACCGGTGACGAACCGGCGGACGGCTATCCCGTGCTGCTGCGCGACTGGATCCGTACCGACGGGCTCAAGTGCCTGAAGGTCAAACTGCGCGGCAATGATGCAGAATGGGACTACGACCGCCTCGTCAAGGTGGGGCAGATCGGTCTCGAAGAAGGCGTTACCGAGCTTACCGCGGACTTCAACTGCACCGTGCAGGAGCCGGAGTACGTCAACGGTGTTGTCGATCGGCTGCAGGCCGAGCACCCGGCATTGTTCGACCAGTTGCTGTATATCGAACAGCCGTTCCCGTATGATCTGGAAGCCAACCGCATCGATGTCCACAGCGTGTCACAGCGCAAGCCGTTGTTCCTCGACGAAAGTGCCCATGATTGGAAGATCGTGCGTCTCGGCCGCAGCCTCGGCTGGACCGGCGTGGCTCTGAAGACCTGCAAGACCCAGACGGGCGCGCTACTGAGCCTCTGCTGGGCGAAGGCGCACGGCATGCAGCTCATGGTGCAGGATCTGACCAATCCGATGCTGGCGCAAATCCCTCATGTCCTGCTGGCGGCACATGCCGGCACGATCATGGGTGTGGAAAGCAACAGCATGCAATTTTACCCGGAAGCATCGAAGCCCGAGGAGGCGGTGCATCCCGGACTGTACAAACGCCGCGACGGCGTCCTCGATCTGGCCAGTGTTCACGGCGCCGGCTTCGGTTACCGCTTCGACGAGATCCAGCGGGACCTGCCCGTACCAATCGTTGATTTCGATACTTGATTCATCATCACACTCTTAATCTGTCCACTTCTTCGAGAATGGGGCTAAGAGGAGAGACTAAAACTGAGCTGATGAGTTCCTGACACCTGCAACCTACAACCTACAACCTGACACCTCCCAATGACTGATCACGAAGAAGTCGATTTCATGACCCTCTGCCGGATGGATTTCACGACATTCACCAGGCCGCAACTGGTTCGTCATCTCGAAGTGGAAGGCTTCGTTGTCCTCCCGGAAATCCTGCCGCCGGACCTGATCGCAAAGATCAAGGCCGAGCTGGCCGACATCGAGATGACGCATACCAGCTACAGCGAATGCCAGACCCGCTCCACCGTCCAGCCGCAATGGTACAGCCGCGTCGCCGCGGAGTTGATCGGCTACCCGCCGATGATCGAGTTTCTCAAGCATGTCATGGGCCCCGATATCATGTTTACCCGTGGTTTTTTCCAGCGGTCACTGCCAGGGTGTCCTGGTATTTCGATTCATACCGACGGCCAGCCGCATGGCTCCGACCTGTTCGGGTATGAAGGCACCTGCCCGCGGTTGCTGCGGGTTTTGTACTACCTCGACGACCTGACGGCGGACCGGGCGCCTTTCCGCCTCATCCAGCGCAGCCACATTTCCTTCCACGCCGAGTCGAGCCCTTATCGCCGTTACATCTCACACCCGGAAGAGATCACCCTGACGGTACCTGCCGGCACGGCAGTCATCGTGCCGTCGCTGTTGATGCACGGCAGCCATCCGAACCGTGACGACAGTGCCCGAGAACTGCTGCAGTTCGGATACCGCCCCGACTGGGCCGGACCGGCAGGGACGATCGAAGAATGGGATCCGGACCTCGTAGCCAACGCCCCGGACATCGCCAAACCTTTCCTCAAGAGCCTGAACACGACGGAGGCACAATGGGAGCAGCCGCACAAGCCCCCGAACATGGAACGCGAGGCCCCCGGAATCAACCCCAGCCGTTGGGACGATTGACTGCTATCCATGCAGAACGGATCCGAAAACAGGTTGCAAGGAGCCACCGCGGTGACACGTTATTGCATTAACCACGTTTCTCACGATACCAAAACCAGCCAACAGAAGGAAGAATCTCATGGGAGCAGATGCACGCGCGCAGGAACTAGGCGTCGAATTTCCGGACAACGCTGAAAAGGCCTATCTCAATATGGCCGCACGCTCCGGCAACTTGATCATGACCTCCGGCCACGTCTCGAACATCAAGGGCAAGCTCGGCGACGACGTCTCCGTGGAGCAAGGCTACGAGGCCGCGCGAGAGGCCATTGTGTGGATCCTGCAGTCCGTCCACCAGGAAGTCGGATCGCTCGACAATCTGCGGGTTGTCAAGTTGCTCGGTTGTGTCAACTCGACCCTCGATTTCATCGAGCAGCACCTGGTGATCAACGGTGCATCGGATCTGTTACACAAGATTTTTGAAGGGGACGACGGCCATCACGCCCGTTCCGCCATCGGCTTCGCACAGTTGCCGACCGGCGTTGCTGTCGAGATCGAAGCGATTTTCGAAATCAAATCATGAGCCTGTTGACCCTGTCACCTTCACGGTGAATAATGCCTGAATTAGCCGACGCCCATATTCATCTTTTCGAGCGCGGGTATGCCGGTTCATTCACCGCTCGTCCCGGCGTTACTGTCGACGAACCGGCCTGCTTCGATTCGCTGGTGCAGGAACACAAGCTGCAGGCGGCGTTGGTTGTCGGCTACCAGGACAAGGACTCCCGCTGCAACAACGAATTCCTGGCCGCCATCAACGGCAGGCACGACTGGTTATTCCCGGTCGCACACCATGACTTCACGCAGGCCATGTCGGTCGACAGCCTGACGGCGTGGCACAGTCAGAAATTCTGCGGCGTCAGTCTCTATGCCTTCGGCGACGAAAACACGGCGGCCCTGGCTGCAATACCGACCGAGTGCTGGGACTGGCTGGAACATCACAATTGGCTGATCAGCGTCAATTCGAAAGGCGATGACTGGGGCGCCTGGCAACCGATCCTCGGGCAGTTTCCGCAGTTGCGTGTGTTGATATCGCACCTGGGCCTGCCGCCGAAGGTGGCGCTGCCGGTACCAGAGGAGGCGGCGCGGGCAGCCATGCAGCCGGTACTCGACCTGGCTGCTTTCGCTGGCGTCCACGTCAAGCTCAGCGGGTTTTATGCCGCCACCGATCCCGGCCACGATTATCCGCACCGGGCCGCCTGGCCTTATGTGCAGGCACTCGTCGACTCGTACACCACCGACCGTCTGCTGTGGGCCTCCGACTTCAGCCCCTGCCTCGACTGGCTCAGTTATCCGCAGACGTTGGGTGTCTTCGGCCACATGCCATTCCTCGACACCGCAGATATTGAACGCATCACTGGCGAGAACCTGCTGAACCTGCTGCAAGCCGTCGGCTGAGCCTATTGCTTACTTGCGCAACTTCGTTTCAGGGCAATACTGGATTGGAGCTGCGCCGCCCAGGTCGCCGGCGAACGCGTTCAGTGTCGTAAAGCCGACCGCGGCTCTGTACCGCCTCTGCGAGTGGGGATCACGATAGTCCACATGTTTGCGGTCGTCTCAGTGTCACTGTCCCTCTCCTGCCTACAGCATGCTTTCGAGGATCGCCGACAACTCATTATTTTCGATCGGGCGGGGATTGCCATTCATGCTGTTACCCCGTGAGCCCTTTACCACAGCCGGTATCAGCGCTGCGGTGACGCCCAGCACCGACAATCTGGACGGCAGCCCCAGCCGCGCGTTCAACGCCCGAACGAGATCGGCGCATCCAGTCGCTGCCTCGGTATCCGACAAGTCGCTGTCACCGCTGAAAAGCCGACCAACCTCGGCAATTTCAGGTTTACGGACTTCGCAATTCGCCGCAAGCGCTGCCGGCAGCATGACAGCACAGGCTAGACCGTGTGGTACGCCCAGGAGGATACCGAGTGCCGGCGCCACACCATGCGCCATGCCGAGACCGGCATTGGCCAGGCAGATACCGGAAAGATACGCCGCGTGCGCCATCGCCTCTCTCGCTTCGCGGTCGCTGCCGTCTTCCACGGCGCGCTCGATCATCGGAATCGCCAGCTCCAGTCCGTGGCGGGCCAGTGCCGACGTAACCGGTTTGGCGCGACAGGAAATCCAGGACTCAATCAACTGCGTGATTGCATCCATGCCGGTACGCGCCGTGACATCGGCCGGCACGCTAACGCTGAGTTCCGGATCGACCAGTACTGCTTTCGGCACCATCAAATCGGAGCGCAGGCTCTTCTTGAACGGCTGGTCGTCACCGGGGTTTGACGAGATCACTGCGTTTTTCGTTGCTTCCGAGCCGGTACCGGACGTCGTCGGGATCGCCAGTACCGGCAGGGGCGGCTGCTCGAGGGTCAGGCCTTTGCCGACGCCTTCGAGCGCGTCCTTGACGCTGTCCAGATGCGGATTGGCGGCGGTCGCACTCACTGCCTTGGCAAGGTCGAGCGCGGCGCCGCCGCCGATGCCGATGACCAGCGACTCCGCCGTGAGCTGGCGATGGATGCTGATCGTCATGTCATCGACGTCGTCAATACAGGGCTCATGGTGGATCGATCCGATCTGTACGCTTTCCACGCCCGCAGCAGCAAGCAGTTCATCGATCCGCCGCAAAGTGCCATTGGCAGCGAACTGCCGGGAGCCACTTATGACAAAAGCTTTCGTGCCTTGCGTCCGTGCCAGTGCTCCGAGCTCGTCGAGTCGACCCCAGCCAAAAACGGTCCGGGCCGGTACCAGTAAATCGTAATTCATCATGAAGAAGTGTTCCCTTCGGCAGACTCAGGGGCTGCGACAGGTTTCAGGTTTTAGGGGGCAGCGAATGTTCCGCGACCTCCATGCTCGTGATTGCGCCGTCCTTGGTAAACGCCGTAAATGACAATCACAGGGGCATTACTCTACTGCAACTAAAATACGGTTGTGAGCAACCGCGTCAACACAGAGTAGATTACCCATTACCATGCCAGACACCATGAACCAACCTGTCGACACTACGCACGCGAACGACGAATCGCCCAATCCCGAACTGTCCGTCGTGCTGCCCGTCTACAATGAAGAAGACGCGGTTGCCGACACGGTTCGCGACATTGTCGAGCAGTTGACGTCGCAGAGGATGACCTACGAGATCGTCCTGGTCGACGACGGCTCGGTGGATGCCTCCGCCGCATGCATCGAAAACATCGACAATCCCGCCGTGCGAATGGTGCAGCATCCGTATAACATCGGCAACGGCGCCGCCGTGAAGACCGGCATCCGCCAGGCACGCGGCAACTACATCCTGTTGATGGACGCCGACGGTCAACATCTGCCGAGCGACATTCCGCGCTTTCTCGAGCTCGCAGACCGCTACGACATGGTCGTCGGTGCCCGGTCCAATCCTGCGAACTCCGCGGTCCACCGCAACATAGCCAATCGCTTGTATAATCGGTTCGCGGCGTACGTTTGCAACCATTCGATCGACGACCTGACTTCCGGCTACCGGCTGGTACGGGCCGAAGTCGCCAAGAGCTTCGTGTATCTGTTGCCGAACACTTTCTCTTATCCATCGACCCTGACGCTGGCAGTCATCCGCGCCGGTTACAGTCTGACCTATATCCCGATCGAAGTGAATCGACGTATCGGCAGGAGCAAGATCAATCTGGTCGTCGACGGTACGCGTTTTTTCATGATCATCCTGCGGATCGGCGTTTTTTTCGCGCCGCTGCGGGTGTTCGTGCCGTTGAGCGGTGCACTCTTCATGACCGGCCTGCTGTGGTATATCTACAAGCAGTTCGTACTGGATAAGGGCTTCCCGCCAGTGTCCTCGCTGTTGATGATCACCGCAGCGATCATCTTCTGCATCGGCCTGATCTCCGAACAGATTTCCTACCTGCGTTACGAGCGCAAGTAACATGTCGACGCCCGTCCGACCGGATGATGATTTTCTCGTGTTCGGCGCCCCGGTCATCGGCGAAGCGGAGATCGACGAAGTCGTCGACAGCCTGCGTTCCGGCTGGCTCGGCACAGGACCGAAAGTCGCCCGTTTCGAGGAAGATTTCCGGCAGTACAAATCTGCGGAGTTCGCAGTAGCCGTTGGCTCCTGCACGGCGGCGCTGCACCTGAGTATGCTGACCGTCGGGCTGGCGCCCGGCGACGAAGTCATCACCACGCCGATGACCTTCTGCGCGACAGTCAACGCCATCATCCACGCCGGCGCCACGCCGGTGTTGGCGGACGTCGATCCGGTCAGCATGAATATCGATCCCGCCGCCATCGAAGCGGCGATCACCGAGCGCACACGGGCCGTGCTGATCGTGCATTTCGCCGGTCGCAGCTGCGACATGGACGGGATCTGCCAACTATGCCAACGCCATAGCCTGACGCTGATCGAGGATTGCGCCCATGCCATTGAAACGACCTGGCACGGGCAGCCGGCGGGCACCTTTGGCGAGCTCGGCTGCTTTAGCTTCTATGTTACGAAAAACGTTTGCACCGGTGAAGGCGGCATGATCCTGACTGCCAACGAAGTTTACGCCGCGCGCCTCAAGATGCTGGCGCTGCACGGCATGACCAAGGATGCCTGGAAACGATTCTCGGACGAGGGCTACAGGCATTACTACGTCGCCGAGGCCGGGTTCAAATACAACATGATGGATATCCAGGCGGCGCTCGGTATTCACCAGCTCAAGCGCATCGAAGAAAACTGGCAACGTCGCCAGTTGATATGGACGCGGTACCAGGAGGCACTGGCAGATGTACCAGTCACCCGCCCGGCAGCAGTCGAAGCGGACACCCGACACGCCTGCCATCTATACACCCTGCTGATCGACGAGGCGGCCGCGGGCATTTCGCGTGATGCCTTTCTCGACGGCATGACGGCCGAGAACATCGGCATCGGTGTACACTACCTGAGCATCCTTGAGCACCCGTATTACCAGGAGCGTTTCAGTTGGCACCCGGAAGCCTGTCCGGCTGCTCGGCGCATTGGTCGTCAGACCGTCAGTCTGCCGCTTTCGGCGGCGCTGTCGGATGCGGACGTGGATGATGTCATCACGGCAACGCGGAAGGTCCTGGGAGCAGGATGAACGGGATCTGGTTGATGAATAACGTGGCGGGTCACATTATTTGCGCGTGATTGCCAGCCGCAATTTGATTGCATCGCATTCCGCTTCGAAACCGGGAAAGTTCCAGTGTGTCGGGAATCGGCGGCATTGCTCGGGGCGTGCGGCGTGGACTTGACAGATATCCGGTTCTTCGAAGAAAACGCAGTGACCGTCCTGGTTGTCAGTCAGCGAAAGGCCCTGGCGGTCGTCACGCAGTCGGGTGCGAGTCTCGACGAACTCGTCGACGGTGATGTCCAGATGCTCGGCCATCGCTGCGATGTCCGCGTCGGTGAGCTTGACTTGCCCCGGCCACTTGCAGCAGTTGCCGCAGCGCGTGCAAAC
>CAJWLW010000166.1 GCA_913042885.1 uncultured Lentisphaeria bacterium | reverse complement strand
TGGCCGTTTGAGACAATGCGCTCGAGCTTGAAGGATTCCGTCTCCAGGAGCGTATTGTATACTTCCCCGGCAGCTGTATCTGCAATGCCTGACAGCAATTCATTGCTTTTCATTAAATCTCCGGTTCGCTGCAACGAAACGCCGTAATCTGCACGCCGACACGGGTACCGTCTTCTGCGGACACCTTATAAAATAGCGGCAGTAGGGCATTATTACCAGAATTAGCCGGCTCCGGAATGCTACTCTATCTTCACCCGCAGCCCGAGCTTTTTCACCTGCTCTTTGTCGCCGATCCGGCCAACAATCATCACCTTCGACGAAGTCCGTCTGTCCGGTACCCAGTCGTCACGAACACTGGCGGTGTATTGTTGGGACTCCCCCGGGGAAATTATTACGGGCTTGTTGTTCTCGATTCTTATGTTCGGCGCACGGCTGTCGACGCTAAGCAACGTCAGTTCCTCTTCCGAATTGTTGATGATCCGAAAAAACAGGCTCCCCTGCTTGAACCCCGGCGCTTTCGTGCGGAAGACGAACTGCAGCTTCGTGGGTTCCAGTTCCCACAGTGGAATGACCTGCGCCTTGACGGTGACCGTGTGATTCGCCTGCACCGGGTCGTTGGTGACAAAGGTCACGACCTTCGACTCGGCGCCGTTCTTGCCTGTCGGGTCGAACGTCAATGTGGCAGTCGTCGATTCACCCGGCTCCAGTTGCCGTTTCTGCAAACGACCGACGGTGCAGCCGCAGGTCGTGTTGACCTTGTCGATCTTGAGCTGGGCATTACCGGTGTTGGTGATCTTCACCCTGGCAACAACAGATTCGTTGTCGTAGACGAGGCCGAAATCCACCACCGACCGTTCCAACGTCAGCGTCTGAGCACGGCCAGCAGTGCCAGTGACAAGCAGCCCGGCGACGGCAGTAAAGCAAATCCATCTAATCATTATCGACCTCGGTTGTCTGGTCCAGGTACAATCTACAGGCAGTTCCAGCATCCTGTCAATAACCCTGCCGCAAGTGCATGGCCACATTCACATTGGTGAATTTAGACGCGGTTGCGCAGCTGTTGTTCACTACAGAAATACAGGGGGGCACGGTACGGTTCGATTTCATCGGACGGAGCCGCCCCGCTACAGGGTCTTTTCCGTCGCTGAACGCATACAGGACAACGCCCTGAGGCAAACATCGCAAACCGCCGACGCCACGATATATCGGGAACGGATCAAGCCCGCAAGGCCGCTCTCCAAACACCAAGCCGAATTTCCCGGCGTTGCAGTGCATCTGGTACGGAACGTGCGGCTGACTGATCCAGGAAGTGCAGAGCAGGTACCAGCATGGATTCCGGTGACCTGAGAACGTTGACCGGGTCGATCTGGACGCGATAAGCGCCTACATGCGGTTCCGGTCACAATGAGATGGTAGAGGGTGGAATAGTGTTTAAGCGATTTAGTGCGCAGACGCACGGGTATGACTTTACGGTTCTGGAACTTGTTCTGGTTATTGCAGTTATCATGGTTCTAATGGCCAGCCTGGCACCTTCGTTAATGACCAAAAAGAGTTCTGCTTACAAGGCCATATGCACCTACAACCTGCACTCTGTCGGCCTTGCCATGCAGAGCTACGGCTATGACAATGGGATGTATCCGATCGCCGACCCGATCGTGCCGACCCTCACAACCGACGGCTATCTCAGCGAAGGCCAAAATTTAGAGTGTCCGCTCGATATCTCGACAAACGGGGACACATACTCATTCGGCTATGTCGGCGCCCATCCGAATTCCGTCCACAACAATGACCCGCTGGTGGTCTGCGGCTGGCACCAGAACTCCTCCGCACTGACAGTGTTCGCCGACACCTCGGTTGATGAGCTGGGCGCCCGCAACGGCAACCCAACACTGCCGGTAACCGCCGTATATAATGGCAACATAGTCAACCCGGGCTTCACCCTGCAGGCCTTCGGTCCCCTGCAACTTATAAGTGCCGCCGGACAACAGGTATTGATGTTTGGAGAGAATGGAACATCCTATGTAGCAGCAACTTACGACTCTTCATCCGACACTTTCAAGATTGTCACCGGTTTCGAGGTCGCCTCGACGTCACCGCAGGTAGTGCGCGGTATTTCAACGAACCCGCTCGACATATACACACGCTTCGAGTACTGCGCGATGCGCTACAGCAGTGTGCCTCTCTCGACATCGCTCCAATGGCAACCCGGCAGCCCAGACAACGAAGTGACAATGTCGCTGTATCAGGACTACGACGTCACCCATCGGGTCACAGGCAAACGCGACGCCAGCAGCACACCGCAGGTTCAGAGCAAATACGCAGTATCCGTCGACACTCTGGAGAAGCAATGAACGCTTTCGAACATTTCTGCACCAACGCTTTTACTTTGGTACGATGGATGCGCTCATCTCGGGCAGTTAATGGATACGCGGCCTGATCGGTTCCACAAAACGCAATAACGAAACCCCAAAACAAACCAAAACAGATGCGACGCCTGCTCAAACTAAGTGACACGGCTGTAATCGACCGATTGGTCGCCGATTATATCCGGCGTGGTGAGCACATTGACCGCTCGGCCTACATAGCCGAGCACCCGGAATTCGCTACGAGGCTCGCCGCAGCTTTGCCACGCACCGCCGTCACCCACACCGCGGGTCACGCAACCTTGATCGAGCCCACCAGCCTGGACGATGTCTCCGAGAACGTTTTTGGCAACCTCAACGGCCAGTCATCTATCGTCGGCGGGGACATCGATCACTATAGAATCGTCTCCGAGCTCGGTCGCGGTGCCATGGGTACCGTCTATCGTGCCATCGACAAGCGCGACAAGAGCCATGTCGCCATCAAGACTCTCCAGGCTGGCGGCCACGCCTCACCGGCACAACTCGACCGTTTCGTCCGCGAAGGTACAGCGCAGGCAAATCTGGTACACCCGAACATCGCAGCCGTCCACGACACGGGGCACCATGACGGCGTGCCCTATATGGTCATGGAACTGATTGCCGGCGGCGCCACACTACAGTCGATTCTCGAAGACAGCGGTGAACCGTTCAACCAGCGCCGGGCTGCCACCATCGTCCGTGACCTGGCACTGGCACTGGCCTACAGCCACGAACACGGGGTCATCCATCGCGATGTGAAGCCCTCCAACATCCTCATGGATGGGCCTGTTCCGAAACTCACCGACTTCGGCCTGGCATTCGTTGAAGGCAACAACGCGCGCCTGACACGGTCCGGTGAAATGATCGGCACTATCTGTTACATGTCTCCTGAACAAGCTCGCGCCACCGACGAGCCAAACTCGCAGTGGGATATCTATTCCGTCGGTGCCACGCTTTATGAGCTGCTGACCGGGCAGCCGCCATTTGTCGGAGAAACTCAGCCGGAGATTCTGGCGAAAGTCATCAACAACGACGTCGTGTCGATCGAGAAAGCCGGCAGCAGGGTCAGCCGCGCCCTCGAAGCAATCTGCATTAAATGCCTGGAGAAACACGTCGACAATCGCTACACCTCGGCCCGTGAACTGGCGGCCGACCTCGATCGCTTTCTCGGCGGTCGTGAAGTCCTCGCGCCGTTGGTCCACTGGCTGTGGCGCCGCAGTCGCAGAACACTCGTTCGGCGTCGCATCGCCGTCACGATTTTCCTCGCCGCAGTCATCCTGGGTGTGAACAGCCTGTATCTCGGCCGCCGAATCACCAATCAAAAACGTCTCGGCGTTTTGCAGTCGACCGGTGGCCGTATCGATACGGAACAGTTCAGCACACGATTCCTCCTCTGGGCACTCAAATCTGGCGAAAGCGATCGGCGTGTCGCCGCCGTCACCGCTTTGTCCGCCCGCCGGGACCCAAGCATCGACAGCGCCCTATCCAAACTGGCCACCGATCCTGATGAGCACGTGCGGCTGCAGCTCGCCCGCTGCCTCGCCGACCACCCCAGACCTGCAGCTGCCGCAATCTGCCGGGCACTGATCAACGACGACCACGAAATCGTTGTGGCCGCAGCCGTGAAGGTCGCTGAACAACTCGACGACCCTGCCCTGCTGCCGGACATCCAGCGCGCTGCCCTCCACCACAACAGTTCAGTGGCACGCTACGCCATGATGACGGCCCTGCGGATGACTGATCCGCAAGGCGACAAGGTCGCGCGCACGTTCCTTTCCCAGGCCGATTGGCCGGCACGCGGCTGGATGTTGGATATCATTGCCAGTGGTGCCGTCCGGCCGGACCTGCCCCTGCTCTTCGACGCCCTCGGTAACTCCGCTGACAAAGACGAGCAACAGCAGATACACGACCTCCTGCGAAATTGCACGGGAGCCGAATGCGAACCACTGCCGGCAGCGTGGCAAGCCTGGTGGAACAATTACCGACACCGCTGGGACGTCCGGCGTGCCCTCACCATCAGCGGGGCCGACCATAAGACCGGGCTACGGGCGCAGGATGTCGTCTGGCAAGTCGATGGCATCCATGTTGGGATGGAATTCAGCTGGCCGGTGGCGGCCGGTACGGAAATTTTGATAGCACGCGACGGACAATTCCGGTCGCTGACACTCGGACCCGGCGCCAGCCAGGCACACACGTGTTTTATCGGTACGATTGACAATGAACCCGTTGGAACCAGCTCGGTGGCAGCCCGCCTGAGAGCATGTCGTGCCTCAGAAACAATCAGCACCGCAGCAGGCAGGCGGCAGGAGGATTACTGATATGACGGATCCTTCCCTGGACGTTCCGAAACAATCGTTGTCCGAATATCACATTGACAACCTCAAGAACGCCGGCGACGGGCAACTGCACGCGATGCACCTGCAACCATCCCGCGGCTGGCTTTTAGTCGGTGGCGTCGCGGCTGCGGCCTGGCTGCTCGACAGTGTCGCCGCGACAATGTTGTGGTCGTCCAGTATCGTCGATGCATTCCTGCTCCAGCTACCAGCCACCGCTGTCTACACGCGTCTGGCGATACTGCTGCTCGCAACGACTGCCGCTCTGTTCCTCTTTCGTTCGCTTGCAGCGAGTCAACTCGATCGCGCCCTGCAACGCAGCTCGAAATGGTTTTCCACAACACTCAAAAGCATTGGCGCTGCCCTCATCGCCGTCGACAAGCGCGGGCGGGTGATTTTCATGAACCCTGTCGCCCAGACGCTCACCGGATGGCGGCTCGAACATGCCATCGACCAGCCACTGGCAAACGTCTGCCGGCTGATGAGGCACGGCAAAGACTGGGACCACGCGGCCGTCCTGCAACGGTTGATCAGGGAAGGCACACCGGTGACATTCGACAGCGACACCCGATTGCAGAACGCCAACGGCTCCGAGCCAAATGTGACCGGCAACGCCAATCCTATCATCGACTCCGAAGGCGAAATTATCGGCAGCGTCTTTGCCCTGCACGACATCACCGCGGCTAAAGAGGCCGAGCAGACACGAATCCGCCTGGCCACCGTCGTCGATCAGGCCGACGACGCGATCCTCATCGCCAACACTGAAGGTATCGTCGAGTATGTCAATCCAAGCTTCGAAAAAGTTTCCGGCTTCACCAACGACGAGGTCGTCGGGACTCACGTCAACCGATTCCGCAGCGACGTCCACGACGAACAGTTCTTCGAGGTCGTCGGGCAGACACTCAAACTCGATCGTGTCTGGCGCGGTCATCTGATCCTGCAGCACAGCGACGGCACCCGCCGACAACTGCAGTCGAGCATCACGCCGATCGCCGACGTCGACGGCAACACCGTCGATTACGTATCGATCAATCACGACATCACTCACGAGTTGGAACTGCAGCAGCAACTGGTGCAGTCCCAGAAAATGGAAGCTGTCGGCCGGCTGGCAGGCGGTATCGCTCACGATTTCAACAACATTCTGACGGTGATCAAAGGCTATGTCGCGCTGATCGCCGGAACAATCGACAAAGAAGACAAGGTGTCTCGCTTCGTCAACGAGCTGGCCAAAGCAAGCGATAGTGCCGCCATGCTGACACAGCAGCTTCTGGCTTTCAGCCGCAAGGATGCATTGCAGGCAACCGTGACCAATCTGAATACGACGATCAACGACATGTCCAAAATGCTACGGCGCCTGATCGCCGCAAACGTCGAGCTCAACCTGGTGCTCGACGACGATCTGGGCTGTGTACGGGTTGACTGCGGTCAACTCGGACAGGCGATCATGAACCTCGTAGTCAACGCCTCCGACGCCATGCCGGACGGGGGAAAGGTGGACATTCGCACGCTCACCACTTCCCTGGGCACCGGCGAAATAGCGAACCTCGAGCCCGGCAGCTACGCCCGCATCGACGTGTCCGACAACGGCTTTGGTATGGATGAAGCAACGCTGCAGCGAATTTTCGAACCGTTCTTCACGACCAAGCAGATCGGCAAAGGCACCGGATTGGGACTGGCGATGGTCTACAGCTTCGTCCACCAGATGGGCGGTGACATCGAGGCTCACAGCACGCCGCAAAAAGGTACACGGTTCAGTATCTACCTGCCGACAGTGGACGAAATCGAAGTTGCAGCCAAGAAACGGCCACTCGAAAACATCATAGGCGGTCACGAGACCATCCTCGTCGTCGAAGACGATCCGCAGATTCTCGATCTCACGAGCGGCGTGCTCGAAAGCCGCGGCTATACAGTCCTGCGCGCCTGCGATGGCAAGGAAGCACTCGACACATTCGACAAGGCCGGCAGGGTCGACATGATGCTCACAGATATCGTCATGCCGCATCTCAACGGCTTCAAGCTGGCGGATCAAATCAGTAAGCGCCAGCCGGAATTACCGATCCTCTTCATGTCCGGGCGTATCGACGACGATTCCTGTCGCGACCGGGACATTTCGACACTGGCCGATTCCCTGCTGCAGAAGCCGTTTGCCCCGAGCAAACTCCTGCAGCGCGTGCGCATGACGCTCGATCGCGCCAGCTGATCACCCCCGGGAAGCCGGAGGCCAGGCCGGCACTTATACATGGCCCGAGGTTGCCGGTCGCAGCGCGACGATGGGGCAGATCTGATGTATAGTTCCACGCAGTGGAATATCTTACATTACAGGGCACTTGTCGTTGCGCAGCTTGAGCACCCAATTAGATACGACCTGTGAGCTGGTCACGCCGGAGAATGTGAAATTCGAGTACCGCCTGGCCGGGCCAATGCTCCGCAGCTTTGCCTACGCTATAGATTTCCTCGTGAAAGCGTTGATCCTCGTCCTGCTCGCGGTTGCGCTCAAGCCATTCGGTGAAGTCGGGGTGGGCTTTTTTCTGGTCAGCATGTTCGTTATTGAATGGCTTTATTTCGTGGCCTTCGAAACGTTCATGAACGGGCAGTCGATCGGCAAACGAGCCTGCAGCCTGCGGGTCATCAACGTCAACGGCACACCGCTGTCGTCGCAGCAAAGCATTATCCGTAACCTTCTGCGGCCAGCCGATCAGTTCCCCGCGCTCTATGCCACCGGCGTCATGTTCATGATCTTCACACGGCGCTACCAGCGACTGGGCGACCTTGCAGCCAATACAATGGTCGTGATCGAGCAGCGCATCACCAGCCCGAGCCTGTCGGCCGTGGATGTCAAAGCGACAGAAGCCGTACATGCATTGCTGCCACGGCGCATAGCGCTGGATTCTTCGCTCAAAAAAACCGTGCAGCTGTACGCCGAAAAACGCAACAAACTGCCGCGAGCGCTCCTCGTCGAGCTCGTCCAGCCGGCTGTCGGGCTGCTGGAAGCACAGCTCGAACTGCCGACGGGAATCGACATAGATGCGCTTATGTGTGCCCTATACCGACACATCTATATCGGCAACCGCAACATTCCCATCCCCGATTTGAACACCACCCACGCATAAGGACATGGACGAAGACACGCTAATCAAACAGAAGGAAAAGAGCTGGCGGCGGTACGATTCCCTGCTGGCAAAGCTCAACACGCCGCGCAAGAAAAAATTGTCGGGCGAACTGATTACCGAGTTTTGCCGGCTGCACCGCGAGGTCTGCTCCGACCTTTCCTGTGCCGTCAGCGCCCAGCGCAGCGAGGGTGTCATCCGCTACCTGCACACGCTCGTCGGGCGCGGGCACGCACAGCTTTACCGTTTCGAGAAGGTCAGGATCTGGGGGATGCGACAGATTCTGCGAGAAATGTCGGCACGGCTGTATTACGACAACTGTTTCCGCCTGGCACTGGTCATATTCTACGGATCGTTCGCCGTTTCCATGTTGCTCGGAGCGTTCGGCGACAATTTCTGCGCCGCACTTATCGGAGAGGATGCGACCCTGCAGCTCGAGAAGATCTACAGCTACAGTGCAGCACAGCGGTCGGCAGAGCAGAACGTCCAGATGAGCGGCTATTACATTCAGCACAACACCTCGCTGGCCCTGCAATGTTTCGCCAGCGGCATCTTTTTGGGGCTCGGCAGCATTTACTGTCTGCTGTTCAACGGCGTCGTGCTCGGGGCCGCATTCGGGCACATGCTGTCCGGACCGTACAACGACAACTTTCTCGCCTTCGTCCTTTCCCACGGGCCTTTCGAACTTACCGGCATTGCTGTCGCCGGCGGTGCCGGGCTCAAGCTCGGGTATTCAATGGTGCGCACCAACGGCCTCACGCGGTTGGCGTCATTGCGCAAGGCCGCCCACGACTCGGTACCGCTCGTCGTCACCACGGCCGCGCTCATTTGTTCAGCCGCCATAATTGAAGGCTTCTGGTCGCCGCTTGACCTGCCCCTCTTTTACAAGGCCGCGATGGGCGTCCTCTGCACGTTGATCCTTTTCGTCTTCATAGTCGTACTTGGCAGGAAATACGGTGAACCTCGATCAATCCAGAGTCCGCGTCCGTGAACGCACGATGGGTGAGGTCCTCGATCTCGCCATCGTCTTCATCAAAAGCGACGCCGTTGCTTACGGCAAGCTGTTTCTGCTTGTCATTGTACCGGCCAGCGTGCTGGTCTATTGGCTGGTCAACGTAGTGGCGCTGGATAGTCTGTACTTCTACATAATCATCATGGTCCTGGCAACACCCATGGTGCGCTATCCCATCCTGCTCTACGCCAGCAGTGCCATGTTCGATTCGCAGCCGTCACTGAAAAACATGACCGTCGACTGGCTTGGTCTGCAGCAGCCGATCATCACGCGGTTGTTACTGCCGCGACTGCTCGGCGCGGTGTTTATTCTCGCACCGCTTTTCGAGATCTGGTGGCGTTATTTCGCTGAAGAAATAGTCTTACTCGAGCGCGTCTCGGGCAAGCAGTTCGGGCCGCGGCTGCGCAATCTGCAGAGTAAACTGTCATCGGAAGCGGGCGGGCTTTTTTTCGCACACCTTGTTTTCGGCAGTGTTATGGTTGGTTCCGCCTACCTCACCTGGCTGGTCGCCGCCATGCTGTTCGAATCCCATTTCCGCTTGGTCACACCGGAAACTATCCACATTACCTTCCCGTTCATCCTGCTGTACCTCACCGTCCAGGCGTTCCTCGCAGTGTCGAAGTTTCTCTACTACCTCAACCTTCGCACGGTGCATGAAGGCTGGGAGCTTTTCCTCGAGGTGCGCAAGTGCCGCACCCACGAAACGGTTCGAGGCCTCTTATGACACAGGTGCTCATCCGGCTTGCGGACCCCGCACGGCACGTCCTGCCACTCGCCGCGCTGCTGATCTGCGTCTTCTGCCTGAACGCCATCGGCCAGGAAGCCGACGACCGGGCCGACGCCTTTCAGGAAACACTCAGCCACGGCAACTATCCGTGGTACGACAAAGCCCATGACAATACCAGGCCGCTGCGGACTCCGCAACAACAGAACAGAGGGCCGTCGGACGTTGCCCGATTGATCAACATCCTTGCCTGGATACTGCTGCTGCCCGCGCTCCTGTACCTGTTGTGCCGGATCGTCGCCGCGACCCGGGAAAAAGTCGACCTGCAGCCGCTGGATTCCGAGCCGCAGCCCCGCCAGTCGGCCATCAAACTGCCATTCGCCAATGACGGCACGTACGACTATTACGCTGCAGCCAGCCAGGCCGCGCAACTTAGTGATTTCCGCTCAGCCATTGTTTGCCTGTTTAACCATCAGCTCGGTGTGCTCAACCGCTACAACCTCATCCGTCTCGACAAAAGCGGCAGTAACCGAAAATATCTCCGGCAGATCCGCAACAGCTCCGTGCGGTCGGTCTTTCAGAAATCGACGCTGGTTTTCGAGGCCGTATTTTTCGGTGGGCACAATGCCGACAGTGACCTCTA
>CAJWLW010000165.1 GCA_913042885.1 uncultured Lentisphaeria bacterium | reverse complement strand
GGCGCCGAGGCGGTGCGCCTGGCGGAGCGCGCTTCGGAGCTGGTCGAACACAAGCACCCGGTTATTCTCGATACCCTGGGGGCCGCCTACGCGGAGACCGGAGAGTTTGTCAAGGCCGTGGAGACCGCGGAGCGCGTGCTGCAGATGGCAGTTGCAGCAGGCGAGACGGAAGTGGCGGCGGATATCCGCAAGCGGCTCGATCTGTACAAGGCCGGCAAGCCGTATCGGGTGCCGTGATGTATTGACCGTGGGAGGTGCCTCCCACGTTTCTCGGAGCAGGAGGATGCCGGCGCTCCCAGGGTTAACTGCGCAGCACCTGGCCGCCGCGGTTGCCGGTCAACTGTCCGTCTTCCAGCGCGATGATGCCGTTGACGATGACGTGCGTCATGCCGGTGGCGACCTGATTGGGCTCGAATGTGGTGCCGCGTTCGGAGAAATTCTGCGGGTCGAAGATCGCGATGTCCGCACAGGCGCCCGGGCGCAGCACGCCGCGATCGCTCAGACCGAGCCGGGTCGCCGGCAATGAGGTGATTCGGCGAATTGCGTCCTGGGACGTGAGCATGGCAGTGTCCCGGACGAAATGGCGAAAGAACCATGCGGCCCAGGTGAAGGCGCCGTGAAAACACTGGCAGGCCAGCGGCCCGTCCGTCGCCAGGGCGGTGGCATCCGACCCGACCATGCAGCGATCGTGTAGAAAGGCGGGTCGAATATCGTCTTCGTTGTAGACATGCGCGACGATCATCGGGCCGTGCAGGTCGCCGACGTCCGCCAGCAGGATGTCGTAGATGGCATCGAACACATCGGTGCCGCGCTGCGTTGCGATGTCCGCAATGCTGATCTGTGAAAATTCCGGCAACGCCTTGCTGCGGACCAGCACGATGCGGCTCCAGTCGTTGTCGGCGAGGGTCGTGAGAATGTTCGGGTACTCCCTGAATTGCCGGCGGGTGTCCGTGTCTTCGAGCCTTTTTGCGATGTCCGCCGCCGTACCGTCCATGGCCCAGGCGGGCAGCATGGTGCTGAGGTTGGTGGTACCGAACAGACGCGTGTGCATATCGAACTCGACGTCCAGCCCGCGGTCGCGTGCCTCATCGACCTGCGCAAGCGCCTGTTCGATCGCCCCGCGGCTGTCGGTGCTGAGACGGGCGACCACGGATATATGCGATACCTGCAACGGCACTTCTGTGGCTGCGGCTGCCCGGATAGCTTCCGCTATGGCTTCCTCTGCCTTGCCGATTTCATTGCGTGTGTGCGTCGCGTAGTAGCCGCCGGCTGTCGCAGTCGTGCGGCAGAGTTCGATAATCTCATCCTCGGGACAGGCCAGCTCGGCGCCATAGTCGAGGCCGGTCGAATACCCGATGGCGCCTGCTTCCAGCCCTTCCTGCAGCAGCGCTTTCATTTTGCCCAACTCAGCGGCGGTGGCCGGCCGGTCGAGCTCTGCTACAGCCGCCATGCGCAAGTTGCCGTTGGCTACCAGCGTCGCGACGTTGACGGCGGGCCGTGCGGTGTCGAGACGCTCGAGGTAAGCGGCCATCGTACGCCAGTCGATATCGAAATCGGCGAGGCTCCCGTAGATGTTTCCCTTTGCTTCATCCGGATCGCCGATCGGCGCGCAGCCGTGACCGCAATTGCCGACGACCTCGAGGGTCACGCCCTGGCTGATCTGGCTGACGGCCCGCGGATCGACCAGCAGCGTGAAGTCCGAGTGGCTGTGAATGTCGATGAAACCCGGGGTCACGTACATGCCGGACGCATCGAGGCGCGGCATGTCCGCCGCTTCGATCGAGTCGATCTCGCGGATGCGGCCGTCCTCGACGACGACGTCGGCAGCGATCGGTTCGCCACCGGTTCCGTCGATAACCGTGCCGCCGGTGATAATGAACTTTGTGTCGGGTGCCGGCATGTCTTCCAATTGAATTCCTCGTCTCAGAGTGTCAACTACCGAACTCAATTGTCCCAAACCACCTGTTCGCCCGTGGCTGAATCACAAATCCGCCTGGCTGCCGACGTCGGCGGCACTTTCACCGACCTCGTCGTTGTCGGCCACGAGGGGCGTGTGCTGACCCGCAAGGTGCCGTCGACACCGCCCGATTTCGAGTCGGCTGTGCTGGCCGCCGTCGACGAGGTGCTGCGCGACGAAGCTGTCGTGCCCGGCTCAGTGACGGCGGTCTGCCACGGCACGACGGTAGCGACCAACGCCGTGCTCGAGAATCGCGGTGCGAAGACCGCACTGATCACGACGCGCGGCTTTCGCGATGTGCTGGAGATGCGCCGCATGCGGGCGCCGCAGCTTTACGATCTGTTCTTCGTCAAACCGCCGGCCATGGTCGACCGCTATCTGCGTTTCGAGGTTGGCGAGCGCCTGTCGGCGTATGGCGAGGTTCTGTCGCCGCTGGACGTTGCGGAGCTGGACCCGATCATCGAGCAGTTGACCGCCGAGAATGTCGAGTCCGTCGCCATCTGTTTTCTGCATGCCTATGCTTTTCCGGCGCACGAGCAGCAGGCCGGCGAGTATCTGCTTCGGCATCTGCCGGACCTGCCGGTGTCGCTGTCCCACGAGGTTCTGCGCCAGCGCCGCGAGTACGAGCGCACCGCGACGACCGTTGTCAATGCCTATGTCCGTCCGATCATGAACAAGTATCTCGCCAGGCTCGGCAATGGTCTTGATGATCGCGGTGTCGACGCGCCTTTGTTGATCATGCAGTCGGCCGGCGGCCTGACCCCGGCGGCCGACGCCGCGCGCAACCCGGTGTATGCCCTCGAGTCCGGACCGGCGGCGGGGGTGCTGGCTGCGGCGAATGCCGGCAGCCTCTGCGGCATCGACAACATCATCAGTTTCGACATGGGCGGCACGACTGCCAAGGCCGCGATGATCGAAGCCGGCGAGATTCCGTACACCACCGAGTACGAGGTGGGTGCCTCGTTGTCGGCCGGCAACCGCCTGACCGGCGGCGGCGGCGAGCTGATCCTGGCGCCTGCCATTGCCATCGGTGAAGTCGGCGCCGGCGGCGGCAGCATTGCGGCGATCGACGGTGCCGGCGCGCTCAAGGTCGGACCCCGCAGCGCCGGAGCACTGCCCGGTCCCGTGTGTTACCAGCGCGGCGGCACGCAGCCGACGGTGACCGATGCGAATGTCGCGCTTGGCTATATCGGCGCCGGCCGGCTTGCCGGTGGCGACGTGGTCATCGACGAGGCCGCCGCGACGCAGGCGATCGAAGAGCAGATTGCCGAACCCCTCGGCCTCGAAACCATTCCGGCCGCCCTCGGCGTCCATGACATCGCCAACGCCATGATGCTGCGGGCGCTGCGCGAGGTGTCGGTGCACCGCGGCCGTGATCCTCGCGAGTTCACCATGGTGGCCTTCGGCGGTTCCGGTCCGGTGCACGCGGCCAACCTGGCAAGGGAGCTTGGCATGACGCGGGTGCTTGTACCGCCCAGGCCAGGGGTGTTCAGCGCCGTCGGCCTGCTGGTGTCCGGCATCGAGCATCACCACGTGCGCAGTTGCCAGCTTGCCGGCGCCAGGCTCGACAGCGGCAACGTCCAGGCGCCGATCGACGAGATGCGCGAAGAAATGTTTGACCAGTTCCGCAGTGAATCGGTGCCGCTCGATACGGTCACGCTGGCCGCCGGCGCCGATGTGCGCTTTGACGGCGAAGCCTCTGTCATCCGCATCCCGCTCACTGTGAGCGGCGAATTCGAAACGGCGACCGTTGACATTGAGCAGCTCTGCAAGGATTTCATCGCCGAACATGCACGTCTTTACGGTCACGCCGGCGACGACGACAGCGTCATCGAAGTGTGCGCCGTGCGCCTGGTCGGGCGCACGATCAGCGACAGCCGCATGGATGCGCCCGACGGCAGCGAGCCGTCGCGGAGTTCGCAGTCCCGGCATGCCGCGTTTGCGGACTCCGCAACGCCGGTCGCGGTGCCGATTGTCACGCGCGCTGATCTCGAAACTGTTACCGCCGGTCCGTTGTTCATCGACGAGTACGACGCCACTATCGTTGTGCCGCCCGGGTGGACCGCGAAGCACGACGCCCACGGCAACATCATCATGACATACGGCGATGCGACATCATGAGCACGGTCGATCCCATCACCCTCGAGATTGTCAGCAACGCCCTGGCTTCGACTGCCGACGTCATGGCGATAGGGCTTTATCGCACGGCCTACTCGACGATCGTCCGGGATGCGCTGGATTTCTCGACGTCCCTGTGTAATACCGAAGGCGAGCAGATCGCCCAGAGCACGACCATTCCGTTTCATATGGGCTCGGTGCCCGATGCGATGCAGTCGATGTTCCGGAAGTACGGTGACGCCATCGAGCCCGGTGACGTTTTCATCCTGAACGATCCGTTCGACGGCGGCATGCACATCCCGGACATCTTCATCATCAAGCCGGTGTTCGTCGGGGATCGGCGCGTCGCCTTTGCCGTCGCGACGGCGCATCATCTCGATTTGGGCGGCCGCGTGCCGGGGAGCTCCGCCTGCGACAATCGCGATATTTTCCAGGACGGCTTCCGCATTCCGATGCTGAAGCTTTATCATCGGGGCGAGCCGGACGAGGCGTTGTTCGCCCTTTTGCGCGCCAATATTCGTGTGCCGGTAATGACCTTCGGCGATCTGCGCAGTCAGTTATCGGCCTGTCATGTCGGCGAACATGCGGTCCTCGAGTTGATTGAGCGCCACGGCATCGAGACTTTCGAGAGCTGTGCCCGCGAGTTGCTCGACTACAGCGAGCGTCTGGTGCGCAGCGAGATCGCATCGTGGCCCGACGGGTCGAGTACCTTCGTCGACTATATCGACAGCGATGGCTGCGGTGGGCCGCGTACGAAGGTTCAATGCACCATGACCGTTGCCGGTGACAGGCTGACCGCAGATCTCACCGGCTCGGCAGATCAGGTGCCGGGTGCGATCAATGCGACGCGATCCTTTACGGTTGCTACCATCGGTTTCGCGATGCGCTCGGCGATGAGTCAGGCATTGCCGAACACCGAGGGCATGTTCCGGCCGCTCGAGGTCATTGCGCCGGAAGGTTCGATCTTCAACGTCCGCATGCCGGGTGCCTCGTCGATGCGTGGTATTGTCGGCTTTCGTCTGGTGGACGTGGCCCTCGGCGCGCTGGCGGGGATCGTGCCGGACCGCGTACCGGCGGCCTGCGAAGGCGGCAACAGCCTGATAATCATCGGCGGGCAGCGCCGGGAGTCGCAAGACGCGTACGTCTACTACGAACTTCTCTGCGGCACGTGGGGCGCGCGGCCGGACCGCGATGGCAACGACGGTCTGTGCAGCCCTGCCAATGTCGCTGCCAACATCCCTATCGAAGAAGCCGAGTGCAACTATCCAATCCGCATCGAACGCTACGGTCTGGTGAACGACTCGGGCGGTGCCGGTCGTTTTCGCGGCGGCATGGCGGTGGAACGGGAGTGGACACTGCTCGAAGGCGATGCGCAGTTGACGATCCGCTCCGATCGCCGCGACCATCTGCCGTACGGCCTGCAGGGCGGGCAACCCGGCAGAGGGTCCACCAATGTATTGCATCACGCGGCCGACAAGGAAGAGCTGATAACCATGGTTTCGACCAGCATGAAGGAAGGCGAAACCATATACCACCGGCAGCCCGGCGGCGGCGGTTTCGGCGATCCGCTGGAGCGCGACCCGAAAGCAGTTGCCCGGGACGTCAGGAACGATCGCGTCTCCCGCGAGGCGGCGGTGGCGGACTATGGTGTCATATTGAAGGACGGGACGTTCGAGGTCGACGACGAAGCAACCCTCCGGCTGCGGGCAGAAAGGTCACGCGGATGAGCGCCAAATCCATCTACGAACTGCCGACGCCGGTACTGCTGCTCGACTGGCCCGCTGCGAAACGCAATATCGATTTGCGCCGCCGCACTGGTTGCGGACACGCAGGCGGAACTGCGGCCGCACTTCAAGAATCACAAGTGCATACCGCTGACTAAAGAGCAGATGGCGGCGGGCGGTTGCCTCGGTTTCACCGCCGCCACGCGCATGATGTGGACGTATTGTTGCAGGCCAACATGGACGTATTGCTGTCGAATCAGTTCGTCGGCGATGCGGCGATTCAGCGGCTCGTCTATGCGGTCGGGTGCAGCGCAGCGGATTCCGACTACGACGATCTTGACGTTGTGCATGCCGTGGCCGAGGGCATTGTGAAAAGACCGGCGCCACATGCGCGGGGTGTTGCCCGGCGACTGCCGGGCTGCCATGCGGCGCTATTGTGGTTTTTTGTCGAGCTTGTCGAGATTGAGCAGGTCGTCGAAGTATTCCAGGTACTCTGAGTCATCGACTTCGTCCTTGTCCAGCGGTTCATCGAGGTCGCCGAAATCCTCGATTTCGAGCAGCTTGTCGAGATCGTCCTCCGGCAAGGGCGCCTGAACCGAGCTGTCGTCCAGGACCCAGGTGCTGAGTGCGGGGCAGTAGGTGATCACCGCGAGCATCACCAGCAGCAGCAGGATAAAGGGGATGCAGGCCCAATACAGTTTGAGGATTGGTTTGCTGAATCGCACTGTCGCAATAAAGAGATTCATGCCGACCGGCGGTGTGGCGTAACCGATGCCTAAATTCGTCAGGAAAATGATGCCCAGATGCACCGGGTGGATACCGTAATGCATCGCGATCGGCAGAATTAGCGGCACGATGAGAACGACGGCGGCGTAGATATCGATCATGCAGCCGACGATCAGCAGGAAGACATTGAGGCAGAGGAGGAAGGCGATTTTGCTTTCCATGTACGGCTTGATCCTGGCGAACATCTCCTTTGGAATTTCTGCGTCGATGATGGCATTGTTCACAGCCAGCGTGGTTCCCAGAATAATCAGGATGCCGCCGATCAGCACCATGCTTTCGCGGGCGATGGCGCCGATCTTGCCCCACTTGATGTCGCGCTGGATGATTACCTCGACGATGAAGATGTACGCAGTCGCAATCACTGCCGCTTCGCTGACGACAAACACGCCGCGATAGATGCCGATGACCAGAAAAATCGGCAAGGGGATTTCCCACTTTGCCTCCCACAGTGCGCCCCCCAGTTCCCGCCATGAGAATGCCTGGCGCGGCACCTTGCATTGGATACCGCGAACGGCGGCGTATACCGACAGGGTCGCGACGATCAGCAGGCCGGGGATCAGTCCGGCCTTGAACAGGTCATCGGTGCTGACACCTGAAACGACGCCGTAGAGAATGATCGGCAGGCTCGGGGCGAACAGCACGCCGAGGCTGCCGCCGGCGGTAATTGTCCCGAGGCTGAAGTTCTCGGGGTACCCTTGTTTGAGCATCGCGGGCAGCAGCAGCCCGCCGAGGGCGACGATGGTGACGCCCGAGGCGCCGGTGAGCGCCGTGAGGAAGGTGCAGCCGACGATTGCGACGATCGCCAGGCCACCGGGTAATCCGCCGAGCACGGCGTTCGACAAGCGTACCAGTCGGTTCGGCGCACCGCTGTAGGCCAGCAGATAGCCGCCGAAGGCGAACAGCGGCAGGGCCTCCAGCAACTGCATCTTTGCCAGGCTGTTGATGCTGATGACGATGCTGCCGAACGGCACTTCATCCTGTCCGAGTGCGACCGAGAGCAGCACGGCTGAGACCACCATGACCACGAACAGCGGTACTGTGCCGAGCGCCAGGATGACGGAAACGATACCGCTCATGCCGCGGGTCCCTCCTGATCTTTCGGCTGCCGCCGAACGAAGCCGGAGATGACGTCCTCGTAGGTGCTTGCAATGAATCGGAAGGTCAGGATCAGAAAGCCGACGGGAAGCACCACACTGAGAATCCACAGAGGAATACCGAAATGCCAGGATACATCCGAGTTGAACTCCAGTTCGCTCTGAACGAAGCGCACGCAGAGAACGAAGAGGAATCCGCAGGCGGCGGTGGAGATCAACCCGGTGAGGACGCTCAACCGGAACTTGTTGCGCGCGCTCAGCAGGTGGCTGACTGCGTCGATGACTATGTGCTTGCGATCGCGAGTTGCGGCGCCGGCACCGAAGAGGGCGATCCACAGGACCAACTGCCTGGAGACGTCGATCGACCAGGTGATAGAGCCCAGGTCAAAGCGTCGTGCGACAATCGGTGCGAGGCCGACGCCAACGAGGGCGAGGAGGATGGCGACGAAAAAGCACTCTTCCGTGCGTCGGATCAGACGTGCGAACCGACCCTCATGGAGTGGAGGTGCGAGGGGATCGTCATCGGGTTGAACGGGTTCGCCACTCACGCTGTACCTTACTGTTCAGGTTACACTCGGGCTCGTGGCTGAAAAGCTAACCGCAGCCGGCGAACTGTAACACTGAACTCGGCATCCGGCTCACTTGCCGGCATTCTTTTCTCGATAATCGGCGGCAGCCTTGAGGATCCGCTCGAGGAAACTTTTGGAAAAAGCCTTGTCGGCCAGCCGCTGCGCGACCTGCTCGCTGGCATCGACGACGATTTGGGCTAACTCATCGGTGACCTGGATCGTTTCCATGCCGCGGTGTTCGAGAACTTCAATAGCTTTGTCGTTGGTCTTGAGGACAGCTTTGTTGAGGCGCGCGATTTCGAGGTCGACGATCTGCTCCACCTTTTTTTGTGTTTCCCTGGGCAGAGTGTTCCAGCGTTCGAGGTCCACCAGCAGGACACCCATGGTGGGAATGATCTCGCGCGACAAGCGAAAGGACAGTTTATCGTGCCACTGCATAGCGATCACGGCGGTAGGTGGCGAAAAGACCAGGCGAATCATGCCTGAATTGAGGGCTGGCAGCACTTCGCCGACGCTGGCGGAAACTGGTGATACGTCGAGTACGTCGAACAGTTCTCTGCTCATGACGTCTCCCTGGATGAGCCAGGGCTTGGACGATTTCAGGTCGTCTATGCTATGGATCGGGTCGCGGCTGAAGGCGAAAGCATAACCGAGCTGCGGGTACGACAGGACCTTATAGCCTTTCTTTGCACAGGCCTGAGAAATCTCCGGGCCGACCTCGTTGAGGACATACTCAAACTCTTCCTGGCTCTCGAACAGCGCCGGCAGCGTCAGCGCCAGAGCATCCGGATTGATGATCGACAGGCCCTGGCCAATGAAGCCGGCGCCGTGCAATTGCTTCACACGCATTTTCCTCAGCACGGTTTGCTCATCGCCCTGTACGCCGCCGTGGAAAATCTTGAATTCAACCTCACCGTCGGTGACAGCGGAGACGTTTTGGGCGATCTTGATCAGAGCCTTGCCCCAGATACTGCGTTCCGGCGCCTGGCTGGATATTTTGAAGGTTTTCTTGGCAGCACCGATCTGGGTGCTGCCTATAACCAGGATACAGCAAAGGAATGGAATCAAACGATTGTGTGGCATGTAACCTCCGAAAGGGTAGCGCGCATGATGTCTGGAAAATGAAATACGAAAAAGCGTTTGTCAACGATCCCGGTAATAGTTGGTCGTCTGAAGCAGAACTTTTATTCACTGCGTCGGCGTCATCGGTGGTGACCGACAGGTCAGAAATAATCGTCCTGATTGAGCAGCAGCATTCTGGCGCGCTGCAATGCCAGCTCGTTCGCCAGCCGATGGTCAGGCGCGATGGTGACGTCGAATTTGAGAATGTCCTCAAGCTGGCCGGAGAAGAAATCGCGGTCGAGTGTGGCCTTGCCGATGAACTCGGCATACAGCAGGCGGGCGGTCAGGTCATTGCCGCCGCCCAGCTCGATGGCGCGCTTGAAGTGGTGCCGGCTCTTAGCCAGGTCCTGGCCGGCGCCGGCGGGCTGGATCGCGTAGTAAATGCCGAAGGTGAGGTGGGCGCTGCCGTTGCCGTAGCCTTCATCGAGCTCGAGGATTCGTTCCATCAGGTCGAGAGCCCGTGGCAGGTCGGCCAGTGCCTCGATCGAATCCGGTTTGGCAATGATCCAACCGAGCCACGCGGTGCCGGCAACATAGAGGTCGGGCACGTCCTCTGCCGAACACGTGCGAAGGGCAAGTTCGAAGGAGTCACCGCTGCTGCGCAGGGTTGCCGCCAGGTGCTTGTGACGCTGCAGCAGTCGCATGCCGTAGTGATGAGCGCGATCGTATAGTCTGGCGGCGCGCTCTTCGTCTTTGGGGTCGGCCAGGAAGGCCTGAGCGTAAGCGACATATGACGTGGCAGCTGCCCGCAGCAGTTCCGGGTTCTCCGGGTAGGCCTCGATCAATCCGTCGAGCAGCAGGATAAAAGCCGGCAGGCCCTGCCGGACCAGCTCGGGGTC
>CAJWLW010000164.1 GCA_913042885.1 uncultured Lentisphaeria bacterium | reverse complement strand
AAGCCGACGAGGGCACCTACAATCTGCATATCATTCTACGGTTCGAACTGGAGCAAGCACTGATTGCCGGAGAACTGACCGCAGCCGACGTGCCGGATGCCTGGAACGGGAAATTCCGTGAGATCTTCGGCTTGGAAGTGCCGGATGACACGCAGGGCTGCCTGCAGGATGTGCATTGGTCGTTTGGCAGCTTCGGCTATTTTCCGACCTACACCCTGGGCAATCTGTACGCCGCACAGCTTTACGGTTGCGCCCGGCGAGAGCTGCCGAAGCTCGAGGAAGACTTGGCAAACGGGCGGTTGAAAGTACTGCTCGACTGGTTGCGTGATCGCGTCCACCGGCACGGCCGCTGCTACTATGCATCCGAACTGATCGAGTCGGTGACTGGCGAAGCGCTTTCCCCATCGCACCTGGTCGCTGCACTGACCGAGCGGTATACGCAACTGTACGCCCTGTAAGAAGCAACCGCTCCAGGCGAACACCTGCGTTTCAAGCGGGGCGCTTGTTGGGAAAGCTTCGCGCTACGCTACCGGTTCCGGCTCCTCGCGGACAGCAGCGGAAGCCGCAACGCGCTCGTACAGGCGCTTGTGTCCGGTAATACCGGCAAGGCGGAACCGGCCGGTGTCATGGACCGGCGTCTGGCAGTCGCCGGTGACCGGTCCCGACTGAGCGTACAATTCCGCGTAGGCTTCGTAACTGAGTTCGACGCGATCGCCAAGCATATCCCGATGCAGGTCGCCGGTCAGCCACTCCTGATAGCGGTTGCTGACGATACCGCTGAAGAATGACGCCATGCAGCCGGAGCCATAGCTGAACAGCCCTATGCGCTGCCCTGACAAGTCGTCGGCGTGTTCGAGCATCGAACTGAGACTGATATACAATGACGCTGTGTAAGTGTTGCCGATCTGGCGGTTGTAGTGCAGCGAATCGTTAACGCGGCAGATCAGCTCACTGCTCACTGCGCAGTCTTCCGTGGCAGCGACGATTGCCAGGAGATGCGCGTGCGCCTTCTCGCCCATGCGGGTGAACGGCAAATGATAGCAGAACCGCTCGAAGTCATCAAGGCCGCGGCCGGATTGACGGTGGTAGCCCTGCCAGCTTTCACCCAGTGCGTGCAGATACGTGCGGATCGACAACTTGCCATCGACGACCGCCTCGTCCATATAATTCGGACGCCAGAAGTCCATGACGTCTTCCGTGTAAGAGCCCGACTCGTTGTCGAGCTGCATCAGGCGCGGCGAGGACGAAATGACCATCGCCACGGCACCGGCGCCCTGCGTCGGTTCTCCGGGTGTACAGAAACCGTAACGTGCCACATCGGCGGCAACGATCAGTATCTTCTTGTCCGGATGCCGATGCACGAGAGCAACTGCCATGTCCAGCGCCGCGGTGCTGCTGCAGCAGGCCTGTTTGATTTCGAAGGCCCGGCAAGTGCTGGGCAGGTCAAGCAGGCTGTGCACGAATATGGCACCCGCCTTCGATTGATCGACACCGGACTCGGTGGCAAACATGATCGTGTCGATGCTGTTCCGATCAACGTGAGTAAGCACCTGCATCCCGGCATTGGCGGCCATCGTGATGACGTCTTCGTCCGGCGGCGGCACGGCCATTTTTTCCTGGCCCAGGCCGATGTAATACTTGTCGACGTCCACGCCGCGGGCAGCAGCCAACGCTGCCAGATCGAGGTAATACCTCGGAACGTAAAAACTGAGTGCCTCAATACCGATATTCATATGTCACACACACTTTGAGGTCAAGTAACCCAAATATAACCATAGTTGGAGGTTTCAACAGCCCGGGAAGGCCGAAGAAGTCGCATTCCTGCCAATTTCCCCATCGTTTCAGGCACCTGCGGGAGAGACTTGCGTCAGGCTGACATCGCTGGGTTGCACCGCGTCGGCAGCGCGTTGCAGAACGATCTCGAGAGCACTGAGATACTCGAGAAAGCTCTCCCGCCCCTGGTCGGAAAGAAAGACTGTCGTGCGCGGTTTGGCGCCGATAAAACTCTTCTTGATAGTCACCATGCCAGCGCTTTCGAGCGTCTTCAAGTGGCGGCTCTGATTGCCGTCGGTGAGGTCGCAGGCAGCCTTGAGTTCATTGAAACTGAGACCGCTTGCGGCGGCACACAAAGCCGACATGATGGCCAGGCGGCTGGGTTCATGGAAGACGCGCTTGAGTTCGTTATATGGATTGTCTGTGTCGATTTTCATGGTGCCTCCACCGGCGTCGTCAGTCGGTTCACTCGATTGGTCCGTCAACCATTTCCGTTATCACTGCCTGGCGCATGACCGAGTCGACTTTGCCGTCATAATGGATGATGACACCACCGATCCATTCGCCGACGAACAGCACCACACCGACCGGCAGCGGGCTGAGGAACGACTGGTCGGGGGCCAGTGAGAGTGCAGCACCGCAGACGATATAGAAGATGCCAAGCCACACGATGCCTTTAGGCAGTACATGGCGGGATGCAAGATTTGCCAGACCGAACATGGCAAGCCACATGCCGAACAGATAGCTGAACTGACCACACTCGATCAGGGCGACCGTGAAGAGACCGGCCACAAGCAACGGCGGCATGCCATCGATAACCGGCTTGAGGCGACGGATGTCGCGCTTGACTTTGGGGTCAAAGAGAAACCACTGAACAAGGGCACCATAGTTGAGACAGAGGGCAAACGACAGGATCGTAGCCCAGCCGACCAAGTGTGCATTGATGCTGCCCGGGTAGAAGTTCATCGACATGATGCCGGTGCCGACCAGGGCACCGGTGCCGGCGACCGCGCGAGCGCGTCCGGAATATCCTTTGAACCGCTGTTTTTCGAGGATATTGGCTTGCAACTCGCGGACTTGTTTGAGGGTCTGATGTATGTGATCGCCGATCATCTTGTCGTGTCAGTGTGTGCGTTTGCCGTTGTGCTTCGCAAGTCCCCTCGCTACGTGATACTATAGCCAAAGAAGACTACTTTGCAATACAAAGTAGATGTTTTTTGTGGACGATTAACCCGGAAAAAGCAAAAGGCCCGCCGGCACTGCACTGGCACCGGCGGGCCCATCGCATTTTAATCCTCAAGGCTACCGGAACCTGAACTGGCGCTCCCGGCTAGACTCCACCCAGTAGCCACGAGACGCCTCGAATGTCACGATACCAGTGGCGATGTCTATTGCGTTCATGTAGTCCCTGTTGCCAGCATCATAGTAGAACGCCTGCTCCAGGTCGGTATTCTCCATCGGCTGCGGCGTCAGCTCCGTCGTGCCGACGAGATTCCAGCTTTCTTTGAGCACGATTTTGTTGTCGCCGGTGAATCCGGATACCACAATATGTTCGATACCATCACGGGCGTTGTAAACCCAGTAGCCGGTAGCGGCTACAATGTTTTCGGCGGCGAAGTAACTACCGTCGCGGTAGCCCCAGACAACGCCTGTGATGACCCGGCCGGTGTGGTTCGAGAACACCGCATCCGGATCCGAATCGTTCGGTGTGATCGGGAACGACACCAGATTCCACCCCGGCTGCAGAGACACTGTCACCGAGGCACTGGCGCTACCTATGGTGACGCGGAAAACACGAATGCGTTCTTCAGTCAATATCTCCGTATCGAAGTTCAGCTTCGTAGTCATCAACATATCGATTTCGGTGTCTGGAATGATGGAGAAATCATTCTCTTCGTCGACTTCGACCAGATACATCGGCAGGTCCGACCTGGGCAGATCCGGGACCGGCCATGACAGGCTTACACTGGTCGGGTTAATGCCGAAGTCCAGGTAGAGGTACCACGTCGCGGTTCGTCCGAACGGGCGAATATCTCGTGTCAGTGCCGTATGTCCGGTGCTGAAGCCACGCGAGAAGAAGCTGCCGCCCGGAATCTCGGCCCCCGGTGGCGTCACTGGACCTGCCGGCAGATCCACCAAAGTCGGCAGATCAATGTCGATATTGCGATCCCAGCCATGGGTGGCCTGCGTCTCCCAACCGATCGACACTGTCTGGTCCGGCGTTTCCGTACCGTCACCGTACGTCCGTTCCGCGGTCATCGTCAGGTTCCATTCGTCGTTAATGATTGACACTTCGTTACTGAGCAGACTATCGCCGCTGTGCATCGCGCCGTCGACCGTGAAGGCGGCGACCTGCCAGCGCTGGCCGGTGCGCGTGAAGCGCTTGTCCAGATGGTTGCCCGGTGCTCCGGCCGCCTCATCGGGTTCGGTGACCAGCACTTCGATACCGTTGAGGAACCAGCGGAAATTCAGGATCTGATCGTCCCGGACACCTTCGACAACCGCGACGAGATCATCGGTAACCAGCGGATTCGACGGCACGATACGCGGCTGCGCGGGTGACAGCACGATGCTACCGGAAATCGGATCGGCACGGATGCCAATTATCACCGTCGGCAGGTTGTCCTGGAACCGATCGTGAGCCGCAATCAGCAGGTAGTAACGTCCGGGGTTCAGCCGCTGCTTGATGGTTGACGACAACGTGTAACCAGCCGTATCGAAATTGTTGAAGTCATCGTTGTGAGCGATCGGATTTAGCAGGTCGTCCTCGTGATAGAGCCATGAGACGGTGTCGATCGCGAGGTTGATGCCCGACGTACCAAAACCGATATCGGCGTCTTCCAGTTCGCCAAAATCGTTGTGAGTGAACAGGCGCGCGATTTCCAATTCAGTACCAACCACCGTCGTGACGTCTGAAGTTTCCTCGAGATCGAAGTACACCCAGTCCATATCCCGACGCGGCAGCGAGTGGAGCTGACCGCCCGCGGCATTGACTGTGATTGCGTGCGCGTCGGACGATGAGTCGTCCGGTTCAAACGTGTCGCCGCCCTCCGTCGCTGCGGTTGCATCGCCGGTAGCACCAATGAAAATCACCTCACTGCGGACAGTGTCACTGAGGTTCCCGAAGGTATCCATCGCCATCACTTCGCAGAAGATCGGCTGATTCGCGAACACGGTCGTCGATGCCGCCGGTACAATCTCGTCGGTGACCTGCTGCCCGTCAGTACCGATCACCGGCGCGATGCCGCCAAGATCGGCATCGGAGATCCCGCGCACCACGCGCCACCAGGAAAACAGGTAGACGACCCGGTCGCCATCGGGATCAACGCTCTCGGTGAGAATTTCGCAGCGCAACTCGTCGAGCCCCGGCAAGGGTGCCTTCGGTCGAATCTGGATTGTCGGTTCCGACGGCTCAATGTTGGCTTCCCCGATTCCACCACCCACAACGATAGTCTGGGTGCTGAAAGCTGACGCACTGCGACGACCGCCGAGGATGCTGATGTCGGAAGCATAGACCTCGCAGGTCAGCACATCGCCAAGCTCCAGTGCGACAACGTCACCGGAAATTCGGAACAACACAATGCCCAGGTCTTCGTTGATCTCCTCGACAATCGGATTGCCGATCAGATTCTCCTCGACAGCAGCGGCAGCCGTCCCTACCCAACCGGCGACTGCAGCCTCATCCACCAGCACGATGCCCTCGTTGCGGATCCACCGCGAGAAGTACGTGATGTCGTCACCATCCAAATCAACGGACGGCGTGATAATTTCAACGACGAAGGTGACCGTATCATCAGCTTCCTCATCAATCTTCTCGCGGATCGTAATCTCAGGTGCACTCGGAGTATTCAGGCCGACCGCCGACTCCACCGTGTTCGAGGCCAGCCGCTCGCTGCGCGCCCCGTGTTCGTCCTCAGCGACAACGATCGCAACGTAAGCCATCGGATCGTCGTTCAGCCGGTCCGGCACACCGTCGCGGTCCGGATCACCGAGATTCAGCATGTGATTGTCCTGATCGTCAATCAGTGTCCAAAAGGCAACATCCAGTGCAGGGTTGCCCGGGGTCTGATCAATCAACCCCACGGCGGTGCCCACTGGCGCCTGGTACCACTCATAGAGGAAGCCGGTCAGATCACCGTTGGGATCGAACTCGCCGGAGGCCGCGACAGACAATTCACTGTCAAGCCCCGGCTCCGCCGGTGTCAGCAAAAGCTCGACATTGGTGACGTCCGGTGGATCATTGCCGTTGCTGATCACGGCACTGAAGAAAGCGCCCTCGACAGGTGTCAACCTGGCCGCATAGGTCCAGCGATTGTTGTTCTCGAACGGCAGCCAGTCGGCATGCCAGGCGAAGTCTTCCATCGTCGGATTGATCTTCAGAATCGTGTTTGTAAATGGATTCAGCGCCGTGTTCTCTATCCACTCGCGACGATCGAGATCCGGATCGACATCGATCCAGTACGTGTCGTCGGCGGGATCGTCCGTATTCTGCGTCACCCGCACCGTACCTTCGAAGTTCTCCGGGTTGAAGTCGGGCACCGGATCATCCAAGGCTTCGAGAACCAACGGACCGTCGTCGAACTTGAGGTAGTATGCGATACCGAGTATCTCGGCCCACTCCGCTCGCTGATGCCGGAATGGACTCTGGCTGCGGACGTAATCGGTCCAGGTCAGCTCGTTCTCGTCCCAAGCGTTGTCGCCGTTATCGTCAGCGAAGAAAAAGGCCTTCTCGATGCCAACGGCCCCGACACCAGCCTCTCCGGTCAGCAGCAGGTCGGCTGTGTCGAACACCAGGTTGCCGTTGAAATCCTGCCAAAGCGGTTCGGGCAGGTCCGGATCCCAAAGGCCGTCGCCGTTGACATCCTCGAACATGGCGTTCTGCAACAGCACACCGAAGGAATTCGACCGGTCGTTGGCAAAGGCGATGAGGGCCGGATCAACGATGGATTCCTCCTCTTCCTCCTCTTCTTCCTGGCCACCGGCAGCCGTCAGGTCGCGGTCCGCATCTTCCTCGCCAGTTGCATCTTCCCCGGCTTCATCATCTTCGGCCGGATCCTCGACTGCCGCATCCCCACCATCGATCGTCGTCAATCCGGTGGCGCCCGCAGACGATTCGCCAGGTAAAGTCGGCTTGAAGGTGACCAGCACTCGCACGATTTCGGTTTCCGTAGTGACAGTGCCATCCTCGGCGGCATCGCCGCCCTCCACAACGACTTCCTCTTCGACAACGACGAACCCGGTGTCGAGGCCAAAGTCAAAGACACCCTCGGCCGGGACCAGACCAGGCTCGTACTCTTCGAGACCGAGTACCTGGTTGCGCGTACGGTTGAAGGCACTGGTGACCTCGGACGGCGTCCGGGTGTGATCCCAGATGATGATTTCGTCGATGTCACCAACGAACGGATTCAATACGACACCATCCGCCACATTCTCCGGATCGATACCGGCACCGACACGGACGCGGGCATTCATCAATAGGTCCTTGACTTTCGCCTGGTTGAAGGCGTCGGTGCGACGTGCCACTTCGATACCATTGACGAACAGCAGCAGGGTGTTGCTGGCAGCGCGGAAGGTGCCGGAGATGTGCGACCAAACGAAATTGTCCAGCCCGGCCTTGATCGCTGTCGCGCGCTTGGCCTCACGGGTCGTGCGCTGGTCCTCCCATCGGATATACGGCTTGGCATCCTCGTCGATACCAAGCTCGTAGTTGGTGACAATCAGGCCGTTCGACGGGTTGTGCAGGGTGCGCTGGATCACGACCATGCCGTCGTGGAACGATATGTCGTCCCGTGTCAGACCGACCGGTGCACTGGCCGAGGTCAAAGTGACAAAGCCGGCGCCCGGAGTCCACGGCGTCTCCGGCGTCAGATTCTTGTCCTCATCCAACCCGTCCTCATCCAACGTCAGAATCTTCTCGCTGACAGCAACCACGCGGTACCCGACATCGTCATCGTTGTTGACGCTGTTTTCGACGATGACCGGCTCGCCGACAACGAAGCCGGCGGCAACGAAGTCGCCATCGACCGTCATGATACGGGCCGTCGCGTCGGGACGGATCCAGGCTTCGACCGTCCAGTCGATGAAACCGAGACGCTGGACATCGGGATTCGCCAGGTTGGCTACCAGGTCGTTGGTGCCCTTCTCATTGGTCCGCGGCACCTCGATAAATGACTGGCCGTCGAGCGACAGGATGAGATTCTCCGTGATCCGCTTCGACAGGCTGTCCGTACCGGAACTGTCGAAGCCGTCACTTATATCGACGCGCTCGAGGATGTCGCTGTAACCGTCGTCATCGGTATCGACCAGTCTCGGGCTGGTGCCGAAGAAGACTTCCTCGATATCGGAGAGGGTATCCCCGTCGAGATCCGAGTCGTCGTTGTCGGCCACCCACGGATCGCTCTGGGCGCGGTATTCCTCGAGGTTGAGGCGGCCATCGAAGTCGGGATCGCCATCGGCGCCATTGATGCCTTCGGCACTCAGCGGATCGAGGTTGAGGTTGTCACGCTTGGCTTCGACTTCCCAGCCGTCCGGCATTTCATCGCCGTCCGTATCGGGATTGCGCGGATCGGAACCGACCGCCTGCTCCTTGTGGTTGGCCAGGGTATCGAAGTCCCAGTCCTCGGCGCCGTCTTCGATGCCATCGCCGTCGGTATCTTTCAACGTCGGCACCGATCCGTTCAAGACTTCCCAGCCGTCGTCGAGCAGATCGCCGTCGGTGTCGTTATCGCGCGGGTTGGTCAGGTAAAGCAGCTCGTCGAGGTTGGCGAGCTGATCGCCGTCGGGATCGGCGGTGCCGTCGGCAACCAGCGGATCGAGCTGGTTGTCGCGTTCCCAGCCGTCCGGCATCAGGTCACCGTCGGTGTCGCGATTGGTCGGATCGGTGCCGGCGAGGAATTCATGGACGTTCGAGAGTCCGTCACCGTCCTTGTCGTCGGTCAGGATGTTGTCGAGCTGCTTCGGATCGAGGTTGAAACCGACCTCGTAGCCGTCCGGCATCTGGTCGTCGTCGGTATCCGGGTTGAACGGCTCGGTGTCGTGGATGTACTCCTCGAAGTTGGTCAGGCCATCCGCATCCGGATCCTCGCCGCCATCGTCAACCTGCGGATCGAGACCATTGTCGATTTCCCAGATATCGGGGGCGCCGTCGCCGTCGGAGTCGATCTCGATGAGGTTCGGTACTTCGTCTGCGGTAAACGGTACCCCGGCCACGAACGGGGCGCCCTTGGCGACGGAGTCGAAGTCGTTGCGCAAGGTGAAGTCCTCGGCACCGTACTGGCGCTGGTACGGCGGAATCTCGGCGCTCCACTGGCCGTCATCCATGCGGAAGTAGGCACTGAGGCGTGTCTCCGTGCCGGAGAGCGCCACATCGCGCAGCGAACTGACAAGCGCCGTCGTGCGCGCCTGGCTCCACAGACGAACTTCGTCGATGTGGCCGACAAAGCCTTCGACCTGATCCGCCGTCGCCACATCGTCCGGCGCGCCGATCGTCAGGTTGCCCTCGCCGAGCAATGGTGCGATGCCGACGAACAGCGCCGGCTCGGCAATGCCGTCGATATTGAGCCAGAGCTTGCCGTTCAGCAAGTCGAGTACACCAGCGAGGTGATGCCAGTCGGTATCGCCGAGAGCAGCGCCCGCGAGGACCTCGATATCGACAGCAGCGCTGGCCACCGTCCAGTTGATCGGCGTGTACTTGATATACGGCCTGCCGTCACGCAGACCCAACTCGTAGTTGACCGGACCGGCGGGATCAGCAGTGCTCAGCTTGCGGATGATGGTACCTGTGCTGCCGGCAGCCTCGGGCTTGACCCAGGCCTCGATCGTGAACGATTCGAGCTGGTGCCGCGTGCGGCTCTCGACGGACAGATAGTCTCCCGCTCCGAGCTGGGCGCTGCGTTCCACCAGCGGACTGAGCGACGAGTTCGGATCGAAACCTGCGAGCAGCTCGTCGAGGTCTTTCAGACCGTCGTCATCACTGTCCCACAGCAGCGGGTCGGTATCGTAGACATTGACTTCGAGACCGTCCTGCAGACCGTCACCGTCCGTATCGAGCGTCACCGGCGACGTGTCGTCAGCCAATTTGATGATCTGATCGACATTGGTGATCTCGGTGACGGCGCCGGTCAGGAACTCGTCACCGGCGGCCGGCACGGCATTCGGCGGCACCCCGACGACATCCCGGAACGTCCAGTCCGCCAGTGTCCCGTCACACACCGCGCAAGTGGCGAGCTTGCCCTGCTGGCCATCGAAATTATCTCCAGGATCGATGCCGTCGACGTTGACATCGACGAAGAAAACCTTGCCTACATTGGCCACATTCGGCGCCGGTTCGTCGGCTTCGAAGTTCTCCGTCAAGTCCGTGATGTTCCATACATTGCCGGCGACGTCATAGATCGCCAGACCCGGCAGCGGCCGTTTGCCGTCGACCCCGAGGAATTC